>DATGRC010000170.1:0-4412 GCA_035303865.1 Acidimicrobiales bacterium
CGAGGACGCCGAGGTGCTGGCGGTCCTCACCGAGTGGGACGACTTCCGCTGGCTCGACGTCGACAAGGTGGCCAGCGCCATGGCCGCCCTCAACGTCGTGGACGCCCGGAACCTCCTCGACCGGGCGGCCTACATCCGGCGCGGCTTCGACTACCGGGGCATCGGGCGGGCCTAGGTGGCACGGATCGTCGTCACCGGCGGCGCCGGGTTCCTCGGCTCGCACCTGTGCGAGGCGCTGCTCGAGCGCGGCGACGAGGTCATCGCCATCGACAACCTCATCACCGGGCAGGTGGCGAACATCGAGCGGCTGTTCGGCCGACCCGGCTTCACGTTCGTGAAGCACGACGTGTCGACCTACGTGTGGGTGCCCGGGAAGGTCGACGCCGTCCTGCACTTCGCCAGCCCCGCGTCACCCGCCGACTTCGAGCGGATCCCGATCCAGATCCTGAAGGTCGGCAGCCTCGGCACCCACAACTGCCTCGGCCTGGCCAAGGCCAAGGGCGCGACCTTCTTCCTCGCCTCCACCAGCGAGGTCTACGGCGACCCGCTCGTGCACCCCCAGCCCGAGACGTACTGGGGCAACGTGAACCCCATCGGCCCCCGCGGGGTGTACGACGAGGCCAAGCGCTTCGCCGAGGCGATGACGATGGCGTACCACCGCCATCACGGCGTCGACGTCCGCATCGTGAGGATCTTCAACACCTACGGCCCCTACATGCGGCCCGACGACGGGCGGGCGGTGTCGAACTTCCTCACCCAGGCGCTGGCCGGCGAGCCGATCACCGTGTACGGGGACGGGAGCCAGACCCGGTCGTTCACCTACGTCGACGACGAGATCCGCGGCTTCCTGGCCCTGCTCGACAGCGACGTCACCACCCCGGTGAACATCGGGAACCCGAGCACGGAGCACACGATCCTCGACCTCGCCCGCCTGGCGATCGAGGTCACCGGCTCCTCCAGCGAGATCGTGTTCGAGCCGCTGCCCCAGGACGACCCCACGCAGCGCCAGCCCGACATCACGCTGGCCCGGGAGCAGCTCGGCTGGGAGCCCCGGATCGGCTTGCGCGAGGGGCTCGAGCGCACTGCCGAGTACTTCCGCTCGATCCTCTGACGACGTCCCTGCGCCTGCCAAGCCGCCGCGGCCGACGAGCGCGCAGCGACGACGTCAGCGGTCCAGGATCTTGTCGAAGCGGGGGAGGGTGGCGGTGTCGACGTAGCGCTCCTCGAACGCCCGTCGGGCCCGGGCCCGCACCTCGGCCGCGCCGGGGAGGGCCCGCACGGCCTCGACCAGGCCGGCCACGTCGCCGTGGCGCAGGCTCCAGCCGCAGCCGGTGGCCTCGATCGCCTCGTCCACGTTGCTGCCCGCCGGGCCCACGTACACGATCGGCAGCCCGGCGGCGAGGTTGGCGTGCAGCTTCGACGGGCTCATCACCCCGAGCGAGCGGTCGTCGAGCGTGATCAGCGCCCCGGCTGCGCCCGCCATGACCGCCGGGGTGTCGTCCTTCGGCACGTAGCCGTGGAAGCGCACGTTCTCGAGGCCCCGCCGGGCCACCTCGGCTCGCAGGTCCTCCCAGCGGGCCCCGCCCCCCATGAACAGGAACACGGCGTCGTCACCCAGCTGCTGGGCGGCGTCGAGGACCGTGTCGAAGCGGTGCCCCACACCGGTGTTGCCGAGGTAGAGGACGACCGGGCGACCCCGCAGGTCGAGGTCCTCGTAGCCGCGCCATCGGTTGCGCTGCTCGTGCGGCCCCGGCGGAGGGAACAGCGAGCCCCGCTCCCAGTTGGGGATCACGTGGACGCGCGGCGCGCGGCCCTCGGTGGTGTAGCGGGCGAGGAGCGACGCCATCGCACCGTCGAGGGCCACCACGTCGTCGATCCGGCGGAAGAGCCACCGGTTGAGGCGCCGCAGCGCACGGCTCAGCAACCCGCCCGGGCGCAGCTCGCCGAAGCGCTCGGCGGCGTCGGGGTAGCAGTCCATGCTCCACAGCACCACCCGGGTGCGCGGATGGAGGAGCTTGTGCAGCACGGCGCCGAGCACCACCATCGGCGGGGTGGTCATCGCCACCACCACGTCCTGGGCGGGCAGGCGCAGCAGCTGCACGACGCTGCCGGTGAGGAAGGTGGCGTACCCGGTGAGGCGCCGGACCAGGGTGGCTTTGCCGAGATCGGGGGTCCACACCCGCTGCACGGTCACCTCGTGGTGCTCGGCGGGCTCGGTGCGGGCCAGGCCCTCGAGGTAGCCGGCTCGACCGGTGATGACGGTCACCTTGTCGCCCCGGTCGGCCCGGTGCTCGGCCAGCGACGCCGCCAGCTGGGCCGTCGGGCTGATGTCGGGAGCGTAGAACTGGTTGACGAGGGTGACGCGCACGGCGCGGTCAGCCGAGCTGCTTGGCCACCGACGTGACCATCTCGTCGACGATCGTCGGAAGGTCGTACCGCTGCTCCCAGTCCGGGTAGTGGCTCCGGAACTTGGCCATGTCGGTGTAGTAGCAGATGTGGTCGCCGACCCTGGCCCGCTCGTCGTAGGTGGTGACGGGTCGCTTGCCCCCGCTGGCCTCAGCGATCAGCTCGATGCACTCGATGAGGCTGGCCGCGTTGGCCTTGCCGCCGCCGAGGTTGTACGCCTCGCCCGGACGGGGATCCTGGGCGAAGGCCCAGAACGCGCTGATCACGTCGGCTGAGTGGATCTGGTCGCGGACCTGCTTCCCCTTGTAGCCGAAGATCGTGTACGGGGCCTCCCGCAGCGCCGTGTGCACGAGGTAGCTGAGGAACCCGTGCAGCTCCACGCCGGAGTGGTGCGGGCCGGTCAGGCAGCCGCCCCGGAACGCACCGGTGCGAAGCCCGAAGTACCGGCCGTACTCCTGGGTGAGCACGTCCGCCGCCACCTTCGACGCGCCGAACAGCGAGTGGAGGCACCCGTCGATCGACATCGACTCGTCGATGCCCTCGGCCATGGCGGGATCGGCGTAGTCCCACCGGGTCTCCAGCTCGACGAGGGGGACCTTGTTGGGGTTGTCGCCGTACACCTTGTTCGTCGACACCGTGATGAACACCGCGTCGGGGGTGTGCCGGCGGGCCGCCTCCAGCAGGTTGAGCGTGCCGACGGCGTTGACGTCGAAGTCGTCGAACGGTCGAGACGCCGCGAGGTCGTGGCTGGGCTGGGCGGCGGCGTGGATGACGAGGTCGTAGCGCTCCCGGCGGAACAGGTCCTCGACCGCCTCGCGGTCCCGGATGTCGAGGTCGTGGTGGGCGTACCGCCGGCAGACCGACTCGAGCCGCTGGCGGTTCCAGGTGGTGTCGCCACCTGGGCCGAAGAAGTCGGCTCGCATGTTGTTGTCGACGCCGTGGACGGCGAAGCCCAGGCCGTCGAAGAACTCGACCGCCTCAGAGCCGATCAGCCCCGCGCTGCCGGTGACGAGGACCTTCATCGACGGCAGCGGCGGCAGATCGGGCGCACGGACATGGGTGAGGAGCCTACCGAGGGACCTGCGAGACTCCGGAACCATGCGCGTCGCCGTCACGCTCGAGCAGGTCTGGCACCGGGTGCCCGGCGGCTCGGCGCGCGCCGTCCTCGACGCGGTCGACGCGGTCGCCGCCCGCGGGGACGTCGAGCAGGTCGGGGTCAGCGCCCGCCACCGCGAGCCGCCGCCCGCCGAGTGGGCCCCGCCGGTGGAGGTGCGGCAGCTGCCGCTGCCCCGGCTCGCGCTCTACGACGCCTGGCAGCGGCTGCGCTGGCCGCCGGTGGAGCGGGCCACGGGGGCCGTCGACCTCGTGCACGCCACCGCCCACGTCGCCCCCGCCGCTCGCGCCCCCTGGGTGGCGACCGTGCACGACCTGCACTTCCTCCACGAGCCCGGGCACTTCACCCGCCGCGGCGTCTCGGTGTTCCGGCGCTTCCTGGCGCTCACCCGAGCCGAGGCGGCGCTCGTCTTGTGCCCGTCGGAGGCCACGAGGGCGGACTGCGTCGCCGCCGGGATCGACGAGGCCCGCCTCGCCGTGGTGCCGTGGGCCACCCAGCGACCCCCGGTGGCGCCCTCGGAGGTCGACGCGGTGCGCCGCCGTCACGGCCTCGACCGGCCCTTCGTGCTGTTCGCCGGCACCGTCGAGCCCCGCAAGAACCTGCGCCGCCTCCTCTCGGCCTACGACCGCCTCGGTCGCCGCGACGTCGACCTCGTCCTCGCCGGCCCCGACGGCTGGTCGGAGGACCTGCCGGACGTGGCGGTCCGACGGCTCGGCTTCGTCCCCCGGGGCGAGCTCGACGCGCTCTACGCCGCCGCGACGGTGGTGGCCTACCCGAGCCTGCGCGAGGGCTTCGGGCTGCCCGTCCTCGAAGCGATGGCATGCGGAACACCTGTCATCGCTGCCGATGCTTCGTCGCTGCCGGAAGTCGCGGGAAGCGCGGGTTTGCTCGT
>DATGRC010000171.1:0-4587 GCA_035303865.1 Acidimicrobiales bacterium
GATGAGGCCACCGCCGCCCACCGGCACCACCAGCGCGTCGAGGTCGGGGTGGTCCTCTCCGGCGGCAACGTGGACCCCCGGCTGCTGGCGTCGGTGATCATGCGAGGGCTCGTGCGCTCGGGCCGCCTCGTTCGGCTGCAGATCCAGATCCCCGACCAGCCGGGCGTGCTGGGCCGGGTGGCGTCGATCGTGGGTCGGGCCGGCGCCAACATCGTGGAGATCGTCCACGACCGGATGTTCCTCGACGTCCCGGCCCGCAGCGCCGAGCTGGAGGTCGTCATGGAGACCTTCGACCACGAGCACGTCGGCCGGGTCGTCCACGCCCTCGCCGAGGCCGGCTACACCGCCGTCATCGGCGACGTGACCTTCGGCCGCCACTGACGACACCGCGCCTCGGTGCCCTTCCCGGCCGCCGCGGCCGCGGATCGCACCGAGACGTCGTCAGAGCAGCTGGTCGCGGATGGCGGAGACGGTGACCTCGCTGACGCCGAGGGCGTCGACGAGGCCCTCCATCGAGCCGTAGCGGCGCTCGACCTCCTCCAGGAATCCGGCCATCGCCTCGACCGGGGCCTGGAGGTACTCCCGGGGCTGGCTGTTCATCGCCGTCTTCGCCTCCGGGAACTCGGCTTCGAGCCAGGTCACCATGTCGTCCATGGCCGCCGCGCTCAGGTGGTAGTCCTGGGCGATGATCTCGGCGTCCACGTCGAGCAGGCCGAGGATCACCGCGGCGAGCACGCCGGTGCGGTCCTTGCCGGCCGAGCAGTGGAAGAGCGCGGGCTGGCCGCCGGAGATCAGCTCGAGGGCCCGGGCGATCGAGCCGCCGCCCTGGTCGAGCATGTCGAGGTAGCGGTCCCGCAGGAACTCGGCGGCGCTGGCGCCCACCCGCAGGTCGTCGTCGCTCCAGATCCGCTGCAGCACCGGGAGGTGGTGCCAGGCGACGGGGTGCCGCTCGGTGGGGAACCGGCCGTGCTCGAGCTCGCCCTCGGTGCGCAGGTCGAGCACGGTGCGCAGCCCCAGCGCAGCGACCGCCTCGAGGTCCTCGCCGTCGAGGCGGTGGACGCCGTCGGCCCGGTAGAGCAGCCCGCGCTTGACCGTGGCGCCGGACCGGGTGGGCAGGCCGCCGAGGTCGCGGACGTTGAAGACCCGCTGGAAGCGGATCACCCGGTCGATGGCGAGGTCAGGCATCGAGGTCATCGCCGGAAGAACCTACCGGCGCCCGGCAACGCTCCGACGGCCCGGCGGCGACGAGCAGGCGGCGAGCAGGTGGCGCGCGGGTGACCGGGGCGGGTTCGGGGCGCGGTCACCGGTGTGGGCGGCGGCGCTCGGGGTCGCCGTCTGGCAGCGAGGGGCGCGGCGTTGGCAGGCTGCGGCGATGTCCATCAGGGGGAAGGCCGTGATCGTCGGCGCGTACGAGCACCCGCGCCGCGAGATCCCAGACCGCACGCTCGCACAGATCCACCGGGAGGTCGCCGTGGGCGCCCTCGCCGACGCCGGGCTGACGCTGGCCGACGTCGACGCCTACTTCTGCGACTCGACGACGCCCGGCTTCGGGCCCATCTCGATGGCCGAGCACCTCGGGCTGCGGGTCCGCTACGTCGACTCCACCGAGACCGGCGGCAGCTCGTACCTCGCCCACGTCGGCCACGCCGCCGCCGCGATCGCGGCGGGCAAGTGCCGGGTGGCGCTCATCACGCTCGCCGGCCGGCCCCGCACCGGCGGCCTGCCGCCGGGAGCCACGCAGCGGGCCCTCGACACGCCCGAGGCCGGCTTCGAGCAGGTCGGCATCTTCGGGGCGGTCACCAACTACGCGCTGGCCGCGTCCCGGCACATGCACGAGCTCGAGACGACGAGCGAGCAGCTGGCCTGGATCAAGGTGGCGGCCTCCGAGCACGCCCAGCACAACCCGAACGCGCTGCTGCGCGACGTCGTCACCGTGGACGACGTGCTCGCCTCACCGATGATCGCCGACCCGCTGCACCGGCTCGACTGCTGCGTGGTGACCGACGGCGGCGGCGCGCTCGTCGTCGTCCACCCCGACGTGGCCCGCGACCTCGGCCGGGCCGGCGCGGTGGTGCTCGGCCACGGCGAGGCGGTGAAGCACACCGACGCCGGGCGGATCGACCTCACGTCCTCGGCGGGCGCGCAGTCCGGGGCGGCGGCCTTCGCCGAGGCGGGGGTGACGCCGGCCGACATCCAGTACGCGTCGATCTACGACAGCTTCACGATCACCGTGCTCATGGCCCTCGAGGACCTCGGGTTCTGCGAGCGGGGTCGGGGCGGCGCCTTCGTGGAGGACGGCGGGCTGCGCAGCCCCGACGGGCGGCTGCCGTTCAACACCGACGGCGGCGGGCTCTGCAGCAACCACCCCGGCAACCGGGGTGGGATGACCAAGGTGATCGAGGCGGTGCGCCAGCTGCGGGGCGAGGCCCACCCGGCGGTGCAGGTGCCGGGCTGCGAGCTGGCGCTGGCCCACGGCACCGGCGGCGCGCTGTCCACCCGCCACGGCAGCGCCACCCTCGTGCTGGGAGCGTGGGCGGCGTGACCGGGCTCCCCGCTCCCCTGCCGCCGTACAACCCGGAGGCGGCGCCGTTCTGGGCCGGCCTGGCCGAGGGTCGGGTCGTGCTACCGGTGTGCGACGCCTGCGGGCACCACATCTGGTACCCGCGCTCGTGGTGCCCGGTCTGCCAGCACGAGTCGGTCACGTGGACCCCGGTGTCCGGCCGGGGCACCGTCTACGCCCGCACGATCGTGC
The DNA here is from genome assembly GCA_035303865.1 of Acidimicrobiales bacterium. Taxonomy (GTDB): domain Bacteria; phylum Actinomycetota; class Acidimicrobiia; order Acidimicrobiales; family VFJN01; genus VFJN01. The sequence goes on from DATGRC010000171.1 coordinate 2,753, forward strand.
ACCGCGCCATGGGGCCGTGGCGGGACGCCGCGCCCTACGTCGTGGCCTACGTCGAGCTGGACGAGGGCCCGCGCCTGCTCACCAACGTCGTCACCGACGACCCCGAGTCGGTCCGCATCGGCGATCCGGTCGAGGCCGTCTTCGTCCCCGTCGACCCCGCCCCCGACGGCGACGCCCCACCCATCACCACCCTCCTGCGCTTCCGCCCGACCTGACGCGAGGCAATAGGTCCCGCTCGAGCGCTCTCGAGGCGATGCGTCCCACATGTGGGACGCATCGCCTCATCCTCGCCTCGGCGGGACCTATTGCCTCGCGGTCACACCGGGCCGGTGAAGCGGGGTGGGCGCTTCTCGCGGTGGCTGGCCAGGCCCTCGCGGGCGTCGGGGAGGCCGAAGCCGAGGAACTCGTAGGCCAGGGAGGCGTCGAAGGCGCCGGACTGGGCCCGGTACCAGTGGTTGAGCGTGTGCTTGGTCCAGCGGATGGCGGACTGGGCGCCCTCGGCCAGCTGCACGGCGACGGCCATGGCCCGGTCCTGCACCTCGTCGTCGTCCACGCACAGCGACACGAGCCCGATCCGCTCGGCCTCCTCGCCGGTGAGGGTCTCGCAGGTGAGCAGGTAGTACTTGGCCTTGGCCATGCCGCACAGCAGCGGCCAGCAGATGGCGGCGTGGTCGCCGGCGGCGACGCCGAGACGGGTGTGCCCGTCGATGATGCGGGCCGTGCGACCCACGACGGACACGTCGGCCAGCAGGGCGGCGACGAGCCCGGCGCCCACCGCGGGCCCGTGGACGGCGGACACGATCGGCGTGGAGCACTCGACGATGTTGACGACGAGGTCGCGGGCCTCGCGCAGCACCCGCAGGCGGGTGGCGTCGTCGCCGCCGACCATCGACTCGATGAGCTCGAAGCTCCCGCCCGAGGAGAAGCCCTTGCCGGCGCCACGGAGGAGCGCGACGCGGGTGTCGGGGTCGCGATCGATCACCCGCCACACGTCGGCCAGCTGGGCGTGGGCGTCGGGGCCCACGGCGTTCAGGCCGGGGGCGTCGAGCGTGAGGCGCAGCACCCCGTCGGCGGGGCGGTCGAAGGTGAGGGCGTCGAAGGCGTCGTAGCGGGACAGGTCGTCAGCGGCCATCGGCCCTGTCTAGCGCCGACGTCACCCCGGCTGGGGCGGGTCGGGCGGCACCGCCCACCGGAGCTTGTCGGGGTTGAGCACCCAGTGGACGGCCACCACCTGGCTGTCGTCGACCTCGACGGTGCCGACCAGGTGGAGCGCCCCGGCCTGGTAGGCCCGGAACCCGGGGGCGCCGTTGATCGTCGCCGGCTCGACGTGGTCGGCCAGGACCCGCGGACCGACTCGGCGCAGGAAGCGAGCCACCCGGTCGCGGCCGAGGATCGGGTGGCGGGCGGCCTTGCGGCGAGGCCCGCCGTCGCTGAGGAGGACGGCGTCGTCGGCCAGCAGCGACTCGAGGGCGTCGAGGTCACCGTGGCGGGCGGCGGCCAGGAAGCGCTCGAGCAGGGCCCGGTGGGCCTCGGGGGCGACGGCGCGCCGGCGGCGGTCGCCCCGCACGGCGCGCCGAGCCCGGGACACGAGCTGCCGGCAGGCGGCCTCCGAGCGGCCGACCGCCGCCGCGACGTCCGCGAAGCCGAACTGGAAGACCTCGCGCAGCACGAAGACCGCGCGCTCCAGGGGACTGAGCCGCTCCAGCAGCAGGAGAGCCGCCATGGACACTGAGTCGGCGAGCTGGGCGGCGTGCTCGGGGTCGTCGTAGGGCTCGGGTCGCCAGCGGTCGGTCGGCAACGGCTCGGGGAACCAGGGACCGACGTACGTCTCCCGC
>DATGRC010000172.1:0-16391 GCA_035303865.1 Acidimicrobiales bacterium
TGTAGGAGAACAGCGCGAACCCGGCGGTGCCGGCGAGCACGAGGTAGCCCATCGTCAGCGGCATGTCGATCACCACCGGCAGGATCGCCCCCACCACCCACACGAGCTGGAAGCGCACCTCGAAGCGGGCGAAGGACCGGCCCCGGTTGGCGTCGGGGGCGTCGCGCTGGACGAGCGAGTCGAAGGCCAGCTTGCCGGAGGTGGAGACGATGGCGATCGTCGCCGCCATGATCGCGGCGCCGGCGAGCCCCCCGTAGCGGGCCACGCCGAGGGCCACGACGACCGTCACCGCCAGCACGGTGAGCAGCATCCGCTCCTCGGGCATCGCCTCGCGCAGCTTCGGGGCCAGCATCGACCCGAGCAGGCCGCCGGCGCCGGTGAGGGCGAGCACGACGCCCATGTGCCAGGTGGGGTCCTCCCGCAGTTGGAACAGCAGGAAGAAGGTGAGGAAGCCGACCATGCCGCGGATCAGGCCCATCGCCGAGGAGGCGAGCAGGATCCCCACGCCCCGCAGCTCGGCCGCCTCCTTCGGGGTGGCGGGGGCCTCGGCCACGGTGGTGGAGGGGATGCGCAGCGCCAGGACGGTGGCGACGGCGTAGGAGAGCACGGCGAGGGTGATGACGCCCGGTGACCCGGCGATGAGGAACATGAGCCCGGCCGGGATGGCCGCCGCCGGGGCGGACAGGCCCGAGAGGAGCTGCATCTTCGAGTTGGCCTCGACGAGCTCCTCGTCGCTGCGGACGACGGTCGGCACGACGGCGCTGCGGGCCACGCCGTAGGCCTTGCCCAGGGCGAGGACGGTGAACGCCTCCGGGAACAGGAGGAGGCTGTCGAGGTCGTTGATCATGACCAGGCACACGAGGGCCCGGATGCCGTGCGCGCCGACGATCATCCAGCGGCGCCCGCCCTTGGCCCGGTCGAGGAACGGCCCGATGAACGGGGCCACGAGCGCGAGCGGCGCCATCGTGAGGGCCAGGTAGAGGAAGACCTTCCAGCGGGCGTCGTTGGGGTCGAGCTCGAAGAACAGCGAGTTGGCGAGCGCGATCGTGACCAGCGCGTCGCCGCCGGCGGCGAACACGTGGGAGCGGGCCAGCCGGGCGAACGGCGACAGGACGAAGGCCTCCGCACCCACCCGCGACCGCGGGCTCGAGAGGGGACGCCAGCCGTCGCCGTTGGTCATCGGAGCCATCGTAGGGGCCACCCCGGGACCCTCGGCCCCGCGGCGGTCAGGCGCGGGGGAGCTCGTACTTGTAGCCGAGCCCGCGGATGGTGACGATGCGGGTGGGCTTCGACGGGTCGGGCTCCACCTTGGCCCGCAGGCGCTTGATGTGGACGTCGAGCGTCTTCGTGTCCCCGACGTAGTCGGTGCCCCACACCCGGTCGATCAGCGTGTCGCGCGGCAGGACGCGCCCGGCGTTGGCCAGCAGCAGCTCGAGCAGCTCGAACTCCTTGAGCGGCAGCTGGACCTCCTCGCCTCGGATCACCACCTCGTGGCGCTCGGGGTCGAGGCTCACGTCGCCGACGGTGAGCCCCTCGCCGGTGACGGTGGCCGCGGCCGCCGCGGCCTCGGCGCTGCGGCGTCGCAGCACCGCCCGCATGCGGGCCACGAGCTCGCGCAGCCGGTAGGGCTTCGTGACGTAGTCGTCGGCCCCCACCTCCAGGCCGACGACGGTGTCGATCTCGCCGCCCTTGGCGGTGACCATGATGATCGGCACCTGGGACCGCTTGCGCAGCTCCCGGCACACGTCGACGCCGGAGATGTGCGGCAGCATCACGTCGAGCAGCACGAGGTCCGGCTGCACGGCGTCGAACACGTCGAGCGCCTCGGCGCCGTCGCGGGCCACCTTGACCCGGAACCCCTCGCGCTTGAGCCCGATGGTCAGGGCCTCGACGAAGGAGTCCTCGTCCTCGACGACGAGCACGGTGGGATCGGGAGCGCTCATGGTGCTGTCAGCCTGCCTCGTCGGAGACGGCCACGGGACCCGAGCCGAGCGGGAGCCGCAGCGTGAACGTGGAGCCCTGCCCCTCCTCGGAGTCGAGGAGGACCTCGCCGTGGTGGTTCTGGACGATGTGGCGCACGATGGCCAGCCCGAGCCCGGTGCCGCCGGTCTCGCGGCTGCGGGCCCGATCCACCCGGTAGAACCGCTCGAAGACCCGCTCGAGGTCCCGGCGGGGGATGCCGATGCCGTGATCCCGGACCGCCACCTCCACCACGCGCCCGTCGGTGCGGGTGCGGACCTCCACGGAGGACTCGGGATCGGAGTACTTCACCGCGTTCTCGAGCAGGTTGTAGAGGGCGGACACGAGCTGGCGACGGTCGCCGACCACCCCGAGGCGCTCGGGGATCGCGTCGACCGCGATGCCGATCCGCCGCTGGTCGGCGGCGCCGCGCACCCGGTCGACGGCCTCGCCGACGAGGTCGGCCACCGACACCGGCTCGTGCACCTCGGACTCCGCCACCTCGATGCGGGACAGCTCGAGGAGGTCGTCGATCGTGCGCCCGACCCGGAACGCCTCCGTCAGGATCCGCTCGGCGAGGCGCCGGCTGATCTCGGGGTCGTCCTCCGCGGCGAGCGTCTCGGCGAGCAGCCCGAGGGCGCCCACCGGGGTCTTCAGCTCGTGGCTGATGTTGGCCACGAAGTCCCGGCGCACCGACTCGAGGCGCCGGCGCTCGGTCACGTCCTCGACGATCACCAGCGCGCCGGCCGGGTCGTCGCCGGCGTCGACGGCGAACCCCCGGATCACGACGGTGCGCCGCGGCGGGCCGAACAGGTCGACGGAGCGGTCCGGCACCGAGCCCCCGGTGGCGATGACGGTCTCAGCCACCTCGTAGATGGCCTCCTCGACGAGCGCGTCGCCGTGGCGGGCGGACAGGTAGGACTTGGCCACCTTGTTCCGGAACAGGATCGAGCCGTCGGGCTCGAAGAGCACGACGCCTTGCGGCAGCATCCGCAGCGCCGCGGTGAGCCGGGCCTCCGCCACGCTCTGGTCGTCGCCGGCCACCAGCGCTCGGTCCACGACCCGCTCCACAACGGAGGTGGCCTCGGCGAGGCCGGTGCCGGTGGCGACCACGTCGGGGTCGAGGCGGCTCCCGGCGGCGAGGAGCCGTCGGGACAGGTGGCGCTGCTGCACGAGGACGAGGACGAGGGCCACGACCAGCACGACCACCAAGACGGCGAGCACGGCGCTCATGCTTGCGCACCGTCCCCGTCGGTGGCGACGCTGGCCCGCCCAGCGGCGCGCACGAGGTCGTGGCGGAGCTCCTCGAGCTGCTGGTGGAACGCCGAGAGGGACTCGGTCACCTAGCGCACCTCCGCGGCGAGGAACCGGGGCTCCCCGGTGAGCAGGTACCGGAGGCGGGCCCCGATGATCGCGCTGTGGTCGGCGATGCGCTCGAGGGCCCGTCCGGCGGCGAACACCCCGATGGCGATGCGGGGCGCGTCGGGGTCGTGCAGGGCGTGGAGCTCTTGGACGAGGGCCTCGTCGTAGTGCCCGAGCTCCCGGTTGACGGTGGCCAGCTCGGTGGCCAGCGCCAGGTCCTGGGCGGACCAGGCCCGCAGCGCCAGCCGGTAGAGCTCGACGGCCTCGTCGCCGTAGGTCACGAGGATGTCCCACGCCCGAGACGCCCGGGACAGCAGGTCGTGCTGGGGAGCCAGCTTCGCGACCCGCAGCGACAGGTCGCCGATGCGCTCCAGCTCGGAGACGATGCGCAGGACCGACACGATGAACCGCAGGTCGCTGGCCACCGGCGCCTCCCGGCCGAGCAGCAGGTAGCAGCGCTCGGTCAGCGAGACGTTCATGGCGTCGATGACGTCGTCGCCGTGCAGCGCCTGCGCGGCGACGGACTCGTCGCCGTAGCGGAGGACCTGGCGCATCCGCTCGAGGTTCTCGTCCACCCGCACGCCCATGAGCTCGACCTGCAGCCGCAGCTGGTCGAGCTCCTCGCGGAACGCCTGCCGCAGCGGCTCGAGGGGCTCCTCGTGGGGGACGGCCACCGCGCTCACCCGAACCGACCGGTCACGTAGTTCTCCGTCCGCTCGTCGCTCGGGTTGGAGAAGACCCTGTCGGTGAGGTCGTACTCGACGAGCACCCCGGTGCGGGTGTCGCTGCTGGGGTTGACCTCGGTGGTGAAGAAGGCGGTGCGGTCGCTCACCCGGGCCGCCTGCTGCATGTTGTGGGTGACGATGATGATCGTGTACCGCTGCTTGATCTCCTGCATCAGGTCCTCGATCCGGGCGGTGGCGATCGGATCGAGCGCCGAGCAGGGCTCGTCCATGAGGAGCACCTCGGGGTCGGTGGCGATCGCCCGGGCGATGCAGAGCCGCTGCTGCTGACCCCCGGAGAGGCTGAGCGCGGAGCGCTTCAGGCGGTCCTTCACCTCATCCCAGAGCGCGGCGGCCCGCAGCGAGCGCTCGACCACCTCGTCGAGGTTGCCCTTCTGCCCGGTGATCCGCGGCCCGTAGGCAACGTTGTCGTAGATCGACTTCGGGAACGGGTTCGGCTTCTGGAACACCATCCCGATCCGGCGGCGCACCTCGACCGGCTGGACGGCGGGGTCGTAGAGGTCGACGCCGTGGTAGCGGACCTGGCCCTCGACGCGCGCGCCCTCGATCAGGTCGTTCATGCGGTTGAAGCAGCGCAGCACCGTGCTCTTGCCGCACCCGGAGGGGCCGATGAACGCGGTGATCTCGTTGCGGCGGATCTGCAGGTCGACGTCGCGCACGGCCCGGAACGCGCCGTAGTGGACGCTGAGGCCCTGGACGTCGAAGACGGTGGGCTGCTCGTGCGCCACGGGGGCGTCGACGGCCGGTGCGGCCGCCGGGCTCGGCGCCAGCGCGGTGGGAGCGGGGGTGGAGTCGGACACGGGCACCTCTCAGGACTTGATCGCGAGCCGGCTCGCCACGAAGCGGGACAGCGCCGTGAACGCGAAGACGAGGACGATGAGCGTCAGCGCGGCGCCGAAGGCCCGGTCCTGGGCACCGGCGAAGGGCTGACTGGCGTTGCGGAAGATCTGGGCGGACAGCGCGGTGCTGCTGTCGCTGAGGCTCCAGCTCGGGGAGTAGACGAGCCCGACGGTGAACACGAGCGGGGCGGTCTCCCCCGCGGCTCGGGCGATGGCCAGCATCGCGCCGCTGATGATGCCGGACAGCGCCGTCGGCAGGACGACCGAGGTGATCGTCCGCCACCGGTGCGACCCGAGGGCCAGGCTGCCCTGGCGGAGCTCGTCGGGGACCAGCCGCAGCATCTCCTCGGTGCTGCGGATGACGATGGGCAGCATCAGGCAGGCGAGGGCCAGGGCACCGGCGAAGGCGCTCTGGCGCTCGAAGCGCAGCACCCAGATCGTGTACACGAAGAGGCCCATCACGATGGACGGGACGCCGGTCATCACGTCGGCCAGGAAGCGGATGGCGCGGGCGGTGCGGTTCTGGCGGCCCAGCTCGTTCAGGTAGATGGCCCCGAGGACGCCGAGCGGGATCGCCATCAGCGCGGCGAGCCCGGTGGTGAGGAGCGTCCCGACGATGGCGGGGTACATGCCACCGCCGTCGACGCGGTACTGGCGGGGGATGTCCGAGGTGAGGAACTCCCAGGACATGATCCCGCTGCCCCGGGTGACCACGTACCCGACGACGGCGACGAGCGGCACGAGCGCCACCACGAAGGCGAGGGAGATGACGGCGGTGGCGGCCCGGTCGGCCAGCCGCCGGCGGGTGCTGAGCCGGGCCCGGGTGAGGTCGAGCGGCTCGCGGACGGGCGGGTCGACGAGCGCCATCAGGCAGCCCCCCGGAAGCGGACCTGCACCCGGTTGACGATCACCCGGCCCATGAAGTTGACGACGATCGTGAGCACGAAGAGGAAGACGCCGAGCGCGATGAGCGCCGAGCGGAACGTCCCCGAGGACTCGCCGAACTGGTTGACGATGACCGCCGGCATGGCGTCGCCGGTGGCGAAGAGGTTGGCCACGATCTGGGGCCGCGACCCGATGACCAGGGCCACGGCGATTGTCTCGCCCATGGCCCGTCCCAGGCCGAGCATCGTGGCGCCGACCGTCCCGCCGAAGCTGTGCGGCAGGACCGCGCCGCGGATCATCTCCCAGCGGGTGGCGCCCAGGGCGAGCGCCGCCTCCTTCTCGCCTCGCGGGACGGTGACGAGCACCTCTCGGGTGATCGAGGTGATGATCGGCACGATCATGATCGCCAGGACGATCCCGGCGGTCATGAAGCTGCGGCCCGACGAGGCCGGGCCGAAGAGGGCGCCGACGACGGGCAGGTCGCCGAACGTGCGGTGCATCCACCCGTAGACGCCGGTGATGTTCGGGGCCAGCACGGCGATGCCCCACAGCCCGTAGACCACCGAGGGGATGGCGGCGAGGAGGTCGACCGCGGTGGTGATCCACCGGCGGAGCCGCCGCGGGGCGATCTCGGTGGCGAAGAGGGCGATGCCGACGCTGACGGGCACCGCGAGCACGAGGGCGATCGAGGAGACGACGGCGGTCCCGTACACGAAGGCGAGCGACCCGAGGTGCGGGCCGTCAGGGGCGTTCGGGGCCCACCGGTCGCTCGTGACGAACTCGAGCCCGGCCGCTCGGAGGGCGGGCAGGGCGGCGTCGACGGTGCTGTAGGCGATGAGGGCCAGGACGGCGAGGACGACCAGACCCGCGGCCAGGGCCAGGCCCCGGAACGCGGCGTCGAGCCGGGACCCGCGGGCCCGGATCGTCAGGTCTGGTCGTTCGGCGATGGTGATCGGCGTGAGGGTGGTCACGGCAGCTCCGGGTGGGGGATCGGGCGGGGGTGGTCAGCGACCACCCCCGCCCGGTGCGGTCGGCGGGTCAGCCCACCGTGATCTGGTCGAGCTGGGCGAGGGCCCGGTCGCGGAGGCTGTCGGGCAGGGGGGCGTACAGCTCGTCCTCGGCCAGGTCCTGCGCGTCGGTCAGCAGGAAGGTGATCCAGTCGATGACGAGGTCGGCCGTCGCCTGGTCCTCGTAGGAGGTCCGCACGAGGACGTAGGTGGGGGCGGCGATCGGGTACGCCTCGGCGCCGGCGGCGTCGAGCGGGTCGTAGGTCAGGTCGTCGGCGATCTCGGCGCCGTCGAGGGCGGCGGTGGTGCCCTCGAGCGTCGGCACGACGAACTCGCCCTCCTGGTTGCCGATGGCGGCGTAGGTCAGCCCGAGGGCCTCGGCGTCGGCCAGGTCGACGTAGCCGATGGCGCCGTCGGTGTCCTGGATGATCTGGGCCACGCCGGTGTTGCGCTGCCCGGCCTGGGCGTTGGACGGCCACTCGATCGTGTCGCCCGAGCCGAGGGTCCAGGTGCCGGTTGCCTTCTCCAGGTACTTGGTGAAGTTGCTCGTGGTCCCGGAGCCGTCAGCCCGCACGGCGAGCGTGATCGCGGTGGACGGCAGCTCGACGTCGGGGTTGTCGGCGGCGATGGCCTCGTCGTCCCAGGACGTGATGTCGCCGTTGAAGATGGCGCCGAGCGTGTCGGGGCTCAGCTGGAGCTCGTCGACGCCGCTCAGGTTGTAGGACACGGTGATCGGGGCGGCGACGGTGGGGATGTAGAGGAACTCGTCGGGGTCGAGGCCCTCGTCCTCCTTGACGAGCGAGTCCGTCCCGGCCCAGGCGGTCAGGCCGTCCGCGAAGTCGGACTTGCCCTGGCCGGAGCCGACGGCGTTGTAGATCACCGTCACCCCGGGGGTCGCCTCCTCGTAGGCGACGATGGCCGCCTGGTAGAAGGCGTCGGGGAAGCTGGCGCCCGAGCCCTCGAGCGTCCCCGACAGCGAGTCGGAGCCGCCGTCGTCGTCGGCTGCCGCGGTCGTGTCGGTGCCGTCGTCGTTGGCCTCGGCCGAGTCGTCGTCGCCGCACGCCGCGGCGATCAGGCCGAGGACCAGGAACAGCGACAGCCAGGCCGTCTTCGTCTTGCGCACGTGAGCCCTCCTTGGGCGAGCAGCAGGTGTCTCGGGGGTGACACCAGGTCGTCGCCGCGCACGCTAGGGAGGCCGGGTATCGCCCAGAGGTGGCCGAGGTGAACCGCAGGTGAACGGTCCTCCAACTCTTGGCCACGCCGGCGCGGGGCCGGCCGCGGGGCGTCAGGCGCGCTTGCGGCGGGCGTGCGCGGCCTGCTCGAGGCGCACGTGCGTGTCGTTGTCGCCCCGGGGCTCGACGCGGGCCCAGGTGCCGTCGGCGCCGAGGGTCCAGGCGATCGCGTCGTCGGTGAGGTTGATCTCGAGCACCTCGTCGAGCCGGGCCTGCAGCTCGGGGTCGAGCACCGGCAGCAGCGCCTCCACCCGGCGGTCCAGGTTGCGGGGCATCAGGTCGGCCGAGCCGATCAGGTGGCGGGGCTCGCCCGGGCCGCTGCCGTTGGCGAACCGGTAGATGCGGGAGTGTTCGAGGTACCGCCCGACGATCGACCGGACCCGGATCCGCTCGGACATGCCGGGCACGCCGGGGATGAGGCAGCAGATGCCCCGCACGATGAGATCGACGTCCACCCCCGCCTGGGAGGCGGCGTAGAGCGCTTCGATCATCTCGACGTCGACGAGGCTGTTCATCTTCATCGTGATGTGGGCGCGACGACCCGCCCGGGCGGCGGCCACCTCCCCGTCGATGAGCGCCAGCAGGCCCTCCCGGGCCCAGTCGGGGGCCACGAGGAGGCGCTGGTAGCGCACATCGCGGCCGTAGCCGGTGAGGTAGTTGAACAGCTGGGTGAGGTCGGCCCCGACCGCGGGGTCGGCGGTGAGGATGCCGAGGTCCTCGTAGGTGGTGGCGGTCTTCGAGTTGTAGTTGCCGGTGCCGAGGTGGCAGTAGCGGCGGATGCCGTCGGGCTCGTCGCGCACGACGAGCGCCGTCTTGGCGTGGACCTTGAGGCCGACGAGGCCGTAGGCGACGTGCACGCCGGCGTCCTCGAGCGCCTTGGCCCACTCGATGTTGGCGCTCTCGTCGAAGCGGGCCTTCAGCTCCACGAGCGCCGCGACCTGCTTGCCCCGCTCCGCGGCACGGATCAGGTGCCGCACGATCGGGCTGTCGCCGGAGGTCCGGTAGAGCGTCATCTTGATGGCGAGGACCTGCTCGTCGACCGAGGCCTGCCGGATGAACTCCTCGACCGTGGTGCGGAACGAGTCGTAGGGGTGGTGGAGCAGGACGTCGCCGTCGCGCAGCACGGCGAAGAAGTCCGGGGTCTCGCCGTCGTCGGCGGCCAGCCGGGGCGGGGTGACCCGGCGGTACCTCCGGTCCTTCAGCTCGGGCCGGTCGAGGGCGTGGACCGCCCACAGCCCGCCGAGGTCGAGCGGCGCGGCGATCCGGTACGTGTCCTCGTCGCCGACGTCGAGCTCGCGCTGGAGCATCTGCTCGACCGGCTCGCTGATGCCGGCGGCCAGCTCCAGGCGCACGGCCCGGCCGAACTGTCGGCGCCGCAGCTCCATGTCGACGGCGGCCAGCAGGTCCTCGGCCTCTTCCTCCTCGAGGGTGAGGTCGGCGTTGCGGGTGACCCGGAACGTGTCGTGGGACTCCACGACCATGCCCGGGAAGAGCCGGTCGAGGTGGGCCGCGATCACCTGCTCGAGGGGGACGAACCGCTCGCCGTCGGGCATCACCACGAACCGGGGCAGCAGGTCCGGCACCTTCACCCGAGCGAAGCGGGCCTCGTCGCTGACCGGGTCCCGCAGCACGACGGCCAGGTTGAGCGACAGGTTCGAGATGTGCGGGAACGGGTGACCGGGGTCCACGGCCAGCGGCGTGAGGACCGGGAAGATCCGCGACTCGAAGGTCTCGACGAGGAACTTGAGGTCGTCCTCGTCGAGCTCCGCCCAGCTGGACAGCCGGATCCCCACCTCGGCGAGGGCGGGCACCACCTCGTCGAGGAAGATGCGCTCCTGGCGGGCGACGAGCGCCTCCACCCGGTCCCGCACCTCGAGCAGCTGCTGGGCCGGGGTGCGCCCGTCGGGGGAGGTGGCGTCGAGGCCGGCGAGGACCTGCTCCTTGAGGCCGGCCACGCGGACCTGGAAGAACTCGTCCAGGTTCTGGCTGAAGATGGCCAGGAACTTGGCCCGCTCGAGGATCGGGACGTCCGGGTCGGCGCCGAGCGCGAGGACGCGCTCGTTGAAGTCGAGCCAGGACAGCTCCCGGTTCAGGTAGCGGTGGGCGTCGGGCGCCGGAGCCGAGGCCTCCATGCGCCGAGCGTACCGGCGCCCGGGCGGCGCGACCGGCGGCTCGGGGCTACTCCTCCTCGGGGAGGCCGAGGTCCCACTCGAGCAGGATGTTCTCCCGCTCGGCGTCGCGGATCACCCGCTCGCGGTTGCGCCGGAACTGCGGGTCGTGCGGCGGGAGCAGCACGAGGCGGGCCATGACCCGACGCTCGAAGTCCTGGATGAGGTTTCGGTCCCCGAAGATCGTGTCGATCCGCCAGTGCGGCGCCACCGGCCCGAGATACACGATGCGGACGTGGGCGACCGGCGGTTCGGTGGGCTCGGGGGCGACGTCAGACATGGGCCACAACGCTAGCGGGCGCGGGTCGCCGTCCCCAGCCCGGCCGCCGGGTGACGGCTCGGCTCACGCGTCGTCGCCCCGGCGCCCGAGCTTGGCGGTGACGGTGAGCTCCTCCCCGTCGCGGCGCAGCTCGATCTCCACCTCGTCGCCGGGCTCGTGGGAGGTGATGGCGTCGCGGACCTCGGAGGAGGTGGCGATGTCCTCCCCGTCGATCGCCACGATCACGTCGCCCACCTCGATGCCGGCCCGGTCGGCGGCGGAGCCGGGCACCACCTCGGTGACGAAGGCCCCCTCGTCGCCCTCCACCTGGAAGCGACGCCGGACCGGCTCGGTGAGGTCGGCCACGTCGGTGCTCGACACGCCGAGGAACGCCTGGTCGGGGGTGACGGCGCCCTGCCCCTCGCGCAGGTCCTCGATGACGGCCAGGGCCTCGTCGATGGCGATGGCGAAGCCCAGGTTCTGGGCGTCGGCGACGATGGCGGTGTTGATGCCGACCACCTGGCCGGCGGCGTTCACGAGCGGGCCGCCGGAGTTGCCGGGGTTGATGGCGGCGTCGGTCTGGATCAGCCCGGTGAGGCGGATGCCCTCGGCCTCGAGGGCCCGGTCCTTGGCCGACACGATCCCCTGCGTGACGGTGGGGTCGGCACCGAGGTTGAGCGCGTTGCCGATGGCGATGACCGGCTCGCCCACGGCCAGGTCGTCCGAGGAGCCGAGCTCCGCCGGCACCAGGTCGTCGGCGTCGACCTGGATCACGGCGAGGTCGTCGTCGGGGGAGGCGCCGACGAGGGTGGCCTCCTCGCGGGAGCCGTCGGGCAGCACGACGGTGATGCCCCGCAGCGAGCTGATCACGTGCGCGTTGGTGAGGACGAGGCCGTCCTCGCTGAGGATGATCCCGCTGCCGGCTCCCTCGAACACGCCCCGGGAGGTGGTGGCGGTGGTCTCGATGGCGACCACCGACGGGCGCACCTTGGCCAGGATCGCCTGGATGTCGAGGCCGCCGTCGGCGTCGACGATCGGGGTGGCCGACGGGCCCCGCTGGGGCTCGGGGTCGTCGTCGTCCATGGCGACCACGACGCCGGTGGCGACGAGCGCCGAGACCACGGCCCCGGCCACGGCACCGGCGGCGGCGGCCCGCCACGCCCCTCGGCCGGTCCGGCGGGGCGGCTCGGCGGGGCCGGCGGCGGTGGGCCAGGCCGGGGGCACGCCGGGGGCGGCGCCGGCCGGTGGCGTGTCGGGGGCCGCCCAGGGCGACACCGGCTGCCGGTCGGTGGGGGCGGAGCACGCGTCGGTGGCGACCGTGGTCGGGGCGACGGGCGGCTGCTCCAGCGTCGGGTCCTCGGCGCTCAGGGGGCGCTCCCGAGCGGGCGGCGCGTCCCAGCTCGCGGGGCGGACCCAGTCGGGGTCACCGGGGAGCGGGCGGCGCGGCGTCGGAGGGTGCTGCTCGGGTTCCACGCCCCCATCTTCTCGCCTCGCCGCTGGGTTCCCACGTACAGGAACCTGAGAGTTCGCTGAGACTTCGGCCGATCGGGGAACCAAACGGCCTCCGGGGCCGTAGAAAGGGGCATGGACGCACGTCAGCCAGCCGGAGGAGGGCAGATGGGGCTCGAGTGGATGGCGAGGGGACGCTGCGCGAACGTCCCGCCCGAGGTCTTCTTCCCGAGCGACGGCGTGGGGGTGGAGGTCGCCCGCAAGATCTGCCGGGACTGCCCGGTGAAGGAGCCCTGCCTCGAGTACGCGCTCGCCGAGCGCATCGACCACGGCGTGTGGGGCGGCACCTCCGAGCGGGAGCGGCGCCGGATCCTGAAGGCCCGGCGCAGCGCCCTCACGGCCCGCTGACGAGCGGCCCGCCCGGCGTCAGCTGGCGGGGCGGTCCTCGTCCTCGTCGTCGGCGCTCTCGCTCAGGCCGCGCTTGAACTCGCTCTGGGCCTGACCGAGCGAGCGAGCCAGCTTGGGCAGCTTCGACCCGCCGAAGAGGACGAGGACGACCAGGAGGATGATCAGCAGCTCGCCGGTGCCGAGGTTCACGCCTCCGACCGTACCAGTCAGCCCCCGGATCTCCGCATCGGCGTCGGCTCGGTAGTGTCCGCCGCCGTGACCTCGCTCCCGGACCCGACCTCGCCCGAGGCCGTCGTGGACCTGCTCCGGCCCGGGACCAACGTGGTGGTCCCGCTGGCCAACGGCGAGCCGACGACCGTGCTCGACGCGATCGAGGCGGCCGCGGAGGCCGGCGCGCTGCAGCGGGTCCGGGTGCACCAGATGCACGTGCTGCACGACCGGCCCTACCTCGACGGTCGGTACGGCGACGCGCTCCGCCACGTCAGCTACTTCCTCTCCCACGTCACCCGGCCCCACTTCCACCAGGGCGGCCTCGACGTGGTGCCGGCCCACTTCAGCGAGGTGCCGCTGCTGCTGCGCCACCTCGAGCAGCTCGTCGTCGTGGCCGCCTGCTCGCTGCCGGACCGCCACGGCTACGTGAGCCTCGGCACGAACAGCGACTACGTGGCGCCGTTCATCGGCAAGGTGCCGTTCTTCGTCGAGGCCACCCCCCACATGCCGCGCACGACCGGCCGCAACAGCATCCACCTCTCCCAGGTGGCGGGCTGGTGCCAGTCGAACCGGCCGCTCGTGGAGATCGAGCCGAGCGAGCCCGACGACGTCGACCGTCGGATCGCCGCCCACGTGGCCGAGCGGATCGAGGACGGGGCCTGCATCCAGGCCGGGATCGGGTCGATCCCCAACACGGTCCTCGGCGCGCTCATGGACCGGCGGGACCTCGGCCTGCACACCGAGCTCATGTCCGACGGGATGGTGGACCTCATCGAGGCCGGGGTGGCCACCGGCGTCCACAAGGTGCGGCGACCGGGCAAGGCGGTCACCACGTTCGCCCTCGGCAGCCGCCGCCTCTACGACTTCCTCGACGAGAACCCGGCCGTCGAGCTGCTGCCCGTCGACTGGGTGAACAACCCGCGCACGATCGCCCAGGAGCGGCGCTTCGTGTCGATCAACGCCACCGTGGAGGTGGACTTCCTGGGCCAGGCCGCGTCCGAGATGATCGGCGGGCACCTGTGGTCGGGCTCAGGGGGCCAGGCCGACTTCGCCCGCGGGACGCTGTACTCCCCCGGCGGCCAGGGGTTCCTCGTGCTGCCGTCCACGGCGAGGGGCGGCACGGTGTCGCGCATCGTGCCCCGGCTGAGCCACGGCCAGGCCGTGACGACGCTGAAGAACACCGTCGACAAGGTCGTCACCGAGCACGGGGTGGCCGAGCTGCGGGGGCGCACCGTCCGCGAGCGCACCCGGGCGCTCATCGGCATCGCCCACCCGGCGTTCCGCGACGAGCTGGAGCGCGAGGCCCGCGCCCTCGGGTGGTGGTGAGGCCCGCTCCCTGAGGCTGCCGCTGGCCTCGGCTCAGGGTCGCAGCACGGTGCCGTCCTCGTCGAGGCACCCGGCCGCCGGTGTGGTCTCGTCCGGCCCGCCGGGCGGGCACGGCTCGAGCGGGCGCGACGTGGTGGACGGGGCGTCGGGATCGGTGGGGATCACGTCCGGCGCCTGGTCCTGCCCGCAGGCGGCGAGCGCGGCAGCGAGCGCGACCGCGGCGAGGAGCCGGCGGCGCCCCGTCACGTGAGGACGGCTCGCAGCGCCTCGCTGGCCATGCCCACGGCGTGGCGCGCGTCGTCGAGCATCGACGTCATCGCGAAGAACCCGTGGATCTGCCCGTCGTAGCGGACGTGGCGGACGTCCACCCCGGCCTCTCGCAGGCGGCGAGCGTAGGCCTCGCCCTCGTCGCGCAGCGGGTCGTACTCGGCGGTGATCACGAGCGCCGGCGGCAGCCCGGCCAGGTCCTCGGCCCGCAGGGGGGACACGGCCGGGTCGGCCGGGTCCTGGTCGCCGAGGTAGTGGTCCCGGAACCACAGCATCGTCTTCTTGGTGAGGAAGTAGCCCTCGGCGTTCTCGTCGATCGACGGGTGGCTGAGGGTCAGGTCGGTGACCGGGTACACGAGCAGCTGGAAGTCGATGTCCGGCCCGAACTCGCGGAGCGAGCGCTGGCAGAGCAGGGCGGCGAGGTGGCCGCCGGCCGAGTCGCCGCCGACCGCCACCCGGCTCACGTCGGCGCCGAGGAGCTCGCCGTTCTCGGCCGTCCAGGCGAGGGCGGCGACGCAGTCGTCGAGCGCGGCCGGGGAGCGGTGCTCCGGGGCCAGGCGGTAGTCGACCGAGACGACCACCGCGCCGCTCCCGTTGGCCAGGCTCCGGCAGGTGGCGTCGGCCGTGTCGAGGTCGCCGATCACCCAGCCGCCGCCGTGGAACCACAGCAGCACCCCGTGGTTGGCGCCCACCGCCTCCTCCGGCGTGTACACGCGCACCGGCAGGTCCCCAGCGTCGGTCGGCAGCAGCCGGTCGTCGACCCGCTGCACCTCCGGGCCCTGCTCCATCGTGGTGATGGCCCGGTACATCTCCCTCGCCTCGGCCGGCGAGAGCTCGGACGGCTCCGGGCCGCCCATCTGGGCCATGGCGTCGAGGATCGTCTGCACCTGCGGATGGACGGGCACGCTTCCCCCTGTGTCGTCGGGTCCTCGGCGGAGCGTACCTTCCGTCCGGATCAGCCCCGGCCGTAGAAGACGCGCTCCACCACCCGACGGGCCCGGCGGGTGCGGCGGCGGTACTCCTCGCGCAGCTCGGGGACCGTCATGCCGAGCGAGCGGGCGAGCGGCAAGATCTGCTCGGGCCGGATCGGCAGGGAGTCGCCGGGCCCGGCCACGAGGAAGCTGCGGTTCCGGGTGGCCTCGCAGAACCGGTAGGCGGCCTCGAGGACCTCGGCGTCGTCAGGGTCGAGGTGCCCGGCGTCGCCCAGGGCGCGCAGCGTGGCGATCGTGGCCGTGCCCGGCACGGCGTGCTGGAGCTGCAGGAGCTGCACCGTGAACTCGACGTCAGACAGCGAGCCGGGCCCGAGCTTCAGGTGGAACTTGGGGTCCTCGCCCCGCCCGATGCGCTCCTGCTCGATGCGGGCCTTCATCCGCCGCACCTCGCGGGCGTCCTCCTCGGTGAACGGGCGGGACCAGGTGGCGTCGGCCACGGCGTCGGCCAGCGCCGAGCCGAGGGAGCGATCGCCGGCCACCGGCCGGAGCCGCAGGTAGGCCTGGCGCTCCCACGTGGAGGCCCACCGCCCGAGGTACGACCGCCACGCCTGGAGGCTGCGGGCCAGCGGGCCGTTGCGTCCCTCGGGCCGCAGCGTCGTGTCGATGGCCCAGATCCGGTTGGCCGGCGTGCCGCCGTCGACGAAGCGGAGCAGCGCGGTGGCGATCCGGTCGGCCTCGTCGGCGTCGGCCGTGCTGCGCCCGTCGAAGGCGAACACGAGGTCGAGGTCGCTCGCGTACCCGAGCTCGGCGCCCCCGTAGCGGCCGAGGGCGAGCACGGCGAAGGGCACCTGCGGCTCGAGCGTGGCGAGGGCGGCGTCGAGGGCTGCGTCGGCCAGGGCGCTGAGCCCGGCACCGACGTCCTCCACGTCGGCCATGCCGAAGACGTCGCGGGCGGCGATGCCGAGGAGGTGCCGCTGCTGCCAGCGCCGCAGCGCCCGCTGCCGGTCCTCGGGGTCGGCCCGCCACCCGATGGCCGAGGTGGCGCTCTCCACGAGCTCGTGGGGCGCGCGGGTCTGGAGGCGGGACTCGTCGGCCAGGCGCTCCACGAGGTCCGGGTTGGCCATGAGGATGTCGCCGAGCTGGCGGCTGGTGCCGAGCAGCGTGGCCAGCTGGCGGGCCACCTCCGGCGAGTCCCGGAAGGTCGCGGCGAGGCGCCCGGTGCGCTGCTCGCCGGAGGCGAGCCGCCGCAGCCCGAGCAGCCCGAGGTCGGGGTCGGGGGAGCTCGACAGCCAGTCGAGGACGAGCGGCAGCAGCTGCTGCATCATCCGCGACGACCGGGTGAGGC
>DATGRC010000173.1:0-2273 GCA_035303865.1 Acidimicrobiales bacterium
TCGTCGAGCGCAACCACGGCCTCGACGGCGTGGTCCTCATCGGCCTCCAGACCGGCGGGGTGCTCATGGCCGAGGCCTTCGCCGAGGCGCTGGCCGAGATCGACGGGGCCGAGGTGCCGGTCGGCACCCTGGACGTGGCCCTGCACCGAGACGACATCGGCATCCGCCCGGTCCTGCCCGAAGCGATCACCGAGATCCCGGTCGACCTCGACGGCGCCATCGTCGTGCTCGTCGACGACGTGCTCTTCACCGGCCGCACGATCCGCGCCGCGCTCGACGCGCTGAGCTCGTTCGGGCGGCCCCGGGCGGTGCAGCTGGCGGTGATGGTCGACCGGGGCCACCGGGAGCTGCCGATCCGGCCGGACTTCGTGGGCAAGAACCTGCCCACCCGGCGCGACGAGATGGTGAACGTCAGCCCCCACGGGGTGGAGCTGGGCGAGCTCGTGAAGGAGGCGCGGTGAAGCACCTGCTGTCGATCGCCGACCTCACCCCGGGCGACCTCGACCAGCTGATGCGCCTCACCGACCGCTTCGTCGAGGTCAGCCAGCGCCAGATCCCGAAGGTCCCCGCCCTGCGGGGCAAGAACGTGGTGTGGCTCTTCTACGAGGACTCCACCCGCACGCGCCTCAGCTTCGAGACGGCGGCCAAGCGGCTGTCGGCCGACACGATGACCTTCAGCGTCGGCTCGTCCTCGGTGAAGAAGGGCGAGTCCCTGCGCGACACCGTCCTCACGATCGAGGCGATGGGCGTCGACGGCGTCGTCGTCCGCCACGCCTCCTCCGGCGTGCCCTGGCAGGTGGCCCGCTGGCTGGAGGACCGGGTCAGCGTCATCAACGCCGGCGACGGCTGGCACGAGCACCCCACCCAAGCGCTCCTCGACTGCTACACGATCCGCGAGGAGCGGGGGAGCCTCGAGGGGCTGCGCATCGGGATCGTCGGCGACGTCAAGCACAGCCGGGTGGCCCGCTCCGACGTGCTCGCCTTCACCGCGCTGGGCGCCGAGGTGGTGCTCGTGGCCCCGCCCACGCTCCTGCCCCCCAGCCTCGAGGGGTGGCCGGTGCGGGTCAGCCACGACCTCGACGCCGTCCTCGGCGACCTCGACGTCGTCTACCTGCTGCGCATGCAGCGGGAGCGCATGACCGAGCACCTCGTGCCCAGCCTCCGGGAGTACACCGCCCGGTACGGGCTGACGAAGCGACGGGTCGACGCCCACCTGCGCGACGACGCGCTCGTGATGCACCCCGGCCCGATGAACCGCGGGGTGGAGATCAGCGCCGAGGTGGCCGATCTGCCCCGCTCGGTGATCGTCGACCAGGTCCGCAACGGCGTCGCCGTGCGGATGGCGGTGCTGTACCTGCTGCTCGGCGCCGGCGCCGAGCGGGTCCTCGACCCCGAGCCCGACATGGACAACGCCCTCGACCTCGCCGTGGGCGAGGTCGTCACGGAAGGAGCCTCCCGCTGATGCCCACCGTCGTCGTGAAGGGCGGCCGCGTCGTCGACGCCGCCGGCGAGCGGGTGGCCGACGTCGTCGTCGACGACGACGGCCGCATCGCCGCGGTGGGGGAGGACCTGAGCGCCGACCGCACGATCGACGCCGCCGGCTGCGTCGTCGCCCCGGGGTTCGTGGACCTCCACACGCACCTGCGCGAGCCCGGGCAGGAGGAGGCCGAGACGATCGAGACCGGCGCTCGCGCCGCCGCCCTCGGCGGCTACACCTGCGTGCTCGCCATGCCCAACACGATCCCGGCCATCGACCACGCCGGCATCGTGCGCGAGGTGCTCGAACTGGGTCGCACGGCCCCGTGCGACGTGCGCTCCTCCGGTGCCATCACCGTCGGGCGCCAGGGCGAGCAGCTGGCCCCCCTCGCCGAGATGGCGGCGCTCGGCGTGCGGTTCTTCACCGACGACGGCGCCGGCGTGGCCGACGCCCGGCTCATGCGACGGGCCCTCGAGTACGCCACCGGGATCCAGGTCGACGGCAAGGGCATCGTCCTCGCCCAGCACTGCGAGGACCCGGTGCTCTCGAGCGGCGGCCACATGCACGAGGGGGAGTGGTCCTCGCGGCTCGGCATCCCGGGACAGCCCGCCGAGGCCGAGGAGCTGATGGTCATGCGCGACATCGCGCTGGCCCGCCTCACCGGCGCCCGGGTGCACTTCCAGCACCTCTCCACCGCCCGGTCGGTGGAGATGGTGCGGGCGGCCAAGGCGGCCGGCATCCCCGTGTCCTGCGAGGCCACCACCCACCACCTCACGCTCACCCACGCCGAGTGCGC
>DATGRC010000174.1:0-20138 GCA_035303865.1 Acidimicrobiales bacterium
GGGTCGGCGGCGTCGGCGTCTGGGCGGCGCGCTGCTTGCCCATCGCCTTCGCGACGAGCCACTCGCCGACGGCGAGGGTCACGACGACGATCGTGAGCAGCCAGCCCGTGTACTCCCAGTCGACCGGCTCACCCGGGGTCCACAGGAACAGCACGAGCGAGCCGACGATGCCGAAGGTCGTCAGCACGGTCCAGAGGACCGCACCGGCGTGGCCGCCGGGGGCCGTGTAGGGCCGGACGGTGTCGAGGTCGGTCTTCCGCAGCAGCAGGAAGGCCGGGAACATGAGGATGTACGGCAGGAGGAAGATCACCGACGAGGCGGCGAAGATCGCCCAGTAGAGGGTGTCCTTCTCCTCGAGGATGGCCGTCGTGCCGAGCAGCACCGCGGAGGAGACGAGGCCCATCAGCACGAAGGCGACGGTCGGGGTGCGGAACCGGGGGTGCTCCCGGCCGAACAGCTCGGGCAGCTCGCCGCCCTCGGCCGCCTCCACCGCGGCCCGGTTGGCGCCCATGCTCCACGTCGTCATGTTCGTGAAGAACGTGTAGAGCGCCGCGATGCCGAGCACGTAGACGGCGGCCTGGCCGAGGCCGGAGGACCCGAAGATCGCCTCGAACGTGTCGACGAGGCCGGCGACGAGGCTCAGGTCCTCCATCGGCAGGGCCATGAGGATGCCGATCGTGCCGAGGAAGTAGAGGCCGCCGACGATGAGGGCCGACCAGGCGAACGCCCCGGGGATGTCGCGCTTGGGGTCCTTGGTCTCCCCCGCCATCGACGAGATCAGCTCGAAGCCGAGCAGCTGGTACACGAGGACGGGGAGAAAGAACTTCGCGGCGTCCCAGTCGGGGACGAACATGTCCTTGGCGGCGAGGTCGTTGGCGGCACCGTCGCGGAAGAGCAGGACGAAGCCGCCGATGGCGACGGCGCTGATGATCGCCACCTTGAGCAGGGCGCCGACGTTGTTGACCCACTTGCCGAGCTCGAGGCGCAGGATGCCGACGCCGACGACGGCCCAGGTCAGGCCGAGCGCGATCGCCGCCCGCGGCCACTTCCCGAGGTCCTCGGCGAAGAGCTCGGCGAAGGTCCCGGCGAAGAGCAGGAACACCGAGGGCATCCAGAGGGCGACGTTGACCCAGTACCAGTAGGTCGTGCGCGCCGCCCACCGGGACCCGTACGCCTGCTTGATCCAGACGTAGATCCCGCCCTGGTCGGGGTAGGTGGTGGCGAGCTCGGCGGTGATGAACGCGCTCGGGATCAGGAAGAGCACGAACGCGACGATCCACCAGCCGACGACCGAGGTCCCGATGGACGCGGACGCCGTCAGCTGGTCGATGACGAGCATCGCCGAGACGGTGAACAGGGTGATGTCCCACTTCCCTAGGACCCGCTTGCGCTGGCCCGAGGCGGGACCGGCTTCCGCCGGCGTGGCCGGACGGTCTTCGGTCGTGGTCATGCGACGCCTCCATCCGTGGTCGGGATCAGCCCCATGCGCTCCAGGTGCGCCTGGATGCGCTCCTCGTGCTCGGCGGCGACCGCCGGGGCCGGGGCGGTGAGGTCAGGGAGGGTCGTCCAGACGAGGATCGCCTTCTCCGCGTGGAGGCGGTTCTCGGCCTGGTCGAAGATGATCGACTGCGGGCCGTCGGCGACGGCGTCGGTCACCTCGACGCCGCGGGACGCGGGCAGGCAGTGCATGAAGCGAGCCTCGGGCCGGGTGAGGGCCATCAGCTGCTCGTTCACCTGGTAGCGGGGCATGAAGGCGGCGCGCCGCTGAGGGATCTCGTCCTCCTGGTCGACCCACCACCACAGGTCCGTGTAGACGAAGTCGGCCTCGCGGATCGCGTCCTCGACCTCGTCGGTCACCCGGACGGACCCGGAGCCGGCGGCCGCGACGTTCTCCTCGGCCAGCTTCACCCACGCCGCAGGCGACTGGTACGGCTCGGGCCCCGCGTGCACGAAGTGCATGCCCATCTTCGTCGTGATGTGCATCGTCGACGAGCAGACGTTGGTGGCGTCGCCGACGAAGACCACCGTGCAGTCCTGGAGCGACTTCCCCGGCGGCAGGTGCTCGCGCATCGTGTAGATGTCGCACAGCGCCTGGGTCGGGTGGTTGTAGTCGGTGAGCCCGTTGATGACCGGCACCGACGACCAGCGGGCCAGCTCGGTCACGGTCTCGTGCTTCAGCGTGCGAGCCATGATCACGTCGCACATGCGGGCCAGCACCCTCGCGGTGTCGGCGAGGGACTCGCGGTGGCCGAGGTGGATCTCGCCCGGCTTGAGGTAGAGGGCGTGGCCGCCGAGCTTCACCATCGCCACCTCGAAGGACACCCGTGTGCGGGTGGACGGCTCCTCGAAGATCATCGCCAGGGACCGGCGGTGCAGCAGCGGTGGCACGCAGCCGTCCCGGTCGGCCTCCTTCAGGAGGCGGAGGAGCTCGAGCACGTCCTCCAGCTCGTCTCGGCTGACGTCGTTCGTGTCGAGGAAGTGCCGTGGCATGGGATCCTCCTCACCCGGACCGTTGTCGGTCGGTCCGCTCCGCCATCGCACGGTACGGACGGAGGGGTCGCCGCCACAGGGCCCAAGGTCCCGTCACGGCGCGCCGTCCGGCACCATCCACGGCGGGACTGGGCCGGGGGCGCGGCGGGGGGATAGACCCTTGCCATGGCAGACGCTTTCATCATCGACGCAGTTCGCACGCCGCGCGGGATCGGCAAGGCAGACAAGGGCTCGCTGGCCCACCTCCACCCCGGCCACCTGGGCCGCACCGTGCTCGAGGCGCTGCGCGACCGCGTCGGGTTCGACACCGCCGACGTCGACGACATCATCTGGGGCACGAGCACCCAGATCGGCAAGCAGGGCGGCGACCTCGGCCGGATGTCGGCCCTCGACGCCGGCTACGACGTGAAGGCGTCCGGCGTGACCCTCGACCGCTTCTGCGGCTCGGGCATCACGGCCAACAACCTGGCCGCCCACGGGATCATGGCCGGGATGGAGGACCTCGTCATCGGCGGCGGCACCGAGATGATGTCCATCAAGCACAAGGGCGTGCTGCCCATGGGCGCCGGCAACCTCCACCTGCGCGAGCTGCATCCGCAGTCCCACCAAGGCGTGTGCGCCGACGCCATCGCCACCCTCGAGGGCATCTCCCGCGAGGAGCTCGACGCCCACGCCGCCGAGTCGCAGCGCCGGGCCGCCATCGCCATCGAGGAGGGCCGCTTCGACAAGAGCCTGGTGCCCGTCTACAACCTCGACGGCACCCTCGCGCTCGACCGGGAGGAGTACCCCCGCCCCGGCACCACCGTCGAGACGCTGGCCAAGCTGCCGCCCAGCTTCCCGGCCATCGCCGACTACCGCCACGAGGACAACCCCACGTTCCGCGAGCTCATCAACATGCGGTACCCGGACCTCGAGATCGAGCACGTCCACCACGCCGGCAACTCCTCCGGCGTCGTCGACGGCTCGGCCGCCGTGCTCTGGGCGAGCGAGCGGTACGTGAAGGCCCACGGCCTGACCCCCCGGGCCCGCGTCGTGGCCACCGCAACCACCGGTGACGACCCCACGCTGATGCTCAACGCGCCGGTCCCGGCGGCCAAGAAGGTGCTGAAGCGGGCCGGCATGACCGTGGACGACATCGACCTCTGGGAGGTCAACGAGGCCTTCGCCGTGGTGTCGGAGAAGTTCATGCGCGACCTCGACCTCGACCGCGACAAGGTCAACGTGAACGGAGGCGCGATGGCGCTCGGCCACCCGATCGGCGCCACCGGCGCCATCCTCATCGGCACCGTCCTCGACGAGCTCGAGCGCCGCGACCTCTCGACCGGCCTCGTCACGATGTGCACCGGTGGCGGCATGGCCCCGGCGATCATCATCGAGCGGGTCTGACGCCGTCGAGCGATGGGTCCCGACGCCGCCGCGGCCACGACCGACCGGGCGCTCGCCCGTGAGGTCGTGGCCCGGCTGCGGCGGGCCTACGAGGCGGCCGCGGACCCGGTGCGGGCCGCCGGCGCGGCGGCCTACCTGCGGGACCAGTTCCCGTTCTTCGGGGTGGCCACCCCGGCACGTCGACAGCTGATGCGCGAGGCGCTGGCCGACCTGCCCGACCCCACCGAGGGCCAGCTGGGCGCGATCAGCCGAGCCCTCTGGGCCGAGCCCGAGCGCGAGCTGCAGCAGGCCGGCTGCGACCTGCTCCGCCAGCACGTGCACGTGGCCTCCGCCGACTTCATCGGCGTGCTCCACCACCTCGTCACCACGAAGGCCTGGTGGGACACCGTCGACGCGCTCGCCGCCCACGCCGTCGGCCCGCTCGTGCGGGCCCACCCCGAGCTGGTGGCGACGATGGATCGATGGGCGACCTCGGAGGACCGCTGGGTGGCCCGGACCGCGATCCTCCACCAGCTCACCGCCAAGGACGAGACGGACCCCGAGCGGCTGCTCCGCTACTGCCGCCAGCGAGCCGACGACCGGGACCTCTTCATCCGCAAGGCCATCGGCTGGGCGCTTCGCACCTACGCCGCCGTGGACCCCGACGCCGTCGAGGCGTTCGTGGCGTCCACCCCGGCGCTGTCGGGGCTGTCGGTGCGGGAGGCGATGCGCGGCGTGGCGAGGAGCCGGCGGTGAGCGAGCCGGTCGAGGTGCTCGACCCGTCGGCCCCGTGGTGCCGGGCGGTGGCGGGCGGCTGGTCCCTCACCATCCGCGTGCAGCCGGGCGCGAAGCGCTCGGAGGTGGTCGGCCCCCACGGCGACGCGCTGCGGGTCCGGGTGGCCAGCCCGCCCGTCGACGGCAAGGCCAACGCCGAGCTCGTCCGGTTCCTCGCCGAGCACCTCGGCCGCCCCGCCCGCGACGTCGAGATCACCCGCGGGCAGACGAGCCGCACCAAGGTCGTGCTCGTCCGGGGCTGACCCCCGGTCCGAGGCCAGCCCTAGGCGGGCCGGCGCAGGGTGGCGACCACCGGGGCGTGGTCGCTCGGGCCCTCGGCGGCGCGCTCGTCGACGTCGACCTCGCAGCGGGCCCGGTCAGCCAGGTCCTCGGTGGCGAGCAGCAGGTCGATGCGCAGCCCCTGGCCCTTCTGGAACCCGAGCGTGCGGTAGTTCCACCACGTGAACCCCACCGCCTCCTCCCCGTGGCACGCCCGCCACAGGTCGACGAGCGGCCCGCCGCCGGCGGTGGTGAGCGCGGCGACCCGCTCGCGCTCCGGCGGGGAGACGTGGGTGCGGCCCCGCCAGGCCCTGGGGTTCCAGCAGTCCAGGTCGGTCGGCGCCACGTTCAGGTCCCCGCCGACGACGAGGGGGCCCTGCGCGGCCCACGCCCGGACCTGGGCGTCCAGCGCGTCGAGCCAGGCCAGCTTGTAGCGGTAGTGGGGGTGGTCGAGCGTGCGCCCGTTCGGCACGTACACCGACGCCACCCGCACCCCGTCCACCACGGCGGAGGTGAGGCGGGCGTCGTCGCACCACGTCGCGTCCCAGCCCTCGTCCTCGGCCCGGTGCCGGAGCTCCGCGGCGATCGGGGCGTCGAAGCCGTCGAGCGGGTCCTTGAGCGGGCGGGTGGCGCTGATGGCCACCCCGTTGCGGCCCCCGGGCCGGCTGTGGTGGTGGAGGTGCCGGCCGTCGTAGAGCAGCGCCGCCTCCGCCGGGTCGCCGGGGTCGGCCCGGGTCTCGGACACGAGCAGCACGTCGACCCGGTTGCGGGCCAGCCACCCCTCGATCCGGCGGGCCCGGGCCCGGAGCCCGTTGACGTTCCAGGTGGCGACGGTGAGGCGAGCGGGGGAGGGAGCCATGGCCTCCCCATCCTGGCCCGCCGCCGGCGCGTCGCGGCGCGGGGCGGACGCGGGAGCAGCGGCCGGCGTCCGCGGGTAGACCACAGGCATGGTCTCGCCAACGGAGCCCGTCACCCCGTCGATCCTGCACCTCGAGCTGACGTGGAGCTCGCTCGTCGAGCTGTGCAGCTCGCTCACCGAGCTGGAGTGGAAGACCCCCACGGGCTGTCCGGGCTGGACGGTGCAAGACAACGTCAGCCACATCATCGACTACGAGTCCGGCGCGCTGGGCCGGCCCCGACCCCAGGCGGCCATGCCGATCGATCAGGCGCACGTGCGCAATGAGCTCGGCGAGGTCAACGAGCACGGCGTCGAGATCCGCCGGCCGCTCTCGGGGGAGGCGGTCCTCATCGAGCTGCGGGAGGTCGTGTCGGCCCGCGCGTCGCAGCTGCGCTCGCTCACCGCCGAGGACCTGGCCCACGAGGTCCAGACCCCGGCCGGGCCCGGCACCGTCGCCGACATGCTGACCCTGCGGGTCATGGACACGTGGTCCCACGAGCAGGACATCCGGCGCGCCGTCGGCCGCCCCGGTCACCGGTCCGGTCCCGCCGTCGACGAGGCCGTGACCTACTGGTCGCAGTTCCTGCCCTGGGTGGTGGGGCGGCGGGTCCACGCCCCCGACGGCGCCTCCGTGCTGTTCGCGGTCGACGACCTCCGCTTCGGGGTGCGGGTCGTCGACGGGCGAGGTCAGCCCGACGACCTCGACGGCGAGGAGCCGACGGTGACGATCGCGATGCCGGCCCCCACGTTCGCGGCGCACGTCGGTGGCCGCAGCGACGCGCCGGACGACTACCGCATCGAGGGGGAGCAGGCGCTCGGTCGGGTGGTGGTGGCCAACCTCGGCTTCCTGCCCTGAGGGCAGGCGCCACGCGGCGGCGTCAGCGGCTCAGAGCCCCCACTTGTCGACCATCGCCCACACGGCGAGGAGGACGAGCGCGGTGTCGAGGACGGCGAGCGGGGTGACGCGGCGCTGCACCTCGGCCGCCGTGGACGCGTCGCCCGCCTCGAGCGCTGCCACCTGGCGCCGGCTGAGCGGCCCGAAGGCCAGGCCCCCCAGCGCGCCGCCGATCACGACGACCGCGATGCCCACCCAGATGAACCGGTCGTGCCAGGACCACGGGCCGTCGAGCACGAGGAGCACGCCGCTGATCGCCACCAGCGCGCCGATCGCGTTGTAGTAGCGCTCCACCAGCCAGGCGGTCTGCCGGGCCCACGCCTTGGCCGCCTCGGGCGAGGCCTTGGCGAAGCGGGGGGCGAGCACCAGCTGCACGTAGTTGGCGCCGAGCCAGCCGGCGACCGAGGCGATGTGCAGCCAGAGGAGGAACGTGCGGGTCATGGCGCGCAGTCTGCCCGCCGGGGCCGCTCGGCGCAGCGGGCTTCGCCAGCCCGCTCGGGGTCGGATCAGCCGGGCGCTCGTGCCACGCCGAGGTACAGCGCGCCGAGGAACCGGGGCGTGCCGTCCTCGTAGAAGCGGTGCAGCACCTCGAGCTCGAACCCCGCGTCGACGAGGAGGTCGTCGATCCGCCGGGTGAGGTGGCAGCCGCCGGCCAGCCGCCGCTGCAGCGGCTCGAGGCGGCGCTGGGTGCGCTGGACCCGCGCGTCGTCGTCCGGGGCCAAGCCGTGCTCGAGGACGTGCAGCCGGCCGCCGGGCGCCACGACGCGCCGCACCTCGCGGAGCGCCGCCGCGGCGTCGGGGATCGTGCAGAGCGCGAAGGTGGACAGGGCCGCGTCGCACGACGCGTCGGGCAGCGGCAGCGCCTGCCCGTCGAGGCCCACCCGCTCCACGGGCACCGGGCTGGCCCGCAGCCTCGACCCGGCCAGCCGCCACGCCACGTCGGAGGGCTCGACCGCGGCCACCTCGGTGACCGTGTCGGGGTAGTGGGGCACGTTGTGGCCCGAGCCGAAGCCGAGCTCGACGACCCGTCCCGCCAGGCCCGCGCAGACCCGTTCCCGGAGCGCCGCGAGCCGCGCCACGCCGCACGCCCGGTCCACGACGCGGGGCAGCACGTGGTCGCCGTAGATGCCCATGGACGAGCCCCTTCCCTGGTCCGCGGTCGCCACCGATCGTCGCGCCGGCTCGCGCCGGCTGTCAGGCACGGGCCGATCGCCGCCCGTCCTCGGCGCCGTCGTCTCGTCTGGCAGGCTGGCGCGACGTGCGCCGACGGGGAGCGGCGCGACGGACGTGGAACGGGGGACCAGGTGGCTTCGAGCGAGGGCTCGGCGAGCGAGGTGGTGGCGGTCGATCAGCTCACGGCCGCCGAGCAGGCGGCGCTGACCGGGGGGATCGACCTCTGGCACACGGCGCCCGTGGATCGCCTCGGCGTGCCGAGCCTGCGGGTCACCGACGGTCCGGCCGGCGCCCGGGGCACCCAGTTCGGCGGGGAGCGATCGCTGCTCCTGCCGTGCCCCACCGCCATGGCCAGCACCTGGAGCACCGAGCTCGTCGGGCGGGTCGGGCAGGTGCTCGCCGCCGAGGTGCGGCGCAAGGGCGCGGTCGTGCTCCTCGCCCCCACGGTGAACCTCCAGCGCGACCCCCGGGGCGGCCGCTGCTTCGAGTGCTTCTCCGAGGACCCGCAGCTCAGCGCCGAGCTGGCCGTGGCCTACGTCGACGGCGTGCAGGGCGCCGGGGTGGGCTGCGCGGTCAAGCACTTCGCGGCCAACGACCAGGAGCAGGACCGGATGACCGTCAGCGTCGAGGTCGACGACCGCACGCTGCGCGAGCTCTACCTCCTGCCGTTCGAGGCGGCGGTGCGCCGGGCCGGAGCGTGGATGGTGATGGCCGCCTACAACCGGCTCGGGGGGACGTACTGCTCCGCCCACCGCGACCTGCTCACCGGGATCCTGCGCGAGGAGTGGGGCTTCGACGGCGTGGTGGTGTCGGACTGGTTCGGCACCCACGCCACCGAGGCGGTGGCGGCCGGGCTCGACCTCGAGATGCCGGGACCGGCCCGCCACCTCGGCCCCCGCCTGGCCGACGCCGAGGGCGCGCTCGCCGAGGCGCGCGCCCGGGCCGCGGACCGGGTCCTCCGGCTGGCGGCGCGCGCTGCCGCGGGGGCCGAGGGGGAGGCGGCGAGCCCGCCCGACGGTCCGGCGCTCGCCCGCGAGGTGGCGGCCGCCGGGGTGGTGGTGCTCCAGAACGACGGCACCCTGCCGCTGCGCGACCTGCGGCGCCTCGCCGTCCTCGGTCCCCGGGCCGCCCGCACCCACCTGCAGGGCGGCGGCAGCGCCCACGTCGACCCCGATCGGTCGGTCCCGATCCTCGACGGGCTCGTCGAGCGAGCCGCCCGCGCCGGCATCGAGGTGGTCCACGAGCCCGGCGTCGTGCACCGTCCCCGGGCCGTGCTCGGCGAGGCCGAGCTGCGCGTCCCCGGCACCGACGAGCCCGGCGTGCGCTGCACCGAGCAGCCCGCCGACGGTGGCGAGCCCACCGTGCGGACCCTCACCGAGACCCGCGTCGTGCGCCTCACCTCCGCACCTGAGGGCCCGCCCCCGGCCTGCACCTACCGGCTCGAGGCCGACCTCGTCGTCGACCGGACCGGCACCTGGACCTTCGCCCTCACCACCGTGGAGCCGGCCCGGGCGACGATCGACGGCGTCGAGGTGGTGGCCAACGACCGACCGCGGCCCGGCGGGTCGTTCTTCGGCGCCGGCGACGCCCCGGTGGAGGGGACCGTCGTGCTCACCGCTGGCCGCCGCCACGCGCTCGTGCTCGAGCTGGAGAGCGCACCCCAGGGCTCGGTGGCCATCACCGGCGTCGAGCTCGCCGCCGAGCCGCCGCCCGACCCGGATGCCCCGGACCGGGCGGTCGTGGCCGCCTACGAGGCCGACGCGGCGGTGGTGGTCGTCGGGGGCCCGGTCGACACGGAGGGGGCGGACCGACCCGGCATCGACCTGCCCGAGGACCAGGTGGCGCTCATCCGCAAGGTGGCCGAGGTCAACGATCGCACCGTCGTCGTCCTCAACGTCGGCGCTCCCACCACCACGCCCTGGCGACACGACGTGGCCGCCGTCGCGTGCGCCTGGTACCCGGGCCAGGAGGGCGGCCACGCCGTGGCCGACGTGCTCTTCGGCGACGTCGACGCCACCGGGCGGCTCGCCGCCACCTGGTTCGAGCGCCTCGAAGACTGGCCCGCCGTCCACCACCCGCAGGCGGACGGGACGCTGCGCTACGGCGAGGGTCGGCTCATGGGCTACCGCCACGCCGACGCCCACGGCGTCGAGCCGGCGTTCCCGTTCGGCCACGGGCTCGGCTACACCACCTTCGCCTACGGCCCGGCCTCGGCGGCGCTCGACGACGCTGGCGGCGTCAGCGTCGAGGTGCCGGTCACCAACACCGGCACCCGTCCGGGTACCGAGGTGGTGCAGGTCTACGTGGCCCCCGACCAGCGGGCGGCCGGCGACCCCGTCCAGCAGCTGCGCGGCTTCGCCCGCGTCACCGTCGCACCCGGCGCCACCGGCACGGCGCGGGTCTCCCTGCCGCCGCGGGCCTTCGCCGGGTGGGATCCCGACGCCGGGGCCTGGCGGGTGGCCGGCGGCCGCTACGAGCTGCGGGTGGGCTCGTCGTCCCGCGACCTCCGCGCCACCGCCGCCGTCGAGCTCCCCGCCCGCACCCTGGACCCGGAGGCCCTGCCGTGACGCCCCGCATCCCGCCCCTGCCGCCGGCCGAGCGCGACGAGCGGGCGGTCGAGCTGCTCGCCACCACGGGCGAGCGCAACATCTTCACCACGCTCGTCCGCCACCCCCGGCTGCTCCGCCACTGGAGCCGCTTCGGCGGGGCGCTGCTCACCGGCGAGCTCCCCGCCCGCGAGCGCGAGCTGCTGATCCTGCGCGTCGGCCACCGCTGCGACGCCCCGTACGAGCTGGCCCAGCACGAGCCGATCGCCCGTGGCTGCGGGCTCACCGACGACGAGATCGCCCGGGTGGCGCACGGGCCCGACGCGCCGGGCTGGTCGCCGCTCGACGCCGCGCTGCTGCGGGCCGCCGACGAGCTCCACGAGCGCGCCCGCATCGGCGACGCCACCTGGGCGCAGCTGGCCGAGCACCTCACCGAGCGGCAGCTCATCGAGGTGTGCATGGTCGTCGGCCAGTACCACCTCGTGGCCTTCACGCTGAACAGCCTCGGGGTCGAGATCGAGGGCGAGGAGGCCGGGGCGTGAGCGGCCGGCTCCACGGTGCCCGCATCGTGGTCGTCGGCGCCGGCACCGACGACCGCGGCCACGCCGACGCCCCGCCTGGCAACGGACGGGCCATCGCGGTGCGGGCGGCGCGGGAGGGCGCGGCCTCCGTCGTGTGCGTCGACCGCGACGAGGCGTCGGCCCGCGCGACCGCCGAGCTCGTCGAGGACGAGGGGGCCGTGGCCGAGGTCGTCGTGGCCGACGTGAGCGACCCGGATGCCTGCGCCCGGGTGGTGGCCGAGGCCGAGACGCTCACCGGGCTGGTCCTCAACGTGGGGATCGGCGCCGGTCGTCGCCTCGCCGGGACCACCGCCGCCGACTGGGACCGCACCTTCTCGGTCAACGTGCGCAGCCACTTCCTGATCACCCAGGCGGCGCTGGACGTCCTGCCCCAGGGCGGGTCGATCGTCTACATCGGCTCGGTGGCCGGGCTGCAGCCCGGCAGCCAGATCCCGGCCTACGACGCGTCGAAGGCCGCGCTCATCGGGCTGTGCCGCCACGTCGCCCTCGAGGGCGCCCGCCGCGGGGTGCGGGCCAACGTCGTCGCCCCCGGGCTCATCGACACGCCGCTCGGCCGCCAGGCCACCGAGGGCCGCCCGTCCCGGGCCCGCACGCCCGTGCCGCTCGGCCGCTCCGGCACCGCGTGGGAGGTCGCCGCGGCGACGTGCTTCCTGCTCTCCGACGACGCGTCGTACGTCACCGGCGACGTCCTCACCGTCGACGGCGGCCTCCACCTGATCTGACCCCGGCGGGGCGGCTCGGCGCGAGCCGGTTGCCGGCAGTCAGCGTGGGTAGGGTCCGGCCATGGCGTCGAAGCCCGACGAGGTGCGCGACGGGGTCGAGCTCACCAACCTCGACCAGCCCCTCTTCGACGGCGCAGGCGCCACCAAGCGGGACCTGATCGACTACCTCGACGCGATGGCGGACCGGCTGCTCCCCGGGCTCGAGGACCGGCCGCTGTCGGTGATCCGGGTCCACCGGGGCCAGGAGGCGTTCATGCAGAAGAACGTCCCCTCCTACGCGCCCGACTTCGTCCGCACGGTCGAGCTCTGGGCCGAGACGTCGCGGCGCGAGGTGGCCTACGCGCTCTGCAACGACCGGCGCACGCTGCTGTGGTTCGGGAACCAGCGGGCCGTGGAGTACCACCCGGCGCTGGTGAGGGTGGACCGGCTCGACCGCATGACCCACCTCGTGCTCGACCTCGACCCGCCCGCGGGCGGCGACTCGTTCCCGGCTGCGGTCGCCGCCGCCCGGCTCGTCCGCCAGGCGCTGGACGACGTCGGCCTGGCCGGCGCGGTGAAGACGAGCGGCTCGAAGGGCCTTCACGTCTTCGTGCCGATCGAGCGGCGCCTCACGATGGAGGACGCGGCGGCCGCCACTCGGGCGATCGCGGCGCGGGCGGCGGCGCTCGACCCGGCGGTCGCGACCACCGAGTTCGTGAAGGACGAGCGCGGCGGCAAGGTCTTCGTCGACGCCACCCGGGTGGGCAGCGCCACCGTGGTCGCCGCCTACAGCCCCCGGGTCCGCCCGGGCGTGCCGGTGTCGTTCCCGGTGGCGTGGGAGGACCTCGACGAGCTCACCCTGGCCGACTTCACGATCCGCAACGTCCCCGACCTGCTCGACCGGCGGGACCCGTGGGCCGAGGCGATGCCCGCACCGCAGCGGGTCCCCGCCGAGCTGATCGAGGAGGGCGCCGCCATCCCGGCCGGCCGCGTCGCCGCGATGCACGAGGGCAAGCGTCGGGCTGCGGCGGCCCGCAAGGCGGCCGCCGGGGGCTGAGCCCGGTCGCCCAGCCAGCGGTCGGCCACCCGGGCAGACTTGGCGCAGGCCGCCACCACCGGAGGAGCCCGATGACCGACCTGATGCCCGCTGCGTTCCTGGGTCACGGGAACCCGATGAACGCGCTCAAGACCAACCGGTTCACCGAGGCCTGGCGGGCCTTCGGCGCCCAGGCCCCTCGCCCCCGGGCGATCCTGTGCGTGTCGGCGCACTGGTACATCAACGCCACCGCGGTGACGGCGATGCCGCGCCCCAAGACGATCCACGACTTCTACGGGTTCCCGCAGGCCCTGTTCGACATCCAGTACCCGGCGCCGGGCGACCCGGCGCTGGCCGAGGAGGTCGTCGAGGTGGTCAAGCCCCGCTGGGTCGGGCTCGACGTGGACTCGTGGGGGCTCGACCACGGCACCTGGTCGGTGCTCGTGCACGCGTACCCGGAGGCCGACGTCCCCGTGCTCCAGCTGGCCATCAACGCGCAGCTCCCCTTCGAGGAGCACGTCGCCCTCGGTGCCGCCCTCGCCCCGCTGCGGGAGCGGGGGGTGATGATCGTGGGCAGCGGCAACATCGTCCACAACCTCGCGCGGGTGGACTGGCTCCTCGAGGACGACGGCTTCGACTGGGCGTGGCGCTTCGACGAGGCCGCTCGCGACGTCCTGCAGTCCGACCCGGCGTCGGTCCCGCGCCTCGTCGACCACCCCGACTACGCGGCGGCCGTGCCCACCCCGGACCACTTCATCCCGATGCTCTACCTCGCCGGTCTGGCGGCCGCCTCCGGCGAGCGGCCCGAGGTGCTGGTGGACGGGTGCTCCCTCGGCTCGCTCTCGATGACCGCCTACGGGTTGGGGGTGCACCGCGCCGGCACCCCCGCGCCGGGCGACGACGGGGCCGAGCCGCTCCCCGGCGACGTCCCGCCGGTGGACACCAACACGTGATGGCGCAGGGCCAGCCGCCCGCCGGCTTCGTCCGGGTCTTCCGCTCCGCGGTGGCCGCCTCGCCCGAGGAGGTGTGGGCGGTCGTGTCGACGATGGACGGCGTCAACGCGGAGCTCGGGCCGTGGATCCGCATGACCCACCCGAGCCACCTGCGGTCGCTCGCCGACGCGCCCGTGGTGGAGGGTCAGGTGCTGTTCCCCTCGTGGCTGCTGGCCGGCGGTGTGCTGCCCATCGACCGCCACGCCCTCGGCCTCGAGCGCGTCGATCCGGGCGTGGGCTTCGCCGAGGCGTCGACCTCGTGGCTCCAGCGGCGGTGGCGCCACCAGCGACGGCTGACCCCCCTCCCCGGGGGCGGGTGCCTCGTCGCCGATCGCCTCGAGGTAGAGCCCCGTGTCCCCATCGCCACCCCGTTGGTGGCCCGCATCGTGACGGCGCTCTTCGAGCATCGCCACCGCCGCCTCCGAGCCCGCTTCGGGGACGCCGGCGGCCACCAGGCCCCCTGACCGTCCGCCCGCGCCCCCACCCGACCGCCGCCCGAGGGTGGCGGCGGTCAGCGTCAGCCGCCGACGGCTCGCCCGAGCTTCCAGTAGCCCCGCACCGTGGTGCGGGGGCGGGAGACCCCGGCGGCCTCGAGGTGCTTGCGGATGCGCTGCACGGCGGCCGCCTCGCCGGCGGCCCACACGCGCCCGGACGGGTCGATGGACCGCTGCTCGACGGCGGCCACCATCGCGTCGCCCGGTCGGGCCCCGGCCGGGAGCACCCGCCAGTCGATCGTGGCGCCCGGGTGATCGGGCAGCTCGACGACGGCGTCGGGGTGGGAGACCTCCACCACCACGTCGAGCTCGGCGGCCGCGGGCAGCGTCTCGAGCAGCTGGCCGATGGCAGGCAGGGCCGACTCGTCCCCCACGATCAGGTAGCGCCGATCCGTGGCGTCCACCGGGTAGCCGCGGCCGGGGCCGGACACGGCGACCTGCTCGCCGGGGGCGGCGTGCTGGCCCCAGTCCGACAGCGGCCCGGGCGCCCCCGGGTGCAGGACGACCTCCACGTCGACCGAGCCCCGCTCCGGGTCCGGGCGCAGCGGCGTGACGGTGCGGATCGGCGGGCGGGTGCCGTCCTCGAAGCGGAACTCGTTGCCGGTCCACCTCGGCAGCTCGAGCTGGCCGTCACGGCGGAGGAGCAGCCGCAGGCTGGCCGCCGGGCCGTCGAGCCGGAAGCCCTCGAGGCCCGGGCCGGCGAGCGTGATCGCGCGCAGGCGGGGGCTGCGCTCGGTCACCGCCACCACCTCGACGACCTCGAAGTCCGGTGGGGCGCGGCGGATGGGCGGGCGCTCGGTCATCCCGCCAGTCTGGCGTCGCTCGGGCGCGCCGGTGCCGACCTTCGAGTGGACCCCCCACCGCTCGAAGGTCCTCGACGCCGGCCAACCATGAGAAACCGCGCGTCGAGTGCACCGGCTCCCGCTCGCCCGAACAGGCGGAGTCGGCTGAACGGAACGGTACGCAACGCAGCGGCGAGAGCGGAATAGCCCGGTCAGCCCATTCCGATCGGTTGACAGGGGGCTAGTCCCCCAGCAGCGACCGGGGGAGCGGCGTGGCGAAGGTGCGGCCCACCGCATCGGCCGCCACCTCCTCCACGCTGAGGTGGCGGTAGAAGCCGATGGCCCGCTGGTTGCGCTCGTTGACGCCCCAGTGCACCCCGACCGACCCGGCCGCCGCGAGGCGGCGGAACAGCGCGTCGAGGAGGCGCCGACCCCAGCCCTGCCCCTGGGCGGCGGGCAGCAGGTCGATGTGGAGGTGCGACGGGTAGCGGGCGAGCAGCTCGGGGTCGCGCGGGCGGCGGTGGTGGAGCATCGCCACGAGCAGGTCGTCGAGCCGCTCGCCACCAGGGCGCTCCGGGTAGCGCTCGCGCAGCGGCGGCCACCACTCCGCTTCGCAGCGGGCCTGGAAGGCCTCCGTGTCCAGCGCTCCGAGCACGTACCCGACCACCTCGCCGCCGGCGTCGAGGACGAGCGCGTGCTCGGGCTCGAGCACCGCGTACGGGCCGGCCCACAGGTGGCCGAACAGGTCCGGGTCCTCCACGAGGCCGGTGGCGTCCTCGCCGGCGTCGCCGGTGCGCAGGCAGATGTCGTAGAGGGCGGGCAGGTCGTCCGGGCGGCAGGGCCGGATGCGGGCGTCCAGCCGGACGTCGCTCACCGGCCGCTCCAGGTGGGGGTGCGCTTCTCCAGGAAGGCGCTGATCCCCTCGCGGGCGTCGTGGGTGTCGAGGTTGGCGCACATCGTGGCGCCGGCCAGCTCGTAGGCCTCCGCTTGGGCCATCGCCGCCTGCGCGTAGAAGGTGCGCTTGCCGAGGGCGAGCACCATCGGGCTGGCCTCGGCGATGCGCTGGGCGAGCGCCGCCACCTCGTCGTCGAGCCGCTCGGCCGGCACCACCCGGTTGACGAGCCCCCACGCCTCGGCCGTGGCGGCGTCGACGAGGTCGCCGGTGAAGAGCATCTCGAGGGCCCGCTTCGGCCCGACCGCCCGGGCCAGGGGCACCATCGGCGTGGAGCAGAACAGCCCGATCCGCACGCCGGGCGTGGCGAAGCGGGCGCCTGCCTCGGCGACGGCCAGGTCGCACGCCGCCACGAGCTGGCACCCGGCGGCGGTGGCCACCCCGTGCACCCGGGCGATCACCGGCTGGTCGACCGACTGCACGGTGGTCATCAGCTCGGTGCAGGTGGCGAAGATGCGCTCGGCCTCGGCGGGGTCGGCGGCCTGCAGCTCGGCCAGGTCGTGCCCGGCGGAGAAGGCGGGCCCCTCGCCGGCGATCACCACGACGCGCCCGGCGGCGGCCCGCAGCGCCTCGGTGAGCTCGGTCATCATCCCGGTCGACAGCGCGTTGCGGCGCTCGGGCCGGTCCATCGTGAGGCGGGTGACGACCCCGTCCTCCTCCACCCGGACGAACCCCCGATCGGCCATGTGCCGACGGTACCTCCGGGTAGCGTCCACGGGCCACGACGACCGATCAGGGGGAGCGACCATGGACGTGCGCAGGATCGTCACCGGCCACGACGCGAACGGCAAGGCGGTGTTCGTCAGCGACGAGCGGGTGCCGCCGATCGTGCCGTCGCTGCTGCCGGGCAACGAGTTCCACCGGCTGTGGGGCGCCGACGAGCCGCCGCAGTTCCCCGACGACGGCTCCCAGCCCGAGGCCCGCTCCTACTTCCCGCCCGTCGGCGGGTTCCGCTTCGGGCTGTTCACGATCCCGCCCGACGGCGGCGCCGGCGCCCCGGAGGGCCTCGACGTGGGGGCCGCACTCGTCGAGCTCGAGGAGCTGCTGCCCGGCCTGGCCGGCCACATGGAGCCGGACAACCCCGGCATGCACACCACCGCCACGATCGACTTCGAGGTCGTCCTGTCGGGCTCGTGCACGCTCGAGCTCGACGATGGCGCCACGGTCGACGTCTTCCCCGGCGACACCATCGTCCAGAACGGCACCCGCCACCGCTGGACCAACCGCAGCTCCGAGCCCTGCGTCCTCGCCGTCTTCCTGGTCGGCGCCCACCACCGCAACGTGCCCTGACCCTCGCGAAGGCGCGCTCGCGCCTGACGTGCCGCGCTCCTCGCCCGCGCTCGGTGCAGGTTCGCTGGGTGGGGGGTGCTAGCAACGGGGGCGGGACCGCTGTCTTTCCTGAAGGAGCGAGATGGAGATCACCGCTGCCGTCCTGCGGGCGGCCGACGCCCCCTACGAGCTCGAGCCCGTGGAGCTGGCCGACCCGCGACCTGACGAGGTCCTCGTCCGGATCGTCGGGGCCGGCATGTGCCACACCGACGTGCTGCCCCGGGGCGAGGTCACGATCTCGCCGCCGCCGATCATCACCGGCCACGAGGGCGCCGGCGTCGTCGAGGCCGTGGGCGCCGAGGTGGAGGGCGTCTCGGTCGGGGACCACGTCGTCCTGTCGTTCGACCACTGCGGCACCTGCGAGATGTGCCAGCTCGGCGTGCCCGCCCACTGCGAGACGTTCCTGATGCGGAACATGCTCGGCCGCCGGCTCGACTTCAGCACCGGCGTCACCGACCGCGACGGCAACGAGGTGTCCTCCCGCTGGTTCGGGCAGTCCTCCTTCGCCACCCACTGCCTCGCCACCGCCCGCAACGTCGTGGTGGTCGACGAGTCGCTGCCGCTCGAGAAGCTCGGGCCGCTCGGCTGCGGCATCCAGACCGGCGCGGGCACCTCGCTCGTCGCGCTGGACGTCCAGCCGGGCCGGTCGATCGTGGTCTTCGGCGCCGGGGCCGTTGGCCTCGCCGCGATCCTCGGCGCCGTCGTGGCCGAGGCGGGCACGATCATCGCCGTCGACCTCAACGCCGCCCGGCTCGAGCTGGCCACCGAGCTCGGCGCCACCCACACGATCGACGGGTCGGCCAGCGACGTCGTCGCCCAGGTCCAGGCGATCACGGAGGGCGGCGCCCACTACAGCGTCGACACCACCGGCGTGCCCGCGGTCATGCAGAGCGCCCTCGGCGCGCTGCGGCTGGGCGGCGTCGCCGCCTACGTGGGCGTGCAGACCGGTGACCTCACGATCGGCCCGGTCGACCTGGTCGGCAAGACGGCCATCGGCGTGCTCGAGGGCAACACGAGCCCCCACACGTTCATCCCCCGGATGATCGAGCTCTGGCAGGCCGGCCGGTTCCCGTTCGACCGGCTCATTGAGACGTTCCCGCTGAGCGAGATCAACGAGGCCGAGAAGGCCAGCCTCGAGGGGCGCGTCGTCAAGCCGGTGCTCCTGCCCTGATCCCGCTGTTGGCCGCTGGCTGCCCGCCGAGCGCGGGCGCCAGCGGTCAGCCGCCGATCGCCTGCAGGTGGGCCTTGGTGGCCTCGTCGGCGGGGAAGAAGGCCTTGATCGACAGCTCGGCCACGGTGATGTCGAGCGCGGTGCCGAAGGTGCTGAGCGTCGAGAAGAACGACAGCTCCTCCCCGTCCACCGTGGTGAAGTCCATCGGCAGGACGATCATCCGGGCCGGGTCGGCGTCCACCGTCGCGGGGTGGGTGAGGTCGGGGTAGCCGCGCACCTCCTCGAGGAGGGCCGCCAGCGCCGGGTCGCCCGACAGCGCGACCTCCCGCTGCAGGCGGGTGAGCAGGTGGTGGGTGTACGCCGCGGCGTTGCGCACCCGCGGCGCCAGGCCCTCGGGGTGCAGGCCCAGCCGGTACACGTTGATCGGCGCCTCCAGCAGGTGCTCGGCCACCCCGGCGGTGAACAGCGTCAGCGCTGGGCCGTTGGCGGAGACGAGGTCGCCCCGGCGGTCGACGATCACCGCCGGGTACGGCTCGTGGCCGGACAGCACCAGCTCGAGGGCGTCGCGCACGGGGTCCATCTCGTCGTCCTCCAGCGACCGCTCCTGGTACACGGGCGCGTACCCGGCGGCCAGCAGCAGGGCGTTGCGCTCCCGCAGCGGGATGTCGAGGTGCTCGGCCAGGTGCAGCACGA
This sequence comes from Acidimicrobiales bacterium, assembly GCA_035303865.1. Taxonomy (GTDB): domain Bacteria; phylum Actinomycetota; class Acidimicrobiia; order Acidimicrobiales; family VFJN01; genus VFJN01. The sequence goes on from DATGRC010000174.1 coordinate 19,152, forward strand.
GCTCCCGGCTCGGCTTCGAGCGGCCCGTCTCCACGAAGCTCAGGTGCCGGGCCGACACCTCGGCCACGTTGGCGAGGTCGAGCTGGCTCATCCGGCGCCGCTGCCGCCACTCCCGCAGCAGCTCGCCGACGCCGGTCGGGGGAGCGAGCGCCGTCATGGCGACGACGGTACCGACGCCGCGGCGCCCCGTCGCCTACCTCCCAGGTAGGCAGCGCGCTACCCGACGCCTGAGCCGGGCGGGGCCCTGCCGATTCCCTGACACGAGGTGTCAGCAGCGGCCCCGCACGCTCGCCCCATGGGCCTCACCGTCACCTTCGACTGCCACGACCCGCACGCCCAGGCCCGCTTCTGGGCCGCCGCCCTCGACGGCGAGGTCGACGACCTGCACGACCTCGTCACGAGCGTGATCGAGGCCGGTCACCTCCCTGCCGACAGCGACGAGATCGTCGAGCTCGACGGCCGCCGAGCCTGGCGCGACTACGCCTCGGTGACCCCGCCGGACGGCTCGGGCAACCGCCTGCTCTTCCAGCGGGTCCCCGAGCCGAAGACGGCCAAGAACCGGGTGCACCTCGACCTGCGCGCGCCCGACGGCGAGCGCGACGCCAAGGTGGCGCAGCTGCTCGAGCTCGGCGCCACCACCCTCTGGGAGGCCCGGCAGGGTCCGCTGTCGTGGGTCACCCTCGCCGACCCCGAGGGCAACGAGCTCTGCGTGTCCTGAGCCGGCGGCGAGGACCGGTCGGGCGTCGAGACGGCCCGCCGCCGCGCCGGGCGCGCTGGCCCCGGACGGAAATCCGCAGCGGGCGCGGGCGCACGCCCGGGCACGATGGCGCCGTGCCCGCCACCGCCGACCCCCCGCCCGCTGCCTCCGACCGGCTCGAGCCCACCGAGCGGACCACCGTCCGCCGCAGCGCGGCTCGAGGTCGCTACGAGCGCGACGTCGTCCACGCCATCCTCGACGAGGCGTACGTGGCCCACGTCGGCGTCGTG
>DATGRC010000175.1:0-13407 GCA_035303865.1 Acidimicrobiales bacterium
TGCCCGCCCGGGCCGGAGACCCTGATCCACGCGATCAACACGCTCCACGAGAAGATCCGCGACGGCCACCTCACCCGCCGCCCCGGCGAGGGCCTCGGCCTCCACGTCGAGCAGAAGGACGGCCAGCGCTCCGACCAGCCCGTCACCCTCACCACCGCCGGGTCGCGCTGATGGCCGACGACGTCGAGGTCCCCGAGGACGGCGCGCCGTCCGACGAGGCGGCGGCCGAGGCCGCGCCCGAGCCCGAGCTGCGCTTCGGGGTGCCGGTCACCCGCAGCCGCGGCCAGGAGGTGCTCCACCCGAGCCGCGACGAGCTCGTGTCGCTCGTCCGCATGCTCCGCGACGACGAGGGCTACCTGATGTGCCTCGACGTCACCGGGGTCGACTACCTCACCTACGAGGCCGATCGGGGCCTGCCCGAGGGGATCGCCCCGGAGCGCTTCGAGGTGGTCGTCACCCTCATCTCCCACCGCGCCCGCCAGCGCCTGCGCCTGCGGGTGCAGGTGCCCGAGGACGACCCCACCTGCCCGTCGATCTTCGACGTGCACCCCGGTGCCGAGGCGATGGAGCGCGAGGTGTTCGACATGTTCGGGATCCGCTTCGAGGGCCACCCCGACCTCACCCGCATCCTCATGCCCGAGGACTGGGAGGGCCACCCGCTGCGCAAGGACCACGCGATCGGCCGCATCCCCGTCCAGTTCAAGGCCCCCCAGGACGCCCGCTAGCCATGTCCACCGTCGAGAACCTCCCGTTCGACCCCACCGACGAGGGCAGCCAGGAGATGGCGCCCCGCGGCTCGGCCGGCGCGGCCGAGCTGCTGCGGGAGCTGGGCGCCACGCTCCGCATGTCCGAGGCCGAGGTCGCCGAGCTGGTCCAGGAGGACCCCTCCGAGGACCAGACGATGATCATCAACATGGGGCCGCAGCACCCCAGCACCCACGGCGTGCTGCGCCTCATGCTCGAGCTCGAGGGCGAGACGGTCCTGCGCACCAAGCCGGTGATCGGGTACCTCCACACCGGCATGGAGAAGACCGGTGAGGACCTCACCTACCTCCAGGGCCCCACCAACGTGACGCGGATGGACTACGCGTCGCCGCTGTTCAACGAGCTGGCCTTCTCGCTCACCACCGAGAAGCTCCTCGGCATCGACGAGGACATCCCTGAGCGGGCCCAGTGGATCCGGGTGCTCATGACCGAGCTGAACCGGATCACCAGCCACCTGTTGTTCCTCGCCACCAACGGCATGGACGTCGGCGCCGTGTCGATGATGGTGTGGGGCTGGCGCGACCGCGAGCGCGGCCTGCGGGTCCTCGAGGCCGTCACCGGCCTGCGCATGAACCACAACTACATCCGGCCCGGCGGCGTGGCCGCCGACCTGCCGGACGGGTGGCGCGACACCGTGCTCGGCTTCCTCGACTACCTCCCCGAGAGCCTCGACGAGTACGACGTGCTGCTCACCGAGCAGCCGATCTACCGCGAGCGGCTCCAGGGCGTCGGGGTCATCACCGCCGAGGAGGCCGTCGCCCTCGGCGCCACCGGCCCGATCCTGCGGTCCACCGGCGTGCCGTGGGACCTGCGGCGCGAGATGCCGTACCTCACCTACGACCAGCTGGACTTCGACGTGATCGTCGGCAGCTACGGCGACTGCTTCGACCGGTACGCGATCCGGCTCCACGAGATCCGCGAGTCGATGAAGATCGTGCGGCAGGTCCTCGAGAAGATGCCGCGGGGCGACTACCGCATCCAGGACAAGAAGGTGACGCCGCCGCCCCGGGCCCGCATCGACGAGTCGATGGAGGCCCTCATCCACCACTTCAAGATCTTCACCGAGGGCTTCAAGGTGCCCGAGGGGGAGGCGTACTGCGCGGTGGAGAGCCCCCGGGGCGAGCTCGGCTGCTACATCGTGAGCGACGGTTCCTCGAAGCCCTACCGGATGCACATCCGCGGCCCGAGCTTCGTCAACCTGCAGACGCTGCCCCACATGATGCGCGGCGGGCTGATCGCCGACGCCGTGGCCGTCATCTCCAGCGTCGACCCGATCATGGGAGAGGTGGATCGATAGTGGCGCGCTTCAGCGAGGCCAACCTCAAGACGGCGACGGAGATCCTGTCGCGCTACCCGCGGCCCAAGTCGGCGCTCATCCCGCTGCTCCACCTGGCCCAGGAGCAGGACGGGTACGTCACCGAAGAGGCCATGGAGCACATCGCCGAGCTCATCGGGATCACCCCGGCGGAGGTGCTCGGCACGTGCTCCTTCTACGAGATGTTCAAGCGGGAGCCCGTCGGGACCTACCTCGTGAACGTGTGCACGAACATCTCGTGCATGCTGCTCGGCGGCGAGGAGCTGCTCCACCACCTCGAGGAGCGCCTCGGCATCAAGGCCGGCGGCACCACGCCCGACGGGATGTTCACGCTCGAGGACGTCGAGTGCATCGCCGCCTGCACCGAGGCCCCGTGCCTGCAGGTCAACTACCGGTACCACTACAAGGTCACCCCCGAGCAGGCCGACGCCCTCATCGACGACCTGCGAGCCGGGCGCCGGGCGCACGAGATCCCGCGCCACGGCACGCTGGCGCGGGTCCGCCAGCACATCCCGGCCGACCGCCGCGCCGGCAACGCCGTCCCCGGCGAGGCCGAGGAGCCGGTGTGGATCACCCGGGCCGCCGCCAGCGAGGGAGGAGCCGGCTGATGGCCGTCACCGACGCCGCCCCCATCATCACCACCCGCTTCGGCCTCGACGACGGCCACACCCTCGAGCGCTACCTCGCCACCGGCGGCTACGAGGGCCTCAAGGCCGCGCTGGCCAAGTCGCCCACCGCCGTGCACGAAGAGGTGAAGGCGGCCAGCCTCCTCGGCCGCGGCGGCGCCGGCTTCCCGGCCGGCGTCAAGTGGGGCTTCTGCCCCCCCGGCGTGTGGCCCCGCTACCTCGTCGTCAACGGCGACGAGTCCGAGCCCGGCACCTACAAGGACCGCCTCCTCATGGAGCGCGACCCCCACCAGCTGATCGAGGGCGTGCTGATCGCCTGCTACGCGATCGGCGCCGCCCAGGCCTTCCTCTACGTGCGCGGCGAGATGGCCCTCGCCCAGGAGCGCATCGCCCAGGCCCTCAACGACGCCTACGAGGCCGGCTACGTGGGCCGGAACATCCTCGGCTCCGACTTCTCCGTCGACATCGTCCTGCACTGGGGCGCGGGGGCGTACATCGTCGGCGAGGAGACCGCCCTCATCGAGTCCCTCGAGGGCAACCGGGGCATGCCCCGCCTCAAGCCGCCCTACTTCCCGGCGGCCAAGGGCCTCTACATGCAGCCCACGATCGTCAACAACGTCGAGACGCTGTCGAACCTGCCCTGGATCCTCAGCCACGGCGGCACCAGCTTCGCCGAGCTCGGCGCCGAGGCCAGCCGCGGCACCCGCCTCTTCGCCGTGTCCGGGCACGTCAAGAACCCCGGCGTGTACGAGGTCGAGTTCGGCGTCACCACGTTCCGGGACCTGATCTACGCCCCGGTCTACGGCGGCGGCATCCGCGACGGCAACGAGCTCAAGGCGTTCATCCCCGGCGGCGCGTCCGCCCCCTGGTTCTACGAGGAGCACCTCGACCTGCCGCTCGAGTCCGGCGCCGTCGGCGCGGCCGGCTCGATGCTCGGCTCCGGCGCCGTCGTGGTGATGGACCACACCACCGACGCGGTGAAGGCGGCGTGGCGGGTGGTGCGCTTCTTCGCCCGCGAGTCCTGCGGCAAGTGCACGCCGTGCCGCGAGGGCACCACCTGGCTCGAGCGCATCCTGCGCCGCATCGTCGACGGCCACGGCCGCCCCGAGGACATCGGCCTCCTGCTCGACGTGTGCGACAACATCAGCCCCGGCATCGACTGGCCGCCGAAGCAGACCACGATCTGCCCGCTCGGGCCGTCGGCCGTGTCGCCCATCGCCTCCGCGGTCGTCCGCTTCAAGGACGAGTTCATCGCCGCCTGCGGCGGCACCGGCGAGGTGCCGGTCCCGATCAACGGCGCCGCCTACACCCCCGCCCCCGACAGCTCGAGCGAGGTCACCGGTGTCTGACACCCAGGCCCCCGAGACCGTGGTCCTCACGATCAACGGCAAGCAGGTCGAGGCCACCCCCGGCGAGCTCGTCATCGACGCCGCCGAACGCACCGGCACCTACATCCCGCGGTTCTGCTACCACCCGCGGATGGAGCCGGTGGGCATGTGCCGGATGTGCATCGTCGAGATCGACACCGGTCGCGGGCCCGCCCTGCAGCCGTCCTGCATGATCCCGGTGGCGCCCGACATGGTCGTCGACACCGAGAGCGCGGTCACGAAGAAGGCCCAGGAGGGCGTCCTCGAGTTCCTGCTCATCAACCACCCGCTCGACTGCCCGGTCTGCGACAAGGGCGGCGAGTGCCCCCTGCAGGACCAGACGATGTCGCACGGGCCGGGCGAGAGCCGTCTCGTCGAGGAGAAGCGGCACTACGCCAAGCCGATCCCGATCAGCGACCTCGTCGACCTCGACCGCGAGCGCTGCATCCTCTGCGACCGCTGCACCCGCTTCGCCAAGGACGTCGCCGGCGACGCCCTCATCCACTTCATCGACCGGGGCAACCAGACCCAGGTCAACACGTTCCCGGACCACCCCTTCGCCAGCTATTTCAGCGGCAACACGGTCCAGATCTGCCCGGTCGGCGCCCTCACCGCCTCGCCCTACCGGTTCAAGGCCCGCCCCTGGGACCTCGACCAGGTCGAGAGCACCTGCACCTCCTGCTCGGTGGGCTGCCGCGTGGTCGTCCAGTCGAGCCGCAACGAGGTCGTCCGCTACCTCGGCGTCGACGTCGACCCGGTCAACTGGGGCTGGCTGTGCGACAAGGGCCGGTTCGACTTCCAGGCCCAGAACCACGAGGCCCGGCTGCGGGCCCCGCTCGTGCGCTCCGGCGACGACCTCGTCGAGGCCAGCTGGGGGGCGGCGCTGCAGCAGGCCGTCGCCGCGCTGCGCGACGCCGACCCCGATCGGGTCGCCGTCCTCGGCGGCGCCCGGCTCACCAACGAGAGCGCCTACGCCTGGGCCAAGCTGGCCAAGGGCGTGCTCGGCACCGACCACGTCGACGCCCAGCTCGACGACGGCCTCCCCGCCGAGGTCGTGCTCGGCCTGCCCAAGGCCACGATCGACCAGGTGTGCGCGCCGGGCGGCACCGTCCTGCTCATCGGGCCCGACGTCAAGGAGGAGCTGCCGGTCCTGTTCCTGCGGCTCCGCCACGCCGTCACCCGCGACGGCGTGAAGGTCGTGGAGCTGGCGCCGCGGCGCTCGTCGTTCAGCGACCTCGCGGCCGCCACGCTGCTGCACCGGCCGGGGACCGAGGGCGAGGTCGTCCGGGCCCTCCTCGCCGGCGGGGGCGACCAGGAGGTCGGCGGCGTGCCGGCGGAGGCCCTCGCGGCAGCCGCCGCGCTGCTCGACGCGGGGCCCGTGACCGTCGTGCTCGGCCGGGCCAACCTGGCCGACTCCGGCGCTGGCGTGGTCGCCGCCGCCGAGGCGATCCACGCCGCCCACCCCGAGGTCCGCTTCCTCTCTGCGCTGCGCCGGGCGAACGTCCACGGCGCGCTCGACATGGGCCTCGCCCCGGGGCTGCTGCCCGGCCGCACCACGCTGGAGGAGGCCGGCCAGTGGTTCCGCGACGGCGGCTGGGCCACCGTGCCCGCCCAGCGGGGCCACGACGCCCGCGGCATCCTCGAGGCGGCCGCGGCCGGCAAGGTCGACGTGCTCGTGCTCCTCGGGGCCGACCCGCTGGCCGACGTGCCCGACCGGGCGCTGGCCACCAAGGCGCTCGCCGGTGCCCGCACCGTCATCGCCGTCGACCAGCTGCCCACCGCCAGCGTCCGCCAGGCCGACGTCGTCTTCCCGGCCGCCGGCTACGCGGAGGTGGACGGCACCACCACCAACCTCGAGGGCCGCGTCAGCACCGTCGCTCGCAAGGTCACCGCCCCCGGCACCGCCCGGGACGACTGGATGATCGCCGTCGACCTCGCCCGCTTCCTCGAGGCCGACCTGGGCTTCAGCACGCTCGAGGAGATCTGGGCCGAGATCGAGGCGCTGGCCCCCAGCCACGCCGGGCTCACCCTCGAGGTGCTCCACGGCTACGACGCCCGCGACGGCGTGGTCATCCCGCTGGCCGGCCCACCGGCGGCCGCGCCCGACGAGGTGTCCTCCACCGAGGGCGCCGCGCCGAGCGGCCCCGCCCACGAGGGCGAGAGCGACTCCGGCGTGGCCGAGGCGGCCGGCGAGGCCGCGGTGGCCGCCGAGGCGGCCGACGACGCCGCGGCCAAGGGCGCAGCCGAGGTGGAGGCCACCGAGGCCCAGGCGGAGGCCACCGCCGACGCCGCCGAGGCCGACGGGGACCCCGAGCCCGAAGCGCCGGCCGCGCCGGCCCGCCCCGCGCTGCTGCGCCACCGGCCCGCCGGGGAGGTCACCGCCCCGGCGCCGGACGCGTACTCGCTGCGGCTGGTCGCCACCCGCAAGCTCTACGACCTCGGGACGCTCGTCCAGCACTCCCCGTCGCTGGCCGGGCTCGTCACGGAGAACGCCGTGCACCTGCACCCCCACGACTTCGACAAGCTGGGCATCGAGCCCGGGGCCAGCGTCACGCTCACCGCCGCCGCCGGCGCGCTGCAGCTGCCGGCCGTCCCCGACGCCGGCGTGCCCCGGGGCTCCGCGGCCGTCCTCGTCAACCAGCCCGGCCCGGCCGTCGGCACCCTCGTGACCGCCGGCGAGGCCGTCACCGACGTGCGGGTGGAGCGGGCATGAACGTGCTCGCCCTCGATCCGCTCCTCGTCGGCGACGTCGACCTCGGCATCGTGCTGATCGTGCTGCTGAAGGTCGTCGTGACCTTCGCGCTCGTCCTCGTGGCCGTGATGCTCATGATCTGGTTCGAGCGCAAGGTCCACGCCGACATGTCGAACCGCCTCGGCCCGAACCGGGCCGGGCCGTTCGGCCTCTTCCAGACCCTCGCCGACGGCACCAAGTTCTTCTTCAAGGAGGACCTCGTGCCGGACCGGGCCGACCGGCGGGTGTTCGCCATCGCCCCGTTCCTGGCCATGATCCCGGCCTTCGTCACCTTCTCGGTGGTGCCGATCGGCGGCGTGTTCACCGAGGAGAAGCAGGGCGCCGTCAAGATCTTCGGCAACCACACGTACCTGCAGCTGGCCGACCCGCCCATCGGCGTGCTGCTCGTGCTGGCCATGTCCTCGATCGCCATCTACGGCGTGATGCTGGCCGGCTGGTCGTCCGGCTCGAAGTACCCGCTCCTCGGCTCGGTCCGGGCCACCGCCCAGATGGTGTCCTACGAGGCGGCGCTCGGCCTCGCCGTGGTGTCGGTGGTGCTGCTCAGCGGCTCGCTGTCCACCCATGACATCGTGATGGCCCAGGCGGGGGAGGGCTTCTTCGGGATCATCCCGGGCTGGAACCTGATCGTGGCCGGCGTGGTGCCGTTCGTGATCTTCGTGATCGCCGCCACCGCCGAGCTGAACCGCCCGCCCTTCGACCTCGTCGAGGCCGAGCAGGAGCTCGTCGGCGGCTTCCACACCGAGTACTCCTCGATCCGCTTCGCGCTCTTCTACCTGGCCGAGTTCATGAACGTGGTGACGATGTCGGGGATCATCGTCACGCTCTTCCTCGGCGGCCCGGCCGGCCCCACCTTCTTCGGGCCGGACTGGATCTGGGGCCCGATCTGGTTCTTCCTCAAGGTCCTCGTCTTCTGCTTCATGTTCGTCTCGTTCCGCACCACGCTGCCCCGGCCCCGCTACGACCAGCTCATGGACCTGGGCTGGAAGGTCCTGATCCCGCTGGCGCTCGGCTGGCTGCTCCTGCTCGCTGCCGTCAACGTGGCTCGAGACCAGGACTGGAACCTGCCGCTCGTGGTGGCGATCTGCTTCGCGGTGCTCGTCGCCGGCTACGCGGGCCTGGCCGCCGCGGTGCGCACCGCCCAGCGCCGCCGCGAGCTCGACCCGGAGGGGGTGCACTGATGGGCTACCTCGGCGGCTTCGCCGTCAGCCTCAGGAAGTTGCTCAAGGGCACCCGCACCGGCAAGACCGAGACCGTCCCCTACGTCAAGGACCAGGGGCCCAAGCGGGACAAGCCCGTCCGGCTCCACGGCCGTCACGTCCTCAACCGCTACGAGGACGGGATGGAGAAGTGCATCGGCTGCGAGCTGTGCGCCGGGGTGTGCCCGGCCCGCTGCATCTACGTGCGCGGCGCCGACAACCCGCCCGACGACCCGGTGTCGCCCGGCGAGCGCTACGGCTTCGTCTACGAGATCAACTACCTCCGGTGCATCCACTGCGACCTGTGCGTGGAGGCCTGCCCGACCGAGGCGATCACCGAGACCAAGCTGTTCGAGTTCTCGTTCACGAACCGCCAGGACGCCATCTACACGAAGGACGAACTGGTCGTCGGCGACGACGGGCTCCCGCAGCAGCTGCCGTGGGAGGACTGGTCCGACCTCGACGAGGTGGCGGCCTGGAGCTCCGCCTGGGTGCGGGCCACCGCGCCGAGCGGCGACGCCGACTACGTCGGCCGGGTCGGCTGGTCCGGCGAGCTCGGCTTCGGGGTGAAGGCCCCCGAGCAGGGCCAGCGGGCCGAGGACGCCGCCGACGTCGACCCCGCCGCCGCGGACGTCGCGCACGACGGGGGGCACCACTGATGGTCGAGCTGGTCGTGTTCCTCGTGGCCGGGGCCATCTGCCTCGGCGGCGCGGTCGGGGTGATCGCGAACCGCAACCCGGTCCACGCCGCCCTGTCGCTCGTCGCCACCCTGTTCGGCATCGCCGTGCTCTTCATCGCCCAGGAGGCCCACTTCCTGGCCGCGGTGCAGGTGATCGTCTACGCCGGCGCCATCGTCATCCTGTTCCTGTTCGTGCTGATGCTCCTCGGCGTCGACCGAGCGGAGGACCTCAGCATCGAGCCGATCCGGGGCCAGCGCGTCGGCGCCGCGATCGTCGGCATCGGCGCGCTCGCGCTCACGCTCATCGCCTTCGCCTCCACCTCCGGTGAGGCCACCGGCGCCCGGCCCGAGCCCGGCGCAGCCAACGAGATCGCCGAAGGCGTGGCCGACATCGACCAGATCGGCGAGTCGCTCTTCACCGACCACCTCTTCGCCTTCGAGATCACCTCGGTGCTGCTCGTGATCGCCATCGTCGGCGCCGTGATGCTCTCCCGCCGGGTCCGGCGCGACGAGCTCGTCGAGGACCCGCTCGAGGTCGCCCACCGCGCCGAGCTCGAGGCCCGCGCCGCGGCCCAGGCCTCCGAGGGCGACGCCGCGCCCGCCGACGCCCACGACGAGGAGGTGCAGGCCTGATGCTGGCCGTCGCCGAGGTCACCCCCGCCTGGTACCTGGTCCTCGGGTCCCTGATCTTCACCGTCGGGGCCGTCGGCCTGCTGGTGCGCCGCAACCCGCTCGTCATGTTCATGTGCGTCGAGCTCATGCTCAACGCCGTCACCCTCACCTTCGTCACGTTCTCCCGGATGCTGAACGACGTGCACGGCACGACGGTCGTCGTCTTCGTGCTCGTCGTGGCGGCCGCCGAGGTCGTCGTGGGGCTCGGGATCATCGTGGCCCTCCTCCGCAAGCAGCCCACGGCCACCGCCGACGACCTGACCGTCCTGAAGGGCTGATCCCGCACCATGCTCGATCTCGTCTGGCTCATCCCCGCCCTGCCCCTGGCCGGCTTCCTGCTCCTGCTCGTCGCCGGGCGCCGCCTCGGCGAGCCCGGTGCCGGCTGGGTGGCCACGCTCGCCGCCGCCGGCTCGTTCCTCGCCACCGTCGTCGTGTTCGCCGGGCTGCTCGGCGAGGGCGAGCACAGCCGCAGCCACGTCGTCTCGCTCTTCGAGTGGATCCCCGCCGGCGGGTTCCACGTCGACATGGCGTTCGTGGCGGACCCGCTGTCGATCACGATGGCGCTGTTCGTCACGGGGATCGGCTCGCTGATCCACCTGTACTCGATCGGCTACATGCACGGGGACGCGAGCTTCTCGAAGTTCTTCGTCTACCTGAACCTGTTCGTGTTCTCGATGCTGATGCTGGTGCTGGGCGACAACCTGCTCGTCACCTTCCTCGGCTGGGAGGGCGTGGGCGCCTGCTCCTACTTCCTCATCTCCTTCTGGTTCGGCAAGGACGAGAACGCCTCGGCGGGCAAGAAGGCCTTCGTCACCAACCGCATCGGCGACTGGGGCTTCATGCTGGCCATGTTCCTGGCCTTCGCCACGGTCGGGTCGCTCAGCTACAGCACCCTCGCCGAGGAGGCCGGGAACCTCGCCCCGGTCACCGCCACCGCCATCGCCCTGCTGCTCTTCGTGGGCGCCACCGGCAAGTCGGCGCAGCTGCCGCTGTTCGTGTGGCTGCCCGACGCCATGGCCGGCCCCACCCCGGTCTCGGCGCTCATCCACGCCGCCACGATGGTCACCTCCGGCGTGTTCCTCATGACCCGGGTGAACCCGATCCTCGCCCAGGCCTACGACTGGGCCCCGGACGTCATCGCCTGGGTGGGGGTGATCACCGCGCTGTTCGCGGCCACGATCGCCGTCGCCCAGAACGACATCAAGAAGGTCCTCGCCTACTCGACGGTGAGCCAGCTCGGCTACATGTTCCTGGCCGTCGGCACCGGCGCCTACGTGGCGGCGATCTTCCACATGGTCACCCACGCCTTCTTCAAGGCGCTGCTGTTCCTCGGCTCCGGCTCGGTCATCCACGGCATGGGCGACGAGCAGGACATGCGCCGCATGGGCAACCTCCGCACGTACATGCCGATCACCGCCGGCACGTTCATCGTCGGCTGGCTGGCCATCGCCGGCGTGCCCCCCTTCGCCGGGTTCTGGTCGAAGGACGAGATCCTCCTCTACGCCTTCGACGCCAGCCCCGTGCTGTGGGCCCTCGGGCTCGTCACCGCCCTGCTGACGGCCTTCTACATGAGCCGCCAGGTGTTCCTCGTCTTCTTCGGGGAGGAGCGCTTCCGCCAGCCCGCCGCCGTCGAGGCCGCGGCGGCCGCGGACGCCGACGCCGCCGCCGAGGCGGAGGCCGCCGACGCCACCACCGACGCCCCCGAGCCCGTCCACGAGCCCCACGAGTCCCCGTGGCTCATGACCGTGCCCCTCGTGGTGCTGGCCGGCCTGGCCGTCGTGGGCGGCGCGCTCAACCTGCCGTTCACGCCGGACCTGCACTTCCTCGGCCACTGGCTCGAGCCGGTGCTCTACGGCAACGAGGCCCACGTGGACGTCGAGACCGGCACGAAGGTGCTGCTGGCCGTCATCGCCACCGCGGCCGGCCTCGCCGGGATCGCGGCCGCCGTCGCCGTCTACCTGCAGAAGCGGGCCAAGGCGGTCGAGCCCGAGGTCCTGGCCAACGGCTGGTACTACGACGCCACGATCACCGCCTTCATGGGGGGTCCCGGCCGGGCCGCCTTCCAGGCCCTGGCCGACTTCGACAAGGGCGTGATCGACGGTGCCGTCAACGGCGTCGCCACGCTCGTCCGGACCGGCGGCCGGGGGCTGCGGACCCTGCAGCCCGGCTACGTGCGGTCCTACGCCCTCGGGATCGCCGTCGGCGTCGTGGTGCTCCTCGCCTACTTCCTCACCCGGGTCTCGTTCTGATGCTCACCTCGATCCTCGCTGCCGAAGGCGCTCACGCCGTCGCCTCCTCGCCGCTCACCGTGGCGGTGGTGCTGCCCTTCCTCGGGGCCCTCTGCGTGGCGCTCGTGCCGGCCCGCCGCACCGAGCTCCACCGCGGGGTGGCGCTCGCCTTCACCACGGTCACCGGGGCGGTGACGGTGTGGCTGCTGGCCGCCTTCGACACCGCCGAGTCCGGGTTCCAGTTCGAGGTCGACCAGTCCTGGATCGCCGACTTCGGGATCTCCTGGCACCTCGGCATCGACGGCATCTCCCTGTTCCTGGTCGTGCTGTCGGGCCTCCTCTTCCCCTTGGCGATCGTGGCCGTCACCCCCAGCCACGACCCGAAGCCGTACTACGCCTGGCTCCTGCTGCTGCAGGGCGGCTGCATCGGCGTGTTCTGCGCACTCGACCTGTTCGTCTTCTTCGTGTTCTTCGAGGTCGTCCTCGTGCCGATGTACTTCCTCATCGGCGGCTGGGGCTACGGCGAGCGGATCTACGCGGCGCTGAAGTTCTTCATCTTCACGATGGTCGGCTCGGCCTTCATGCTCGTGGGCATCGTGGCCCTGGCCTTCCTCCACCGCGACGGGGTGGCCGAGGAGCACCGGGTCCAGGTGGCCGAGATTCAGGCCGCCGCCGACGAGGAGATCGCCCAGCTCGCCGCCGAGGCCCAGCAGCTGGATCCCTCCGACCCCCAGTCCCAGCTCACCTTCGAGCGGCTCTCGGCCCAGGCCGACGAGATCCAGGCCGCCGCCGACGACGAGATCGCGGCGCTCGAGGAGCCGGCCCTCGACTTCGACCTCGTCCGGATTGCCGAGGCCCAGCACGTCACCGACGACTCCACGAGCGCCAACCCCTTCGACTGGAGCGCGGCCCGCTGGCTGTTCCTCGCCTTCGCCATCGCCTTCGCCGTCAAGGTGCCGCTCTTCCCGCTCCACACCTGGCTGCCCGACGCCCACACCCAGGCCCCCACCGCCGGGTCGGTGATCCTCGCCGGCGTGCTGCTCAAGCTCGGCACCTACGGCTTCGTCCGCCTCGGCCTCTACCTGTTCCCCGACGCCACCGTCTTCTTCGCCCCGGCCTTCGTCACGCTCGGCGTCATCGGGATCATCTACGGGGCCATCGTCGCCGCCATGCAGCGCGACCTGAAGCGCCTCGTCGCCTACTCCTCGGTGGCCCACCTCGGGTTCATCGCCCTCGGCACCCTCGCCCTCCCCACCCAGGGCATCCAGGGCGGCATCCTGCAGATGGTCAACCACGGTCTGTCGACCGGTGCCTTGTTCCTCCTCGTCGGCATGATCTACGAGCGCCGCCACACCCGCGAGATCGCGAAGCTGCGGGGCCTGCAGGCGGTCGCGCCGATCTTCGCCGGCGTGTTCATCGTCGTGACGCTGTCGAGCATCGGTCTGCCCGGTCTCAACGGCTTCGTCGGCGAGTTCCTCATCCTGCTCGGCAGCTTCGTCGCCCACCGCTGGTGGACGGTCGTCGCCGCGACCGGCGTGATCCTCGCCGCGCTGTACCTGCTGTGGGCCTACCAGCGGGTGTTCCACGGTGAGCCCGACGAGGACAACCGTTCGTTCCCCGAGCTGCGGCTGCGCGAAGGGCTCGCGATGGCGCCGCTCATCGGTCTCATCGTGTTCCTGGGTGTGTATCCGAAGCCCCTGCTCGAACGGATGGAGCCGTCGGTCGATGCGCTGATCGAGCACGTCGAGGAGTTCGTGCCCGACTTCCGCGAGCCCGAGCCGCAGCGCACTGTCGACGACCTGCCCGA
>DATGRC010000176.1:0-8382 GCA_035303865.1 Acidimicrobiales bacterium
GAAGCGGGCCCGGCTGGAGGGGCTCCCCACCCACTCGGCCGGGGACAGCCCGTCGTCGGGGCGCTCCGGGTAGGGGGCGGTGATGACCACCACCTGGGCTGCTCGTCCGCCCAGCACGGTGAGCGCCCGGTCCAGCGCGGCGCGGAGGTGGGTGTCGTGCTCGGGCGACCCGAAGGGCCGCCAGGCCCCGTCGAGGTGCCGGTCGAACACCTCCCAGGGGCCGACGCTGAGCACGGCGACGTCCGGGCGCTCCGCGTCGATGGACGCCGCCCACTGCGCCGGCCAGTCCGGGCAGCTCGTGTCCGCCGGGTCGGTCCGATCCCCGCTGCGGCGAGGTGCGACGAGGAGCTGGCAGCCCCAGGCGGCGTGGTTGTGGAGCCTCGCCACGCCGAGCTCGGCGAGGAGGTCGGGTGTGGCACCCACCGTGAAGGACCAGGCGACGGAGTCGCCGTAGACGCTCACGGTCGGCGGCTCGGTCGCCGCGGGCTGGTCGACGCCCGCGCGGGCTGAGCGCGCCGGTGCCGGGGTGGCCTCCACGACGTCGGCCCCCGCGCTGGTCAGCAGGGCCTCCATGCGCCCGGCCCGGGTGGGGTGGGCGCCGCTCACGACGAGCCCCACCGCCGCCACCGACGTCACCGCGCCGACGGCGAGCCCCACCGCCCGCGGCCCCGGGCGCGGACGCGGCCGCGGCGCGCCAGCGCGCAGCGGGTGCTCGAGGAGCCGCCACGACAGCCCGCTCAGCCCGACCGCCACCGCGACGCGCGCCAGGTCGAGCGCCGCCCCGTCGAGGCCGGTGCGGGCCGGCGTGAGCAGGACGATCACCGGCCAGTGCCACAGGTAGAGCGAGTAGGAGAGGCAGCGGCCGACCCAGGTCACGGCCGGGGAGGCGGCGAGGGCCCGCTGGAGCGCGCCCGGCCGGGCGGCGGCCGCCACCACCGCAGCGGACGCGAGCGCCGCCACCACCGCGCCGCCCCGCCAGATGGCGGGGTCGCGGTCCTCGAGCGAGAGGGCGATGGCGGCGAGCACGGCCAGGCCGACGGCCCCGAGCGCGCTGGCGAGGGCGCGGCCGGCGACGCTGGTTGGCCAGCCCCGGGCAGCCACGACCGCGGCGAGCGCCGCGCCGACCAGCGGAGCGACGGCCCGGGTGTCGGTGCCGAACCAGACCCGCGTCGTGTCGGCCCCGTCGGCCGGGGCGAGGACCAGCCCGGCGACCGCCGACGCCGCCGCCAGCGCCAGCGCCACCGCGGCGACGCACCAGACGGCCCGACGTCGCCCCAGCCGCGCCGCGCCGGCGAGGACGATCGGCCACAGCAGGTACACCTGCTCCTCCACCGAGAGGCTCCACAGGTGCTTCAGCGCGTTGGGCGGGCCGAACCCGTCGAAGTAGGAGCCGCCCGCCAGCACCTGCTGCCAGTTGGCGACCCAGAGCGCCGAGGCCGTCCCCGTCCGGGCCCACGCCCCCACGGCGTCGGGCTCGAGGACGGTCCCCGCCGCGAGGGTGACGGCCACGCAGGCCAGCGCCGCCGGCAGCAGCCGGCGAGCTCGCCGGCCCCAGAAGGCGGGGAGGTGGATCCGGCCGTCGAGGCGCCGCTCGGCCAGGAGCAGCGAGGTGATCAGGTACCCCGACAGCACGAAGAACAGGTCGACGCCCACCCAGCCGCCGGGGAGGTGGCCGAGGTGGTACGCGACGACCGCGGCGACGGCCAGCGTGCGGAGCCCGTCGATGGCTCCCACGCGCTCGCCGCCCCGAGGTGCCGTCGCACCCGGGGCACCGCCCGCCCACGATCCGCTGATCGGCTCACCGTAACGGGCGCCGACGGGCCCCGTCACAGCTGCTCGGTAACCTCCGGAGCATGGCCGACCGGGAGATCGAGGAGCGCGTCGCGCAGCTCCGCGCGGAGATCGCTGAGCACGACCGGCGCTACTACGAGCTCGACGACCCGATCATCTCCGACGCCGACTACGACGACCTCGTCCGCGAGCTGCGGGCCCTCGAGGAGGAGCACCCCGAGCTCGTCACGCCGGACTCGCCCACCCAGCACGTCGGCGGGCGGGCCGTGACCGCCTTCGCGCCGGTGGTGCACGCCGTGCCGATGATGAGCCTCGACAACGCGGTCGACGAGGCCGAGCTGCGGGCGTGGGGGGAGCGGCTGCAGCGGCGCCTGGCCGAGGGCGACGGCCCGGTGGCGATCCGCTACGTGTGCGAGCCGAAGATCGACGGGCTGGCCGTGTCGATCCGCTACGAGGGCGGTCGCTTCGTGCAGGGCGCCACCCGGGGCGACGGTCGGGTCGGCGAGGACGTCACCGCCAACATCGCCACGATCGGCCAGGTGCCCGACCGGCTGGGACCCGACGCTCCCGACGTGCTGGAGATCCGCGGCGAGGTCTACATGTCCCGCCCGGCGTTCGAGGCCCTCAACGAGCACCAGGTGGCCCACGGGCTGCGGCCGTTCGTGAACCCCCGCAACGCGGCGGCCGGCGCCCTGCGCCAGAAGGACCCGTCGGTCACCGCCAGCCGCGAGCTGTCGATGTGGTGCTACCAGCTCGGCGAGATCCAGGGCGGCCCCCCGCTGCGCACCCACACCGAGACGCTCGAGCTGATGCGCTCGCTCGGGTTCCCGGTCAACCCCGAGGTCCGCACGGTCGACAGCCTCGAGGAGGTGCTCGAGTACTGCCAGCACCGCCAGGCGCACCGCCACGACCTGCCCTACGAGATCGACGGCGTGGTCGTGAAGGTGGACGACCTCGCGCTCCGAGGTGACCTCGGCGCCACCTCGAAGGCGCCCCGCTGGGCCATTGCCTACAAGTTCCCGCCCGAGGAGCGCACCACCAAGCTGCTGTCGATCGAGGTGTCGGTGGGCCGCACCGGGCGGGCCACGCCCTACGCGGTCCTCGAGCCCGTCTTCGTGGGCGGGGTCACGGTCAGCCAGGCCACCCTGCACAACGAGGACCAGGTGCGGGCCAAGGACGTCCGCCCCGGGGACACCGTCATCGTCCGCCGGGCCGGCGACGTCATCCCAGAGGTGCTGGGCGCCGTCCTGGCCGAGCGGCCCGAGGGCACGGAGCCGTGGACCTTCCCCAAGGACTGCCCCGTGTGCGGCGCCGAGCTCGTGCGCCCCGAGGGCGAGGCCGACACCCGCTGCGTCAACGTGGCCTGCCCGGCCCGGGCCGCCGGCGCCATCGAGCACTTCGCCAGCCGCGGCGCCATGGACATCGAGGGCCTCGGCGAGCAGCGCATCCAGCAGCTCATGGAGCTCGGCCTCGTGCGCGACATCGCCGACATCTACTCGATCGACTGGGACGTGCTGCGCCCGCTCGACGGCTGGGGCGAGACGTCGATCCGCAACCTCCAGGAGGCCATCGAGGCGTCGAAGTCCCAGCCGCTGTCCCGGCTCCTCGTCGGCCTCAACATCCGCCACCTCGGGCCCGCCGGCGCCGAGGCGCTGGCCGCCGCCCGCGGCCACCTCGACCGGATCATGGACGCCCCCGTCGAGGAGCTGGCGTCGGTGGAGGGCGTCGGCCCCGTGATCGCCCAGTCGGTGGCGGACTGGTTCGCCGAGGAGGCCAACCGCGACGTCATCGAGCGCCTCCGAGCCGCCGGCGTGAACTTCGAGGGCCCCGAGGTGGACGACGTCGAGCAGACGCTGGCCGGCATGACCGTCGTCGTCACCGGCACCCTCCAGGGCTACAACCGCGAGGAGGTGGAGGCGGCGATCAAGGCCCGGGGCGGCAAGTCGCCCGGGAGCGTCTCCAAGAAGACCACCGCCCTCGTGGTGGGGGAGGGGCCCGGCGCCTCCAAGCTGAGCAAGGCCACCGAGCTCGGCGTGCCGATCCTCGACGAGGCGGGGTTCGAGCACCTGCTGGCCACCGGCGACCTGCCGGCCTCTCCCTCCGACGGCTGAGCGCAGCCCGTCAGGTCACGTCGAAGCACCACCGGAAGGTGGCGTCGGCCGCGCCCCGCCCCCGGCGCGACTCCCAGGCGACGGCGCTCACGCACGTCTCGCCCGGGGGGAGCACCTCGATCACCCGGTCGGGCCCGGGCACGAAGTACACCTGGTTCTGCTCGGGGACGAGGCGGAGCTCGTCGTCGGGGATCGTGATGCCGTTGACGGTGATCCGGCCCTCGTAGCCGGGGGCCAGGTCGATGCCGATCTCCACCTGGCGCAGCACCTGGGAGCCGGCGGGCGGGAACACGTGCTCGATGAGGTCGGGCCGGCCGTTCACCACGGCCGGGTTGTCCGAGCCGGTCTTCGTGGCCCGCACGCCGACGACCAGCACGGCCACCGCCACGACGAGCGCGGCGGTGACGATGGCGCGGTAGCGCCAGTCGACGGGTGGACGGAGGCGGGCGGGGGGCTGGGAGGGCTGTTCGGTCACGGCGTCCTCGACTCGGCGGGGGCGGGCAGCTGCGGCTGGGGGAAGGCGTGCAGCGACGCCGACAGCAGCGCGATCGACGCCACGGCGACGCCGCCGAGGGCCAGGCGCACCGCGGCGGGGGAGTCGACGGCGCCGAGCGCGGCGACCACCGTGGTGCCCTGCAGGAGGAGCAGCCCGAGCGCGGCGCCGTGGCTGCGGTGCAGCACCCGCCAGGCGAACAGGGCCTTCAGGGCGATGCACAGCACGAGGCCGGCGCGCAGGCCCGGCGTGAGCGACCCGCGCCCGGCCACCGCCACCGCCTCCACCAGCGCCTCCGCCGAGACGAGGGCGACGACGGCCGGCAGCGTCCAGGGGCGGTGGGCGTCGTCGCGCCCTGAGGTGGCGGCCCGGTCGATCATCGGCTCCAGTGTGGCGCGCCCCGTCCGGATCGGCCCATCCGGGCCCCTCTGGGCCGGGTGGGGGTGCGCTGGCCGGGAAGGGCCACCCTGTACCCTCGGCTCGTGGTCATGTCCCGCTTGACGGACCAGATCGGTCGCGTGCTCAGCGGGCGATACCGGATCATCGCCCCGCTCGGCACCGGCGCGTCGGCCCAGGTGTACCTGGCCGACGACGTCCGCCTGCGCCGCCGGGTGGCGGTGAAGCTCCTCCACGCCGCGCTGGCCGACGACGAGACGTTCCTGCGCCGGTTCCGGGCCGAGGCCCAGGCCGCGGCCGCCCTCAACCACCCGCACATCGTCGCCGTGTACGACTGGGGCGACGACGACGGCACCCCGTACCTCGTCACCGAGTACCTGGCTGGCGGCAGCCTCCGGTCGATCCTCGACAGCGGGACCCTGCTCAGCCCCTCGCAGGCCCTCCTCGTGGGCCTCGAGGCCACCCGGGCCCTCGACCACGCCCACCGGCGGGGCTTCGTCCACCGCGACATCAAGCCGGCCAACCTGCTCTTCGGCGAGGACGGGCGCCTCCGCATCGCCGACTTCGGCCTGGCCCGGGCCCTCGCCGAGGCGGCCTGGACCGAGCCGCAGGGCGCGGTGCTGGGCACCGCCCGCTACGCCTCGCCCGAGCAGGCCCAGGGCCAGTCCGTCGACGGCCGGGCCGACGTGTACTCGCTCGGGCTCGTGCTCATCGAGGCGGTCACGGGGCAGGTGCCCTTCACCGCCGACACCACGATCGCCACCCTGATGGCCCGGGTGGGCAAGCCGGTGCCGGTGCCCGAGGAGCTCGGGCCGCTGCGTCGCCCCCTCGAGCGGGCCGGCCAGCCGGACCCCGCCGATCGCCCGGACGCCGGCGAGCTCGCCATCTCGCTGATGGCCGCCGCCGAGGACCTCCCCCGCCCCGAGCCCCTGCCGCTGGCCGCCGGCACCCCGGTGGTCGACCTCACCGGCCCCGGCGACGACCCCACGATGCTCGGTGGCACCACCCTCGCTCCCTCGCGGCTGGCTGGCGTCGACGACGCCACCGTCGTCGACGCCCCAGCGGTCGACGCCACCGTGGCCGACACCCCCGCCGTCACCGTCCCGCCGCCTCCGGCGATGGCGGACCAGGTGGTCGCCGTCGACCACGAGCCCCGCCGGCGCCGCTGGCCGGTGGCGCTCGCCGTGCTGCTGCTCGCCGCGCTCGTCGGCACCGGGGTGGCGTGGGCCGTGATCGCCAGCCGCCCACCCACCTACGAGGTGCCCCGACTCGTCAGCCTGAGCGAGGAGGCGGCTCGCCGCGCCGTCGACCCCTACGGCTGGGAGATCGATCGCCGCACCACCCGCCAGGACGGCAGCCAGCCCGGCGAGGTGCTCCGCACCGAGCCGGCCGCCGGGGAGCTGCTCCGCAAGGGCGACACGCTCGTGCTCTGGGTGTCGCTCGGCAACGAGCTCGCCCCCGTCCCCGACGACCTCGTCGGCAAGCCGCTGGAGGAGGCCGCCGCGGCGCTCGACGCCGCGGGCGGGTTCGTCGCCACCGTGGTCGACGAGCCCCATGACGAGGAGGTGCCGGCCGGCGTCGTGATGGCCGTCGCCCCCGAGACCACCGGCGAGCTGCCGAAGGGCAGCGAGGTGCACCTCACCGTGTCGGCCGGCCCCGCGCCGCGCACCGTCCCCGACGGGCTCGTCGGCGGCACCTACGAGGAGGCCGTGGCCGGCCTCGAGGCCGTCCAGCTGCGGGCCGCCCGCGCCGAGGCGTTCAGCGACACCGTGGAGAAGGGCCGGGTCATCGAGCTGCGACCCGGGGCCGGCGCGTCGCTCGAGCGCGGTGCCACCGTCGAGGTGGTCGTCTCCAAGGGCCCCGATCTCGTGAAGGTGCCCGACGTCGAGGGCAAGCGGCTCGACGAGGCGATCGAGCTCCTCGAGAAGGCCGGGCTCGAGGCCGGCGAGGTCCGGGGGCCCGCCCGGGGCCGCGCGTTCGTCACCGATCCGGAGGCCGGCTCCTCGGTGAAGCGGGGCACCACGGTCGACATCTACCTGCGCCGGTAGCGGCCCCGATCCAGGCCCGTCTCAGGTGACCGAGGTCGCCCTCGGGCGACGGGTCCCTCGTCGCACCCGGGTGTATGGTGGCGCGCCCTGCCCGCCCCGCTGGGGCGGTGCGCCGGACGCGGCGTTCCCCAGCCGCCGCGATGAGGCCGCCGCCCCAGCCGGTCGGGCAGGACCGCGCTTGGAGGGCCGCGCTCGACTGCAGTCTTGACCCGCGGGTCAAGTAGCCTCCCCGATGCCATGGAACGCCCCGGTGATCACCTCGACGAGCTGACGATCGACGCACCGGGAGCAGAAGAGGTCCACGTCGTCCCGTGGCCGATGATGCTGCGGCAGCGGGTCCACGGTCGCTTCTCGTCCAGCCCCCGCTACCCGTGGGTCGTCCTCGCCGTGTCCCTCTTCGGGCTCTTCTCGGTGGGCTTCACGATCACGATCCTGTCGGTGTCGGTGCCCCGCATCGCCGACGAGCTCAACAGCGACGCCAGCACCGTCACCTGGGTGGTCACCGGCCCGCTCCTCGCCTTCGCCGTGGTCGGGCCGGCCATGGGCAAGCTGGGCGACCTCTACGGCCACCGCCGCCTCTACACGTGGTCGATGGCCTTCGTGTCCGTGTTCGCGCTTCTCACCGCGGCGGCGTGGACGGCGGGCGCGCTCATCGCCTTCCGCATCCTGGGCGCCGCCACCGGCGCCGCGGTGGGCCCGGCGTCGATCGCCCTCATCAACCGGCTCTTCCCGCCGGAGCGGCGCGTCCAGGCCATGGGGTACTGGTCGATGGTGGGCGCCGGCGGCCCCGTGATCGGCGTGGTGGCCGGCGGACCGATCGTCGAGACCTTCGGGTGGCGCTGGATCTTCGTGGCGCAGGCCCCGCTCACCCTGGCCGGCCTCGTCCTCGGCCTGCTCGTCCTCCCGGAGACCGACCGGCGCGACCGGGTGCGCTTCGACTGGGCGGGCGCCGGGATCCTGGCCGTGGGCGCCACCTCCCTGCTCTTCGCCATCAACCGGGGTCCCGGCTTCGGCTGGTCGCACCCGGCGATCGTGGCCGGCTTCGCGATCGCGCCCGTCGCGGTCGTGGTGTTCGGGGTGGTCGAGCGGCGCGTCGCCCACCCGCTCCTGCCGCTGCGGTACGTGCGGCGCCGCAACTTCTCGTTCGCCATCGCCACCCACGCGTTCACGAACTTCGCCTACATGGGTGGCTTCATCATCACGCCGCTGTTCCTGGAGGGGGAGTTCGGCTACCCCGAGACCCGCATCGGCGGGCTCATGATCGCCCGACCGCTGGCCTTCTCGATCGCCGGGCCCCTCGCCGGCTACCTCGCGGTGCGGGTGGGGGAGCGGGCCTCCGCGCTGGCCGGCGCGGCCTTCGTCGCCGTGTCGATGCTCGCCCTGTCCACCGTCGAGCCGGGCTCGTCGGACCTCATCATCATGGGGTCGCTCGCCCTGTCCGGCATCGGCCTCGGCTGCTGCTCGCCGGCCCTCGCCGCGTCGATCGCCAACGCCGTCGACGAGCAGGACCTGGGCGTGGCCGGCGCCTTCCAGCAGATGATGA
>DATGRC010000177.1:0-14370 GCA_035303865.1 Acidimicrobiales bacterium
GGACCGGGCCGGAAGTCGAGCGTGCTCGTCGCCCGGTTCCACACCGACAGCCCCACCACGTCGGACGGGAGCAGGTCGGGGGTGAACTGGAGGCGACCGAACGAGCCGTCGATCGAGGCGGCCAGCGACTTGGCGAGGCTCGTCTTGCCGACGCCCGGCACGTCCTCGATGAGCAGGTGGCCCTCGGCGACGAGGCACAGCAGGAGGTGCTCGACGACCTCCGGCTTGCCTTGGATGACCCGCTCGACGTTCGCAGCCACCGCCGCGAGCTGCTGTGCGACGAGCTCGCCTCGCCCTGTCGTCTGCTGGGTCATCGCGGGATCCGCTCCTCGCCTGGGGGGCCGTGGGGGGACAGGGTAGGTCGGCCCACCGTCCGCTGACGTCGCGGCGGATCGCTAGGTTCCCTCCCGTGGGCACGGTCCTCGCCATCGACGTCGGCGGCACCAAGGTGGCGGCCGGCCTCGTGGACGACCGCGGTGCGCTCCTGGCGCGGGCGCAGCGCCCCACCCCGCGCGGCGAGGGCGCCGAGGCGGTCTTCGCCGCCGTCCTCGCCGTGGTCGCCGAGGTCCGCCGGGGCGACGAGCAGGCCTGCGGGGTGGGCTGCGGCGGCCCGATGGCCCCGGGCGGCACGGCCGTCTCGCCGCTCAACATCGCCGACTGGCGCGGGTTCCCGCTCCGCCAGCGCCTCGCCGAGGCGCTCGACCTCCCGGTCCACGTGGACAACGACGCCAAGGCCCTGGCGCTCGGGGAGGGCTGGGTGGGCGCCGCGGCCGGTGCGCGCGACTACATCGCCATGGTCGTGTCGACCGGGGTGGGCGGCGGCATCGTGCTCGAGGGGCGGCTGCTCCACGGCGCGGCCGGCAACGCCGGCCACATCGGTCACGTCGTCGTCGAGCCCGACGGCCGCCCGTGCGCGTGCGGGGCCCGCGGGTGCCTCGAGGCCGAGGCGTCGGGCACCGCCATCGCCGCCCGCACCGGCCGCCCCGCCGCCGAGGCCGGGCCGGAGGAGCGGGAGCGGGCGGGACGGCTCGTGGGCCGAGCCGTCGGGTCGGTGGCCAACCTCCTCGACCTGCGCCTCGCCGTCGTCGCCGGCTCGGTGGCGCTCGGCTTCGGCGAGCCGTTCTTCGCCGCCGCCCAGGCGGAGCTCGACCGCGTCGCTCGCCTCGACTTCTCCCGCGGCACCCGCATCCGGCCGGCCGGGCTGGGCGACGCCGGCCCCCTCGTCGGGGCGGCCGCCGTGGCCCGGACCGCGCTGGGCCACCGGTAGTCTCGGCGCCGTGCCGCTGCGCCGTCTGCTCCCCGCCGTGGTCGCCGTGCTGCGACACCCGAGCCTCTGGGGTGCCGCCCTGCGCCAGCTGCGCCGCCTCGTCCCGCCCCGGTGGTGGGCCCGCCGCCCGCACCTCCCCGTCCCCGACGCCGCCTACCTCCGCTTCCGGGTGGAGACGGCCTACGGAGGGGCGGGGGACCAGCCGCCGACACCCGACGACGTCCTCACCTATCTCCGGTGGTGCCGGCGCTTCCCGAGGTAGCGTTCCGGCGATGTCGGGCACCCTCGTGCTCAACGCCACGTACGAGCCGCTGTCGGTGGTCTCGTTCCGACGGGCGGTCGTGCTCGTCCTGGCGGAGCGAGCGGAGGTCCTGCACGACACCGGCGAGGCGATGCACTCCGAGCGCCTGACCGTGCCGGTGCCCTCGGTGGTGCGGCTCCGCACCTACGTCCGGGTCCCGTTCCGGCGGCGAGCCCCGCTCAACCGGCGCAGCGTCTTCGCCCGCGACGAGCACCGCTGCCAGTACTGCGGCGGCCCGGCGGAGAGCATCGACCACGTCGTCCCCCGCAGCAAGGGCGGCGCCCACACCTGGGAGAACGTCGTCGCCGCCTGCCGGCCGTGCAACGTCCACAAGGGCGATCGGCTGCTGTCCGCCACCTCGATGCGCCTGCGCCGGCAGCCCGTCGCGCCCCGCGAGCTCACCTGGATCGCCGTGGCCGTCGGGACGATCCCCGCCCACTGGGAGCCGTACCTGGCGCCCGCGCTATCCGCCTAGGTGGCCACCGCCGCCGGTCGCTGGACCGTCACCACCTACCGCGAGCCGCCGTCGGCCTTCCACGCCCGGGCCATCCCGGACGCGGTCGTGCCCTCGGTCTGGGTCTGCGACCCGACGGTGCCGGCCCTCGTCCTGGGCAGCGCCCAGCCGGAGGGCGTCGCCGACCACGCCGCCTGCACCCGAGCCGGCGTCGAGGTCGTGCGCCGCCGCAGCGGAGGCGGGGCCGTGCTCGTCGTCCCCGGCGACCTGCTCTGGGTGGACGTGCTCGTCCCCGCCGGCGACCCACGCTGGGAGGTGGACGTGGGGCGGGCCTTCCACTGGCTCGGGGAGGCCTGGGCGAGCGCGCTGCGCCAGCTCGGGATCGGCGCCGTCCACCACGAGGGCGCGCTGGTCAGCACCCCGTGGAGCCGGCTGGTGTGCTTCGCCGGGCTCGGCCCCGGCGAGGTCGTGCGGGGCCCGAACATCCCTGGCCCCAAGGTGGTCGGCATCTCCCAGCGCCGCACCCGAGCCGGCGCCCGCTTCCAGTGCGCCGCCCTGCGCCGCTGGGACCCGGAGGCCCTGGCCCGCCTCCTGCGGCTCGACGAGCCCGCGCGGGCACGGCTCGTCGCCGACGTGGCGCCCAGCGCCGCGCCCGTCGACGTGGCGGCCGACGACCTCCTCGGGGCGCTCCTGCACGAGCTGGCGGCCCGGTAGCGGTCGCCGCGGGTCGCGGTCCGGCTGGCTGATCCGGCCCGCAGGCGGCCCCGTCGCGACCGGAGCCCTCCCCGGGGGCCCGCCCGCGCCACCGGCCCCATCGAGGTGGACGCGCCGCGGCGGCGGGCGCGCGGTCGGTGGTGGGCGCCCGGGGACCCACGCTCCGAGCACCAGGAGGCACCCGTGAGGCATTCAGTGGTGGAAAGTGGCACGTTATGGTTGACGGTGGAGGATCGGAGGCATAGCGTTGCCAGCACCGACCGACGGGAGGGGGTCCCCGAGGCCGGACGGATCGGCGCACCGAGCGCCGCTCGGACGAGGCAGCGACATGGCAGAGCAGCGACCCAGGTTCCTGGGCACCCACCACCACGGGATCGACGAGAAGGGTCGAATGGTGCTGCCTGCGAAGATCCGGGCCCAGCTCGGCGAGACCGCCATCCTCGCCAAGCTCGACCGCTGCATCGGCCTGTTCACCCCCGAGGAGTTCGACCGCGTCGCCGCCCGCTTCGAGGACGCGCTCGACGAGGCCGAGGAGGCCGACGACGAGGAGGCGATCGAGCGAGCCCTCAAGGCGCTCCGGCGCTTCATGGCCGACGCCAGCGAGGTGACCCCCGACCAGCAGGGTCGGATCGTCGTCCCCGCCGTGCTGCGGGAGTACGCCGGCCTGCGGGACCAGGTCGTGACCAACGGCGTCCTGCGCCGGGCCGAGATCTGGGCCCGCGACGTGTGGGAGGCCGACGAGGCGGCCAGCGACGAGGAGGTCGCCCGCACCGCCCGCACCCGAGGCCTGACCAGAGGCCGCCGCAGCCGCGCCGCCGAGCGCGAGCCGAGCGAGTCGTGAGCTCGCCCGTCCCCGTCCACCACCGAGTCGAGAGGAGCAAGACGACAACCGAGCACGTGCGAGCGACGTCGCTCACCTGCAGTCCCCCGGGCAGCACGGTGGAAGGCCCCTTCTCCGCCCGCCTCCCATCGAGTCCGTTCCGGGGAGACATCCCGGCGGACGCCGGCTTCCCGGGGGGCTGCAGGTGAGCGACGCCGAGGCCGACGGCCCCGAGGGGTTCCGGCACCGACCGGTCCTCCTCGAGCGGATCGTCGACCTCTTCGCCCCGGTCCCGCCCGGCTGGGTCGTCGACGCCACCGTCGGCGGCGCCGGGCACGCCAGCGCCATCCTCGAGGCCCACCCGCACCTGCGGCTCCTGGGCCTCGACCAGGACGAGGAGGCGCTGGCCGCCGCGGCCGAGCGCCTGGCCCCCTACGGAGACCGGGCCCGCCTCCACCACGTCCGGTTCGACGCCTTGGAAGCCACCGTGCAGCAGCTCGAGACCACACCCGTGAGCGCCGTGCTCTTCGACCTGGGGGTCAGCAGCCCCCAGCTCGATCGCGCTCGCCGCGGCTTCAGCTACCGCCACGAGGCGCCCCTCGACATGCGCATGGACCGCCGCCAGCGCCGCAGCGCGGCCGACGTCGTGAACGAGACGGACGAGCGCGAGCTGGCCCGGATCCTCCAGGCCTACGGCGACGAGCGCTACGCCCGCCGCATCGCCCGGGCCATCGTCGCCGCCCGCCCGGTGCGCACCACCACCGAGCTGGCCGAGATCGTGCGCGACGCCATCCCGGCGCCGGCCCGCCGGTCGGGCGGGCACCCAGCGAAGCGCACCTTCCAGGCGATCCGCATCGCCGTCAACGAAGAGCTCGAGATCCTCCCCGACGCGATCGACCAGGCGATCGAGGTGCTGGCCCCCGGCGGCCGGTGCGCCATCCTGTCGTACCACTCGGGTGAGGACCGGATCGTGAAGGCCCGGTTCCGCCACCACGCCACCGGCGGGTGGAGCGGGCCCTCGCACCTTCCTCCGCCGAGCGACGTCCACCCCGCGGTCCGGCTGCTGAAGGCCGGCTCGTGGGTCCCGTCGCCGGCGGAGTCCATCGACAACCCCCGAGCCTCGAGCGCCCGCCTCCGGGCCGTCGAGAAGCTCCCCGACCCCACCGAAGAGCCACGATGAGCCGCGTCGACGCCCCGCCCCGCCACATCGCCACCCGAGGCGGCGCCGCGCTCGCCGCCGCGCCGGATCGTCGTCCCAACCCGCGCCCCGTCCCGCGGGGCCCGGCCGCGGCGCCCCGGCGCCACCTGCGGGTCGTCAACCCGGCCGAGCGGGTCCGCCGCCGCCTGACGCCGCGCGCCGGCGTCCTGCTCACCGGGCTCACCTTCGTGGTGCTCCTCGCCGCGGCCGTCTGCCACACGCTGCTCGTGCAGGGCCAGATCCACCTCGACGCCCTCGAGGCCGACCTGCGGGTCGAGCAGGCCCGCTACCAGGAGCTGCGCAAGGAGGTGGCCGAGATGGAGTCGCCGGAGCGGATCGTCGCCGCCGCCCACGACCTCGGCATGGTGATGCCGGAGGACCTCGTGTACCTCCAGCCGGCCGCCCCCTCGGCGGACGACCTCGGCACCGCCGACCCGGTGGCCGACGAGCCGCTGGCCGCTCCCCAGAGCACCTGGTCCACGATCAAGCCGCTGCTCGAGGCGCTGGCGCCATGACCCCGCCTGGACCGTCGGGCGGACCCGGCCGCGGCCGGCGCCCCTCCCCGCGTCCCACCCCACGCCCCGCTCCCCGCCAGCGGGGCGTGGCCGCGCCCAGCCGGCCGGTCCGCCGGCGCCCCGACCGGGCCCCGGCCCGCCGGCCCGAGCGGCGGCCCCGGCGCCACCCCCGCCCGGTCCGCGCCGGCGTGGCCCCCACCTGGCTGATCGGGCGACCGGGCCGGCCCCGTCGCCGCCTCGCCATCGCTCTCGTCGCGCTCCTCGCCGGCTTCGCCGCGGTCACCGCGCGGCTCGTCGACCTCCAGGCGCTCGGCGGCCACGAGTACACCGCCTTCGGCGCCTCCCAGCGGTTCCAGCAGATCGCCCTGCCCGCCGACCGCGGCTCGATCTTCGACCGCAACGGCAACGACCTCGCGATCAGCATCCCCCAGCGCACCGTCTGGGCCGACCCTCGCCTCGTCGAGGATCCGCAGGCCACGGCGGCCGCCCTCGGCGAGGTCCTCGACCTCGAGCCCGACGAGGTCGCCGAGGTGGCTGCCCGCCTCGGGCGGGAGGGCAGCAAGTTCGCCTACGTGGCCCGGCGGGTCAGCGACGAGACCGCCGACGCGGTGGCCGCGCTCGAGCTGCCCGGCATCTTCTTCATGGACGAGCCGAAGCGGTTCACCCCCGCCGGGGACCTGGCCCGATCCGTCCTCGGGCAGGTCGGCGTGGACAACGAGGGGCTCTCCGGGCTCGAGCTCCAGTACGACGAGCTGCTCACCGGCGAGCCGGGCGAGCTGATCGTCGAGAAGGACCCCGAGGGGCGCACGATCCCCGGCGGCGAGCGCGAGCTCGAGCCGGCGATCCGCGGCGACGACCTCGTGCTCACGATCGACCGCTCGATGCAGTTCGAGACCGAGCGGGCCCTCGCCGCGCAGATCGCCGCCAAGCGGGCAGACGGCGGTGTGGCCATCGTGTCCAACCCCCGCACCGGCGAGATCCTCGCCCTCGCCAACCTGGCCCGTGACCCCGAGACCGGCGAGGTGGTGGCGGTCGGCAACAACATGGCGCTGACCCAGGTCTACGAGCCGGGGTCGGTCAACAAGGTCATCACCGTCGCCGCCGCCCTCGAGGAGGGGCTGGTGTCCCCCTCCACGGAGATCGTGGTGCCCGACCACCTCCAGGTGGCCGACCACCTCTTCACCGACCACTCGCCCCACCCGACCGAGCCGTGGTCGGTGACCAAGATCCTCTCGGAGTCCTCCAACGTCGGCACGATCAAGCTCGCCCAGATGCTCGGCAAGGAGCGCCTCGACGAGTACATCCGCCGCTTCGGGCTGGGCAGCAAGACCGCGCTCGACTTCCCGAACGAGTCGGCTGGCATCCTGCTCGACCCCGACGACTACAGCGGGACCTCGATGGGCTCCATCCCCCTCGGCCAGGGCATCTCGGTCACGGCCATGCAGATGCTCTTCGCCTACAACGTGATCGCCAACGACGGCGTGTACGTGCCGCCGAAGCTCGTGATGGAGACCGTCGACGTCGACGGCGTGGCCCGCCCGGTGGACAGCGGCGCGCCCCGCCGGGTCGTGAGCGAGTCCACCGCCGCCCGCCTGCGGGACATGCTCGCCAACGTCGTGGAGGAGGGCACCGGCACCCGGGGCGGCATCACCGGCTACAGCGTGGCCGGCAAGACCGGCACGGCCCGCAAGCCCCTCCCCACCGGCGGCTACCAGGACGCGGAGGGGTACCACTACATCGCCACCTTCGCCGGCTTCGTGCCCGCCGAGCGGCCGGAGCTGTCGATCATCGTCGTCATCGACGAGCCCACCGGCGACATCTACGGTGGCTCCGTGGCCGCCCCGGTGTTCGCCGACCTCGCCCAGTACGGCCTGCTGCTCTTCCGGATCGCCCCACCGCTCGTCGCCCGCGAGGCGGCACCGGACACCGCCGCCGCCGAGGCCGGGGCCACCACGACCACCCAGCCCGGTCGCGTCCGGGCCGCGCCGGCCACCTCCACCACCGTGCCCGCAGGGGGATCCGGCGGCGACGGGGGCACGGACCCGACGGGGTGAGGGTGGAGCTCGCCGACCTCCTCGCCCGCCTCGCCGACGAACCCCTCACGCCGCTCCTGGACCGCAGCGAGCGCGTCGAGGTGGTCGACGTCGTGCACGACACGCGCCAGGTCCGCCCCGGCGCCCTCTTCTGCTGCGTGCCCGGCGCCCGCGTCGACGGCCACGACCTCGCCGCGGAGGCGGTGGCGGCGGGGGCGGTCGCGCTGCTCGTCGAGCGTCGCCTCCCGCTGCCCGTCCCGCAGCTGCTCGTCCCCCGCGTCCGCGACGCGATGGGCCCGGTGGCCGCCGCGCTCTGGGACCACCCGTCGCGATCGCTGCGCGTCGTCGGCGTCACCGGCACGAGCGGCAAGACCACCACCACCCACCTGCTCCGGCCCGTCCTCGAGGCCCACGGGTGGTCCACGGCGCTGCTCGGCACGCTGTCGGGTCCCCGCACCACCCCGGAGGCGCCGGAGCTGCAGGCCACGCTGGCCGCCGAGCGCCGGGCCGGGCGGGCCGCCGTGGTGATGGAGGTCTCCTCCCACGCCCTCGCCCTCGGGCGGGTGCGGGCCACCCGGTTCGCCTGCGCCGTGTTCACGAACCTGTCCCGCGACCACCTCGACTTCCACGCCGACCTGGACGACTACTTCAAGGCCAAGGCCGCGCTCTTCCGGCCCGAGCTGTCCGAGCGGGCCGTCGTCAACCTCGACGACCCGCGGGGCCGCGCCCTCGCCGAGCGGGCGCTCGTCCCCACCACCGGCTTCTCGATGGCCGACGCCGAGGACCTCGAGGTCGGCCCCACCCGCTCCCGGTTCCGCTGGCGGGGCGTGGAGGTCGCGCTCCCGCTCGGCGGCGCGTTCAACGTCGCCAACGCCCTCGCGGCCGCCACGGCGGCGGCCGAGCTGGGGGTCGAGACGGACACGATCGCCGCCGGCCTCGCCGCCGCCGGTGCCGTGCCCGGCCGGTTCGAACCCATCGACGAGGGCCAGCCGTTCACCGTGGTGGTGGACTACGCCCACAAGCCCGGTGCGCTCGCGCAGGTCCTCGAGGCGGCGCGCGAGGTGGCGGGGGAGGGGCGCGTCCTCGTCGTGTTCGGCGCGGGCGGCGACCGCGACGCCTCCAAGCGCCCGGAGATGGGCGAGGTGGCCTCCCGGCTGGCCGACCGAGTACTCCTGACCAGCGACAACCCGAGAGGAGAGGACCCCCTGGCCATCATCGATGCCATCCGGTCCGGGATGCCCGACCCCGCTGGTGCCACCGTCGAGCCCGACCGCGCCGCCGCCATCGCCCGTGCGATCGAGGAGGCGCGCCCGGGAGACGTGGTCGTCGTGGCCGGCAAGGGCCACGAGACCACGCAGGTGATCGGCGAGCGCACCCTCGACTTCGACGATCGCGAGGTCTGCCGCCGGGCCCTGCGCCGGCGGGCGGAGGTGGCCGGGTGGTAGCGCTCCTCCTCGCCGCCGGCCTGGCGATGCTCACCTCGCTCGTGGGCACGCGCTTCCTCATCCGCTGGCTGATCCTGCGCAAGGTCGGCCAGCCGATCCACGAGGACGTGCCGGAGGGCCACACGGTCAAGGCCGGAACCCCCACGATGGGGGGCATCGCCATCGTCGCCGCCGCCGTGGTCGGCTACCTCGCCGCGCACGTGCGCAGCGGCCTCCTCTTCACCCGCACCGGGCTGCTCGTGGTGGCCGCCATCGCCGGCGCCGGCGCCGTCGGCCTGCTCGACGACTGGATCAAGGTCAGCAACGAGCGCAACCTCGGGCTCTCCAAGGGGGCCAAGACGGCCGGGCTCCTCGTCGTCGCCGTGGGCTTCGCCCTCGCCGTGGTGCTGTGGACCGAGGCTCACACGACGCTCTCGTTCACCCGGTTCGACCGGCCGGGATGGGAGCTGGGCGACGGCGGGTGGGTGGTGTGGGCGATCCTGCTGATCTACGCCACCACCAATGGCGTGAACCTGAGCGACGGCCTCGACGGCCTCGCCGCGGGCAGCGCGATCTTCGTGTTCTCCTGCCTCACCGTCATCGGGTTCTGGGCCTTTCGCTACCCCGAGACCTACCAGGTGGCCCACGCGCTCGACCTGGCCGTCGTCGCCGCGGCGATGGTGGGGGCCTGCGCCGGGTTCCTGTGGTGGAACGCCGCCCCGGCCCGCATCTTCATGGGGGACACCGGCTCGCTGGCCATCGGCGCCGCGGTGGCCACGCTCGTCCTCACCCTCAACGTGCAGCTGCTGCTGCCGATCCTCGGCGCGCTCTACGTCGCCGAGTCGCTGTCGGTGATCCTCCAGGTCGGCAGCTTCCGGCTCTTCAAGCGCCGCATCTTCCGGATGGCGCCGATCCACCACCACTTCGAGCTGGGCGGCTGGCCCGAGACCACGGTGATCATCCGGTTCTGGCTGCTGGCCGGCTCCGCCGCCGCGCTCGGGCTCGGCCTCTTCTACGCGGACTTCATCGGCACCGGGGGGCTGGACTGACGATGCCGGCCCGCCCCATCGCTCGCCACGTGGGGTTCCCCCACCTGGGCCTCCGCCTGCGGGAGGCTGGTGGGGTGCTGCCCGCCACGGACCCCTGCGCCCCGGACGTGGAGGGGGTCGCGTGAGCCGCCGCACCGCCGACGACGACCTCTGGGCGTCCCGCCGCCGCCACCCCACGGCCCGCCCGGTGGCCCCGCCCCGGCCGTCGTCCACCTTCGTCGGGCTGCTCGTGGTGCTGCTCGCGCTCAACCTGCTGGGCCTCGTGATGGTCCTGTCGGCCTCGTCGGTCAGCGCCCTCGACACCTACGGCTCGTCCTGGCACGTGGTCATGCGCCAGGGCCTGTGGATGGCGGTCGGGCTCATCGGCTGCGCGGTGGTGATGCGGGTCGACTACCACCGCTGGCGCCGCCTGGCCGCCCCGGCGCTGGCCGCCTCGGGCGTCCTGCTGGCCCTCGTGCTCGTCCCGGGGATCGGCACCAGCGCCAACGGGGCCACTCGCTGGCTCGGCGCCGGGCCGCTCACCTTCCAGCCCTCGGAGGTGGCGAAGCTCACCGTCCTCGTGTTCGTGGCCGACCTGCTGGCCCGGCGAGCGGCGTGGATGGCCGACGCCCGCGTCACCCTCGTGCCCGTGCTCGTGGTGTTCGGCACGATCGCCGGGCTGCTCATGCTGCAGCCCAACCTCGGCACCACGCTCGTGCTCGGCGCCATCGTGCTCGCCGTGCTCTACGTGGCCGGCACCCCGCTGCTGCCGCTGGCGGGCCTGAGCGTGGTCGGCGCCGCCACCGCCACCGTCCTCGCGCTCGCCGCGCCGTACCGGCGGGCTCGGGTGATGGCGTTCCTCGACCCCTGGCAGGACTACCAGGACACCGGCTACCAGACGATCCAGTCGCTCGTCGGCCTGGCCTCCGGCGGCATCACCGGCACCGGACTCGGCCAGAGCCGGGCCAAGTGGGGGTTCCTGCCCTACGCCCACACCGACTTCATCTTCGCGATCATCGGCGAGGAGCTCGGCCTCGTCGGCGCGCTCACCGTCGTCGGCCTCGTCGTGGCGCTGTGCGTGCTCGGAGCCCGGGCCGCCCTCCTCGCCCCGGATCGCTTCGGGATGCTCCTCGCCGCGGGCATCACCGCGTGGTTCGGGGTGCAGGCGTTCGTCAACATCGGCGCCGTCATCGGGATCCTGCCGATCACCGGCGTGCCGCTCCCGTTCGTCTCCTACGGCGGCACCTCGCTGATGATCAACCTCGTCGCCGCCGGGCTCCTGCTGAACGTGGCCCGGCAGGGCCGGCGTCGCACCGGCGCGCGCCCCGCCGCGGCGCGCGGGAGCCGATGACCCTCCCCGAGCGGGCCGTCGCCATCGTCACGGGAGGGGGCACCGCCGGCCACGTGCTGCCCGCGCTCGCCGTGGCCGACGCCCTCGTCGACGCCGGGCACGACCGCGAGGCGATCGTGTACGCGGGCAGCGAGCGCGGCATCGAGACGCGCCTCGTGCCGCCGAGCGGCTTCCCGCTCGTGCTGCTCCCCGGGCGCGGCATCCAGCGGCGCCTCACGCTGGCCAACGTCGCCGCCGTGTGGGGCCTGCTGCGAGCGGCCGTTCAGGCCGTGGCGCTCGTCCGGCGCCTCCGGCCCCGCGTCGTGGTGGCCGTGGGGGGCTACGCCAGCGTCGCCGTCGGCCTCGCCGCGGTGCTCTGGCGGGTGCCGCTCGTGGTGGCCGAGCAGAACGCGGCACCCGGTGCCGCCAACCGGCTGCTGGCCCGCTTCGCCCGGGCCAGCGCGGTGAGCTTCGAGGGCACGCCCCTGCCGCGGGCGGTGGTCACCGGCAACCCGGTGCGCCCGGAGATCCGCGCCATCGACCCCGAGCGCGACCGGGCTCGGGCTCGAGCCGCGCTCGGCGTGGGGGAGGGGCGACGGCTCGTCCTCGTCTTCGGCGGCTCGCTCGGCGCGCTGCGCATCAACCAGGCCGTCGTCGACGCGCTGCCGGCCTGGCGGGACCGCAGCGACCTCGCCGTCCACCACGTGGTCGGGGACCGGGACTGGGAGGTGATCGGCGCCGCGGCGCCGAGCGACCTCGGCGTGCTCCAGTACCGCGCCGTGCGCTACGAGGACGACATGCCGACCGCGCTGGCCGCCGCCGACCTCGCCGTCTGCCGCGCTGGCTCGGGCACGTGCTTCGAGCTCGCGGCGGTGGGGCTGCCGGCGGTGCTCGTCCCGTCCCCGCACGTCACCGCCGACCAGCAGACCGCGAACGCCCGGCGACTGGTGCACGCCGGCGCCGCCCGGCTCGTGCCCGACGCCGAGCTCGACGGTGCGCGGCTCATCGCCGAGGTCGACACGCTGCTGGCCGACGACGCGGCCCGCGCCGAGATGGCCGCCGCCGCCCGCCGGTGGGCCCGCCCCGACGCGGCCGAGCGCATCGCCGCCCTCGCCCTGGAGCACGCCCGTGCCTGACGGCGAGACCCTCGACCTGTCCACCGCGCGGCGCCTCCACATCACGAACGCCGGGGGCGCCGGGATGAGCGCGATCGCCGTGCTGCTCGCCCAGATGGGCCACGCGGTGTCCGGCCACGAGCCCAACGCGCGCTCGCCGTTCCTCGCCCGCCTGCGCGAGCTCGGCGTGTCCGTGAGCGCAGACCCCGGCGGTGCGCTCGCCGGCGGCGGTGCGGCCGGCCTCGACGCCGTCATCACCTCCACCGCCACCCCCGCCGATCACCCCGACGTCGTCGCCGCCCGCGCCGCCGGCGTGCCGGTGGTCCACCGGCGGGTGGCGCTGTCCGCCCTCTGCGCCCAGCGCACGGTGGCCGCCGTGGCGGGCACGCACGGCAAGACCACCACCTCTGCGCTGCTCGCCACCGTCCTGCACGGCGCCGGCCGCCACCCGGGCTGGATCGTGGGCGCCAACGTGGCCGCGCTCGGCTGCAGCGCCGAGTGGGGCGGCGACGGGCCCCTCGTGGTGGAGGCCGACGAGAGCGACGGCACCTTCCTCGCCGTGCGGGCCCACGGCGCGGTGGTCACCAACGTCGAGCCGGACCACCTCGAGCACTGGGGTGACGAGGCCCACCTGCGAGCCGGCTTCGAGCAGTTCGTTGCCGCGCTCCCGGGGCCCGCCGTCCTGTGCCTCGACGACCCCGGCTCGGCGGCGCTGGCCGGCGCGGCGAAGGAGCCGACCACCTACGGCACCGACCCCGCGGCCGACTACCGCGTCGCCGACGTGCAGGTCGAGGGGACCGGCGTGCGCTTCTCGCTCGTGCACGACGGCGAGCACCACGTCGTCGTGCTGCCCGCCGCGCCGGGGGTCCACAACGCCCGCAACGCGGCCGGCGCCCTCGCCCTGGCCCACCGGCTGGGCGTGCCCCTGGCCGACGGGGTGGCGGCGCTCGCCGGGTTCCGCGGGGTGGCCCGCCGCTTCGAGCTGCGGGGCGAGGCCGGCGGGGTGGTCTTCGTCGACAGCTACGACCACCTCCCGTCGGAGATCGCAGCGGCGCTCGCCGCGGCGCGAGCCGGTGGGTGGCGCCGCGTGGTCGCCGTGTTCCAGCCGCACCGCTACAGCCGAACCGCTGCGCTCGGGGCCACGTTCGCCCACGCCTTCGTGGACGCCGACCGCCTCGTCGTCACCGACGTGTACCCCGCCGGCGAGCCGCCCCGCCCGGGCGTCTCCGGCAAGCTCGTCGTGGACGCCGTCCTCGAGGCCCACCCGTGGGCCGAGGTGGCGTGGATCCCCGACCTCGACGACGTCGCCTCCTACCTCCGGGGGATCCTGCGGCCCGGCGACCTCTGCCTCACCCTCGGCGCCGGCGACCTCACGGAGCTGCCCGACCGCCTGATCGCCGCGCTCGGAGGGCCGGACCGGTGAGCTCCCGCGAGGTCATCGAGCGGGCCGCCGAGCTGCTCGGCGAGCGGGCCCGGCGGGACGAGCCACTCGGGCCCCGCACCACCTACCGGGTGGGGGGCCCGGCGGCGCTGTTCGCCACGATCGCGGACGACGACGACGTGGCCGCGGTGGCCCGCGCCGTGCGCGAGACCGGCATCGACGTGCTCGTGGTGGGCAAGGGCTCCAACCTGCTCGTCCACGACGACGGCTTCCCCGGGTTGGCGATCACGCTCGCCGGCCGCTTCCTCGACGTCGAG
This sequence comes from Acidimicrobiales bacterium, assembly GCA_035303865.1. Taxonomy (GTDB): domain Bacteria; phylum Actinomycetota; class Acidimicrobiia; order Acidimicrobiales; family VFJN01; genus VFJN01. Next base: position 13,898 of record DATGRC010000177.1, read on the forward strand.
ATCGACGGCACCACCGTCCGAGCCGGCGCCGCAGCCCCGCTGCCCGTCGTCGCCCGGCGCACGGCGGCCGCCGGGCTCACCGGCTTCGAGTGGGCCGTGGGGGTCCCCGGCTCGATCGGTGGAGCCGTGAGGATGAACGCCGGCGGCCACGGCTCGGACATGGCCGCCACCCTGCGCGGGGTCCGCGTGGTCGACCTGCGGACGGGGGAGGATGGGTTCGTGGCCGCCGCCGACCTCGCCCTCGGCTATCGGCGCTCCGCACTGGCGCCCCACCACCTGGTGCTGGAGGCCGAGCTCGCGCTCGAGCCCGGCGATCCCGACGGGGGCTCGCGCCTCATCACCGAGATCGTGGCCTGGCGACGGGCCAACCAGCCCGGCGGCGCCAACGCCGGCTCGGTGTTCACCAACCCGCCGGGGGACTCCGCCGGGCGGCTGATCGACGCCGCCGGCGCCAAGGGCCTGCGCGTCGGCAC
>DATGRC010000178.1:0-4514 GCA_035303865.1 Acidimicrobiales bacterium
GGCCCGCCCCAGAACCCGCTCGGCGGCACCGAGGTCGCCGGCACGGGCATCTGGGCCGGGGACTACACGATCCAGCCGGAGAACGGCGGCCTGTCCACGATCGCCCACGAGTTCGGCCACGACCTCGGCCTGCCTGACCACTACGACACCGCCGGCGGCCAGAACGGCGTGGAGTGGTGGTCGCTCATGGCCCAGAGCCGGCTGTCCGGCAAGGGCGAGGCGATCGGCACCCGGGCCGGCGACCTGTCGGCGTGGGACTAGCTCGTCCTCGGGCGGCTGAGCTACGACCTGACCGTCGCCGGGGAGACCAAGACCGTCGAGCTCGGTCCCCACGAGTACAACACCGCCAAGCCGCAGGCAGCGATCGTGGCCCTGCTACCCAAGGAGGTCACCACCGAGTACGGCCCGCCGTTCGCCGGTGAGGGCATGTACTGGTCGACCAGCGGCGACGACCTGTCGACCACGATGACCCGCGAGGTGGACCTCACCGGGGCGACCACGGCGTCGCTCGACCTGCAGGCCCGCCTCGACATCGAGGCCGAGTACGACTACCTGTACGTCCAGACCTCCACCGACGGGGGTGCCACCTGGGAGAGCCGGGACGGCACGGTCGACGGCGAGCCGTTCGACCGCGACGGGTCCGACCGCCCGGGCCTGTCCCGCACCTCCGACGGAGCCTGGGTGCCGGTCCACGTGCCGCTCGACGACCTCGCCGGCCAGCCGATCCTGCTGCGGTTCCTCTACCGGACCGACGGCGGGCTGGCGCCCGACGGGTTCTTCGCCGACGAGATCACGGTGACCGCTGACGGCACGCCGCTGTTCACGAGCGGCGGCGAGTCCGACGACGAGGGCTGGACCCTCGACGGGTTCGTGATCACCTCCGGGACCGAGGTGGGCGACTACGCCCACTACTACATCGCGTCGAACCGGACCTACGAGTCCTTCGACCGGTACCTGAAGACGGGCCCGTACAACTTCGGGTGGGCCTCGACCCGCCCGGACTGGGTGGAGCACTTCCCGTACGCCACGGGCCTGCTCGTGTCGTACTGGGACACCTCCCAGCGGGACAACAACACGAGCCAGCACCCGGGTCAGGGCCTGATCCTGCCGATCGACGCCCACCCGACGGCCCGGATCAGCCCGGACGGCACGCCGTGGCGGTCCCGGATCCAGGTGTACGACGCGCCGTTCTCCACGAAGAAGGCGCCGAGCTTCCACCTCCACCTGGACGGCCGCAAGAGCCACATCAAGGCGGAGAAGCCCCAGCCGCTGTTCGACGACAGCCGCGAGTACCTCGACCCGCGCCTGCCCGGCGCCGGCGTGGACGTGCCCGACACCGGCACCCAGATCCGGGTGCTGAAGGAGAAGGGCACGAGCATGACGATCCGCATCCAACCCGGCTGACCCCTCACCCAGACGAGATCTGTGCGCGGTCTCGTGCACCATCCGCACGCAGACCCGCACAGATCTCGTCGCGGTCAGGACAGCTCGACGAGCTCGAGGTAGTCGTCGCTCCAGTGGTCGAGCGTGCCGTCGGGCATGAGCAGCACCCGGTCGGGCTGGAGGTCGCGGACGAAGTCGGCGTCGTGGCTGACGAGCACGATCGAGCCGGGCCAACCCCGCAGGCCCTCGGCCACCGCCTCCCGGGACCCCGGGTCCAGGTTGTTGGTGGGCTCGTCGAGGAGCAGCAGGTTGTGGCGGCCGGCGACGAGCATGCCGAGCGCCACCTTGGTCTTCTCGCCGCCGGAGAGGGTGCCGGCGTCCTGGTGCACCTTGTCGCCGGTGAGGCCCATCGCGCCGACGATGGCCCGCAGCTCGTGCTCGGGCATCGCGGGCACCTCCTCGCGCAGGTGCTCCAGGATGCTGCGCCCGGGCTGGATGCCCTCGTGCTCCTGCGCGTAGTACCCGGCCACCACCTGGTGGCCGAACCGGAACGTGCCAGCGGACGGCAGCTGCTGGCCGGCGAGCACCTTGAGCAGGCTCGTCTTGCCGGCGCCGTTCAGGCCCATGATGAGGAGCCGCTCGCCCCGCCCGAGGGACAGGTCGACGTCGCGGAACACCTCGAGGTCCCCGTAGCGCACGGCCAGGCCCTCGACCTCGAGGACGGTGCGCCCGGCCGGCGGGGGCACGGGGAACCGCACCCGCACCGAGCGGTCGCCGCGCGACACCTCGACGGCGTTGGCCTCGATGCGGGCGATGCGCTTCTCGATGCTGTGCGCCATCGACGCCTTGCTGGCCTTGGCCCCGAAGCGGTCGACGACGGACTGCAGCCGCTCGATCTCCTTGGCCTGGCGCTGGGCGACCTTGGCCAGGCGGGCCTCGTCCTTGGCTCGGGCCGAGCGGTACTGGCTGTAGGTGCCCTTGTACTCGTGCATCGTGCCGACGCTGTCGTCGTCGTAGCGGTCGAGGTGCAGGACGCGGGTGATCGCCTCGTCGAGCAGGTCGAGGTCGTGGCTGATGACGAGCAGCGCGCCCCGGTAGGTGCGCATGAACTGGAGCAGCCACTCCTTGGCGTCGCTGTCGAGGTGGTTGGTGGGCTCGTCGAGCAGCAGGACGTCGCTGCCGGCGAAGAGGATGCGGGCGATCTCGACCCGGCGGCGCTGCCCGCCGGACAGCGAGCCGATCGGCAGGTCGAGGCGGTCCGGTTCGAGGCCGAGGCCGGCGGCGATGCGGCGGGCCTCGCTCTCCGCCGAGTACCCGCCCTCGTCGCGGAAGCGCTCCTCGGCCCAGGCGAAGCGAGCGACGGCCCGCTCGGAGGGGTCCTCCTCCATCTGCAGGCGGAGCTTCTCGAGTCGGGTCATCGCCTCGTCGAAGCCGCGACCCGACAGGATGTGGCGCACGGCCGGCGTGCTGTCGTCGACGCCGTCGAGGCGCGGGTCCTGCGGGAGGTAGCCGAGCCCGCCCTTGCGGACGACGACGCCTGCGTGCGGGTCGGCGGCGCCGCCGAGCACCTTCAGCAGGCTCGTCTTGCCCGCCCCGTTGCGCCCGACGAGGCCGACCTTGTCCCGGGCGCGCACGGTGAAGGTGACCCCGTCGAGGATGACGGAGCCACCGACCTCCACGGCGAGATCCCGGACCTGCAGCACGGGACCATGCTCACAGGCGCCGGGCAGCGGGGCGAACCGAGATCCGCGGCCCGGCAGCGGTCGTGCCAGGCTCTGGGCGTGAAGGTGCGCATCGGCTTCGGGCTCGGCACCCGGGCCGCCCACGACCCCCGCCGCTTCGCCCAGTTCGTCGACGGGCTGGAGGCGCACGGCTTCGACTCGCTGTGGCTGTCGGAGCGGGTGACCGGCGACTGCCCCGACCCGGTGGTGGCGCTCGCCGTGGCCGCCGGGCGGACCACCCGGCTCAAGCTCGGGTTCTCGGTGCTCGTGCTGCCGGGCCGGAACCCGATGCTCCTCGCCAAGGAGCTGGCCACCCTCGACCAGCTGTCCGCCGGCCGGCTGCTGCCCGCCTTCGGGCTGGGGGCGGTGGACCCGGCCGAGCACCAGGCGTTCGGGGTGGCCCGAGCGGAGCGGGGGCCGCGCTTCGACGAGGCCCTGCCCCTGCTGCGGCGGTTCTGGACCGGCGAGCCCGTCGACCACGAGGGTCGCTTCCACCGCTACGAGGGCGCCCGGGTGCTCCCCCGCCCCCACCAGGATCGCCTCGACGTGTGGCTGGGTGGCCTGGCCCCCTCGGAGCTGCGGCGCTGCGGCCGCCTCGGCGACGGGTGGCTGCCGTCGTTCTGCGCCCCGGAGGACGTCACCGCCGGCATCCCGGTCGTCCAGCAGGCGGCGGCCGACGCTGGTCGCACGATCGATCCCGAGCACTTCGGGGCGCTGGTCCCCTACTGCGACGGCGAGGTGCCCGAGGCGTACGCCGCGCTGGCCGCCCGCCGCCGTCCGGGGGTGGACCCGCGGGACCTGGTGGCCACCGACCTCGAGCACCTGGCCGACCTGCTGCGCCGCCACATCGAGGCAGGGGCGTCGAAGTTCGTGGTGCTGCCGATGGCCGAGCCCGACGACTGGGACGCCCACCTGGCCGAGGTGGCGGCCGCCGTCCTGCCGCTCGAGACCTGACCCCCCGGGGCGTCCCGCGCGCTGGACCGCCGGGCGCGGGCGCCGCACTAGGTTCGGGCCCTCAGCGTCGAGGAGGGGAGCCGACATGGACTTCGGAGTGATGTTCGCCAACGTGGGGCCGATGGCCACGCCCGAGGGGGCGGTGGCGATGGCCCAGGCGGCCGAGGAGGCCGGCTTCGAGTCCCTGTGGACCGTCGAGCACACCGTCGTGCCGGCCGGCTACGAGTCCCGCTACCCGTACAGCTCGTCGGGACGGATGCCGGGCCCGGAGGACTCCGACATCCCCGACCCGCTGATCTGGCTCACCTACGTGGGGGCGAATACCGCTCGCATCCGGCTCGGCACCGGCATCCTGATCCTCCCCCAGCGCAACCCGGTGGTGCTGGCCAAGGAGGTGGCCACCCTCGACCGGTTCACCGGCGGCCGGGTGGAGCTCGGCGTGGGGGTGGGCTGGCT
>DATGRC010000179.1:0-7199 GCA_035303865.1 Acidimicrobiales bacterium
CGTTGCCGCGCTGGCCAAGCTCGCCGCGGCCTCGATCGACGACGTCGGGGTGGCCGCCGGTCGGGCCAGCGTGAAGGCCGCCGGCGTGGTCGTGGACGACGCCGCCGTCACCCCGGCCTACGTGCACGGCCTGGCCGCTGAGCGCGAGCTGCCGATCATCCGCAAGATCGCCACCGGGTCGCTGCGCAACAAGCTCCTGATCATCCTGCCGGTGGCCCTGGTGCTGTCCTCGGTGGCGCCCACGCTCGTCGAGGTGATCCTGATGCTCGGCGGCACCTACCTGGCCTACGAGGGCGCCCACAAGCTGCTGCACGCCCTCCGCCACCGTGGCCACCACGAGCCCGACGCCACCGAGCTGCCGGCCGTCGTCCAGGGCCCCGACGTCGAGGCGGCCACCGTGGCCGGGGCCATCCGCACCGACCTCATCCTGTCGGCGGAGATCATGGTGATCGCGCTCAAGGAGGTGCTCGACGAGCCGATCGTGGCCCGGGCGGTCATCCTCGTCGTCGTCGCCCTGCTGATCACCCTCGCCGTCTACGGGGTGGTGGCGCTGATCGTGAAGATGGACGACGTCGGCCTGGCGCTGTCCCAGCGCTCCTCCCCCGGGCTCCAGCGGCTCGGCCGCGGCCTGGTGCGGGGCATGCCCGTGCTGCTCGCCTGGCTGGCCCGGATCGGCACCGCCGCCATGCTCTGGGTGGGCGGCCACATCCTCGTCGTCGGGGCCCACGAGCTGGGCTGGGACCCCCCCCACGACCTGATCCACGACCTCGCCGGCGTCGTGAGCGGCGGCGGGCTGGCCGGGGTGGCGTCGTGGCTCCTGGCCACCGGCGCCTCGCTCCTCGTGGGCCTGGCCGTGGGGCTCGTCGTGGCCGCCCTCGTCGCCCAGGTGACGGGCCGGCGAGCCGAGGCCCCCGCCCGCTGACGCGCCCACCCCGGGCGAACCGGCGGCCCCCGGTCCCCCGCCGGTGGGCGCCCACCCCGCGCGCCCCGCGCGGTCACCGCGCCCATCCACCACCGAGCGTGACCGAAGAGTACCGTTTGGGGCGATGGTCGGAGTCGGCACCCCGCCGGGCGGGGTCGCAGCCCAGCGCTCCCGGCGCCGCGAGGAGCTCCTCGACGCCGCCATCGAGGCCATCCGCATCCACGGCCCCGGCGCCACGATGGAGCAGCTGGCCCGAGGCGGCGGGGTGACGAAGCCGATCCTCTACCGCCACTTCGGCGACCGCGACGGGCTCATCGAGGCGATCGCCGAGCGCTTCTCGGCCGACCTGATGCTCGACGTCAGCAGCCACCTCCGGGTCGGGACCGACCCCCGGGCGGTCGTCGTCGCCACCGTCGAGGCCTACGTCGGGTTCCTCGAGCGCGAGCCCGAGCTGTACGGGTTCCTCGTCCAGCAGCCCCACCCCCGACCCGAGCACCGCACCCCGCTGGGCCCGCTCGTGGAGGTCATCGGCCCCCAGATCGCGGCCGTCGCCCGCACCCACCTGCAGGCGGCCGGCGACGACGGGACCAAGGCCGAGCCGTGGGCCTACGGGATGATCGGGCTCGTCCACCAGGCCACGCACTGGTGGCTGCGGGACCGGACGCTGCCCCGCGACCGCTTCGTGGCCCACGTCGTGGACCTGGTCTGGGGCGGCGTGTCGGCCTCGGTAGGCTCCGGGCGCTGACACCGGAGGGGACATGCTTCGACCGACAGGACCGCACCGCTACCCGACCTTCGACTCGCCCGAGGCCGAGCGCACCCACCTGAAGCAGCGGATGGCCGCCGCGTTCCGGCTGTTCGACCGGTTCGGCTTCGGCGAGGGCGTGGCCGGGCACCTCACCGCCCGGGACCCGGAGCGGCCCGACCACTTCTGGGTCAACCCGTTCGGGCTGTCCTTCGGCCTCATCCGGGCGTCGGACCTCATCCTCGTGAACCACGACGGCGAGGTGGTCGAGGGCGACTGGCCGGTCAACCGGGCCGCGTTCGCCATCCACTCGCAGGTCCACCAGGCCCGCCCCGACGTCGTGTCGGCCGCCCACACCCACTCCAAGCACGGCCGGGCCTTCTCCACCCTGGGCAAGCTGCTCGACCCGCTGACCCAGGACGCCTGCACCTTCTTCGAGGCCCACGGCCTCTTCGACGACTACACCGGCGTGGTGATCGACACCGAGGAGGGCAAGCGCATCGCCCACGCCCTCGGGGACCACAAGGCGGCGATCCTGCGCAACCACGGGATCCTCACCGTGGGGTCCACCGTCGACGAGGCGGCGTGGCTCTACATCACGATGGAGCGAACCTGCGAGGTCCAGCTCCTCGCCGAGGCGGCGGGCACCCCCACGCCGATCGACCCCGACATGGCCCGGCTCACCCGCGAGCAGGTGGGCAGCCCGTTCGCCTGCTGGTTCAGCTTCCAGCCGCTCTTCGACAAGATCGTGGCCGAGCAGCCCGACCTGCTCGAGTAGCGAGCCCCGCGCGTCAGCGGGTGACGAACGGCGGCTTCACCACGGTGGCCGGCAGCGGCTCGCCCCGGCCCTCGATGGCGACTACGGCGCCGTCGGCCACGTCGGGCGGCAGGAAGGCCAGCGCGATGCCGTGGCCGAGCGTGGGCGAGAAGTTGCCGCTGGTGACCTCGCCCACCGGCTCGCCGTCGACGAGGACCCGCTGCCCCGCCCGCGGCGGGCGGCGGCCCTCGGTGGTCAGCCCCCGGAGGCGCCGGGCGACGCCGCGCTCGCGCTCGGCGAGGAGGGCGTCGCGCCCGCGGAACCCGCTCGGCTTGTCCCAGGCCACCACCCAGCCCAGCCCGGCCTGCAGGGGGGTGACGCCCGGGCCGAGCTCGTTGCCGTAGAGCGGCAGGCCCGCCTCCAGGCGCAGCGTGTCGCGGGCCCCGAGCCCGGCCGGTGCGATCCCGATGCCCAGCAGCGCCTCCCACACCACGGCGGCCCGGTCGACCGGGACGGCCAGCTCGACGCCGTCCTCGCCCGTGTAGCCGGTGCCGGCCACCACGCAGCTCACCCCGGCCACGGTGGCCTCGGCCACCCGGAAGCGACCCACCTCGGCCGCCTCCGGCCCGAGGGTGGCCAGCTTGGCGCGGGCCTGCGGGCCCTGGACGGCGAGCACGGCCCGGGTGTGGGTCACGTCGGCGCCGCCGAGCGCGGCCACCACCCGATCGGTGTTGGACGCGTTCGGCATGACGTCGAAGGTCTGCTCCCCCACCCACCACACGATGATGTCGTCGGCCACGGAGCCGTCGGCCTCGTCGAGCAGGTGCGTGTACTGGGCTCGGCCGGGCGCCACCTTGGTGAGGTCGTTGGTGAGCGTCGCCTGCAGCCGGTCGAAGGCCTCGGGGCCCTCCACCCGGACGGTGCCAAGGTGGCTGACGTCGAAGACCACCGCCGCCTCCCGGCAGGCCCGGTGCTCGGCGAGCGTGCCGTCGGGGTAGCTGAGCGGCATCTCCCAGCCCCCGAAGGGGACCATCTTGGCGTCGAGGGCGCGGTGCTCCGCGTCGAGGGGTGAGGTGCGCAGCGTCACCTCGGCCAACCTAGTTGGCCGTCGCCACCGCCCCCGGCGGGTCCTGCGGGCGCTCCCCGGCGCGGGCACCGGGCCGCAGCTCCACGATCGCGGCGTCCACCTGCTCGACGACGCCGTCGAGGGCGAGGAGGTTGAGCACGCCCTGGCCCTGGAAGCGGTGCACGACGTCGATGAGGTCCTCGCCCTCGCGCACGAGGACCACCGAGTCCCCGGTGATCACCAGCTGGGCCGAGGTGAGGTCGTCGCCGAGGTGGTCGCGCAGGTAGGCGAACGCGGCCCGGACCCGCTCGAGCTTCTGGCCGGCGTCGAGCAGGGTCTTGATCATCTTCAGCTCGATCAGGTCCCGGTAGGAGTAGCGCCGCCGGCTGCCGCTGCCCTTGGCGTCGGCCAGGGAGGGGCGCACGAGGTCGGTGCGAGCCCAGTAGTCGAGCTGGCGGTAGGTGATGCCGACGATGTCGGCGGCCTCGCGGCCGGAAAAGCCCTGGTCCATGCGCGTGCTCCTGCCCGGAAGGGATCGAGGTGGTGGGTCTCGATTGACATCGGTGGAGTTACACCGATGTCATGGGACCCCGAGGGTACGGAAGCCCGCGCGCGGCGTCAACGGGATCGTGTGTTCGATCCGGGGGCCGAGCGCGACCGGGGGGCTAGGAGGCGAAGTCCTCGGGGTTCACCTGCTCGATGAACTCCTTGAACTGCTCCACGACCTCCTCGGGGACGTCCTCCCCCGAGCTGCGCCCGGCCACCTCGAGCACGCCCTCCTCGGCGAAGAGCGGGGCCCCGGTGCGCACGGCGAGGGCCACCGCGTCCGACGGCCGCGCCGACACGGCGTGCACCTGGTCGCCGGCTCGCAGGACGATCTCCGCGAAGAAGGTGGACTCCCGCAGCTCGGTGACCACGACGCGCTCCACGTGGGCGCCCAGCTCGTCCAGCAGGTCCTTCATGAGGTCGTGGGTCATCGGCCGAGGCGTCTCCACCTGCTCGAGCGCGAAGGCGATGGCCGTGGCCTCGGGGCCGCCGATGAAGATCGGCAGGATGCGGCCGGCCCCGTCGGCTTCGCGCAGCACGAGGCACGGGATGTTCGGCGGACGCTCCAGCTCGATGCCGACCAGCTCCATCTCGATCGCCACGCTTGCACGCTACCGAACCCGACCCGCGATCGCGCCGCGGGACCCTTCAGCGGGCGCGGTCGGTGTGGCCCCGCAGCGCCGACCGCAGGAGCGCGCCGCGGAGCTGCTCGCCGAGGTGGGCCATCTCCCCCAGGTTCTGGGCCGCCTGCTGGCGGGCGGTGGGGTTGCGCTGCTTGAGCAGCGGCATGATCACCTGCTCCATGAAGCCGGCCTCCCGCTCGGCCGCCACCTTGTACATGCGCAGGTGACGAGCCTCGATGCCGAAGCGCATGAACCCGGCGGCGGCCCGGGCGACGACGAGGGCCTCGCCGTCGAAGTACGTGTCGCCGCCCACCTGCTCGCCCACGAGGAGGCCGTAGCGGGCCAGCTCGTCGAGGGCGGCGGGCTCGAGGCCGCTGGCCTGGGCCAGCTCCTCCTTCGTGAGCGACACGCCGCTCGGACCGGGGTCGAGCCCGTTGTCGGCGGGGGTGGCGGGCAGGCTCGGCAGCGGCGGGGCCGGGCGGCTCGACCGGCGCACCTCCGGTGCCGGGGCCGCCGGACGGCCCTCCGGCGCAGGTGCGGCGCTGGCCGCCGGGGCCGGGGCCGGCGCGTCGCCGGTCGGCTCGGCCACCGGGGGCGGCGGCGCCGGTTCGTCGGGCGGGACCGGCAGCCCCGCGGCGTCGGCGGCCTCGAGGCGCTCCTTGATGACCTTGAGCGGCAGGAAGTGGTCGCGCTGGTGGCGGAGGATCCAGCGGAGCCGCTCGATGTCGGGCTCGTAGAACTTCCGGTAGCCCGACGGGGTGCGCTCGGGGTCGAGGAGCCCCTGGCTCTCCAGGAACCGGATCTTCGAGATCGTGACGTCGGGGAAGTCGTCCTGGAGGAGGCTGAGCACCTCGCCGATCGAGAGGTGCGAGCGGTCGGCCATCGACGCGCTCACCTCGTCCCGGCGAGGAACACGAGCTTGAACGTGCCGATCTGCAGCTCGTCGCCGTCGCCCAGGTCGGCCTGCTCCACCCGCTCCCGGTTGACGTAGGTGCCGTTCAGGGAGCCGACGTCGACCACCCGGTACCCGTCGGGGGTGCGGTGGATCTCGGCGTGGCGGCGCGACACGGCGATGTCGTCGAGGAAGATGGTGCTGTCGGGGTGCCGGCCGACCGAGATGCGGTCGGCGTCGAGGGCGAAGCGCGACCCCGAGTTCGGGCCCCGGGTGACCACGAGCATCCCCACCCCGGCGGGGAGGTCACCGGGCTTGAGCTCGACGGGCTCGCCGGTGGGCTCGATCGGGACGGCCACCGTGGCCGTGGTGTGGTCGGGCTCGGGGACGAGCTCGGCCCCGCACGACGAGCAGAAGTTGGCCGGCGCCGGGTTGGCGTGCCCGCAGCGAGGGCAGGTGACCGTGGCCACCGCCTAGCCCTCGACCAGGGCCCGGTAGGCGTCGGCGTCCAGGAGGCCGTCGAGCTGGGATGGATCGGTCACGGTCATCGTGAAGATCCAACCCTCCCCGTAGGGGTCCTCGTTGAGGCGCTCCGGGGCGTCGGCCAGGTCGGCGTTGACCTCGGTGATCGTCCCGGTCACCGGCGCGTAGATGTCCGACACCGACTTGGTGGACTCGACCTCGCAGATCGACTGCCCAGCGGTGACCTCGGCACCGACCTCGGGGAGGTCCACGAACACGACGTCACCGAGCGCATCCTGCGCGTAGTCGGTGATCCCGACACGCACCCCGTCGCCCTCGACGCGGATCCACTCGTGGTCCGAGGAGTACTTCAGGTCGTCGGGGGTCTGCATGGCAGCGCAGGCTATCGGAAACCCTCGACGGCGGGTCGAGGGTTCTCAGCGCAGGAGCTGGCGGATCCGCCGGGCGTACTCCTTGGCCAGCGCCCGGGCGTCGGCGTCGGTCTCGGCCTCCGCCCACACGTGGGTGATCGGCTCCTCGGGATCGGGAAGGGCCAGCGCCCAGCCGCCCTCGTGGCGGACCTTGACCCCGTCGATCAGCTGCACCTCGCGGTCCTTGCTCATCTCCACGAGCGAGCGCATGACCATCCCCTTCTGCTCCCAGGGGGTGACGACGGTCTCGTGGGCGATGTGGGGCCGGGGCAGGCGGTTCACCACGGTGGAGAGCCGCTCCCCGCTGCGGGCCAGGAGCTCGAGGAGCTTCACGAGGTTGGCCGCCGCGTCGTAGGCCTGCAGGAAGCCGGGGAGGATGAACCCGCCGTCGACGTTGCCGGAGAACCCGACGCCGGGCTCGGAGGCCGCGTCCATGAGCGCCGAGGTGGACACCTTCGTGCGGCGCACCCGCACGCCGTGGGCGCCGGCGATCGCCTCGGCGTGCTGGGTGACGGTGATCGGCAGGGCGATCGTGTCGCCGAGCAGGTGCCCGCTGACGAGCGACAGGAAGGCGAGCAGGGCCTCCTCCCCCGACAGCACGTGGCCGCTGTCGTCGATGAGGGTGAGGTGCTCGGCGTCCGGGTCGATCACCGCGCCGAGGTGGGCGCCCGAGGCCCGCACGAGCGCCGACACCTCGGCGGCGTGGCGGTCGCGGTCGAACTCGAGCGCGCCGAGCGTGCTGGCGTAGGGGTTCA
>DATGRC010000180.1:0-3997 GCA_035303865.1 Acidimicrobiales bacterium
GCCCCGGACCGCGCCGCGGTGCGGGCGTTCTTCGACGCCGCGGTGGCCGCCGGCGCCGAGGTGCTCCACGAGCCCCGCGAGTGGCCCGAGTACCACGCCGGCTACTACGGCGCCTTCGTGCGCGACCCCGACGGCAACAACGTCGAGGCCGTCTGCCACGTCCCCGAGGGCTGAGGCCCCCGCGGCCCACGTCCGGCTGCGGGCAGCGCGGGCTCAGGCCTGCTCGAGCGCGTCGAAGACCTGCCGGCGCCAGGGGGCGAGGTTCGTCTTCTCGGGCTCCATCGTGCGGCCGAGGCGCACGACGAGCGCGTCGAGGGCGGGGCACACCGACACCGCCTGGCCCTCGTAGCCCACCGCCGTGAAGGTGCCCCGGGCCTGGTCGTCGGGCTCCACCCACCAGTGGGCGCCGTAGAGGCGGCCGTCCTCCGGGTCCACCGAGCGCACCCGGCGCCCGTGGTCCACCCAGCCCTCGGGCAGGAGCCGCTCGCCCTCCCAGCACCCATCGCGCAGGTAGAGCAGCCCGAAGCGGGCCCAGTCCCGGGCGGTGGCGTACACGTAGGACGACGCGACGAACGTGCCCGCCTCGTCGAAGCGGGGGTCCGCGCTGCGCATCCCGATGCGGTGCAGCAGCCGGTCGAGCAGCAGGTGCCGCACCGCGTCGGGGCTGCCGAGCGTGCGCCCCACGATCGCGGACACGACGTTCGAGGTCCCCGACGAGTAGTTGAAGACCCGGCCCGGCTCGTGGGCGAGGGGCCGGGCCTCGGCGTAGGCGGCGACGTCCTTCGCCCCGGCGCCGAAGAGCATCTCGATCACGTCGGACACCCCGGCGTCCACGTACTCCTCGTTCCAGGCCAGCCCGTCGCGCATCTCGAGCAGCTCGTCGAGGGTGATGGCGGCCCGCTCGTCGTCGTCCCAGGCCGGCACCGGGGCCGGCGCGGCCGGGTCGAGGCGACCCTCGCCGACGAGGATCCCGACCGCGGCGTGCAGCACGGACTTGGCCATCGACCACGACAGCAGCGGCGTGTCGGGCACGACCGGGGTGGGCTCGTGGACGAACGACGGCAGCGCGCCGCCGTAGCGCTCGCACAGAAGCCGCCCGCCCTGGACGACGACCACCGCGTAGGTGTCGCCGTAGCGGTCAGGCTGGCCGAACATCTCGTCGACGAGCTCGCGCACCGCCGGCGGTGCCGGCGCGGTGGGCCACGCGTCGTTGGGCCAGGGCACGCCCGCCGGCTGGCCCGGGAGCGGGAGCAGCTGGTCGGTCCCCACGGCCGGCAACCTAGTGCCGGACCGCACGGCAGGGGCGGGAGGCGTGGCGGCGCCGGGTCCGCCCGCCGAGGACTGCCGCGGTCCGGCAGGCCGCGTCCCGCCGTCGCCCATGGCGCTCGGCGCTAGAGCTTCGCGAGCTCGTCGGCGAAGGCCCGGTGGAGCTCGTCGCTGAAGAGCACGAAGCGCACGAGCTCGAGGGCCTCGCGGTGGCGGGAGCGGGCCACGGTGTCCACGGCGATGCGGGCCACCTCGTCGCCGGCCCAGCCGAACACGCCGGCGCTCACGGCCGGGAAGGCGACGCTGCGGGCGCCCACCCGCACAGCCTCGGCCAGGGACGTCTCGAAGCACGAGGCGAGCAGGGCCGGGTCGGTCTCGCCGGCGTGGCGGTTCGGGCCCACCGTGTGGACGACCCAGCCGGCGGGCAGCTTCCCGGCGCCGGTGGCCACGGCCTGGCCCACCGGGAGCCCGTCGGGCAGCTCGGTCTCGCGCAGCCGGCGGCACTCGGCGAGCAGCTCCGGGCCGGCGGCCCGGTGGATGGCGCCGTCCACCCCGCCGCCGCCGAGCAGCGACGAGTTGGCGGCGTTCACGATGGCGTCCACGGCCTGGACGGTGATATCCCCGCGAACGGCTTCGAGCAGCGCCGGTTCAGCCACGTCCGCACCTCCGGTGAGCGTCGTCCAACCCCGTTCAACCTAGGGCCCGAGGTGCCGATCCGGTCCGCCCGCGGACCGCCTCCGGGAGCAGTGTCATACCCCCTTCGTACCGTGCGGCGGCATGGAAGCGTTGCGGGCGACAGACAATGGGAGCGGCCAGGTGAGCGAGCCGCTCCAGGCGGACCGACGGGCTGCGGTGGCGGAGCTCATGGGTCGGATCGCAGCGGGCGACAGCGACGCCATCTTCGAGCTGCACGAGCTGGCCAAGACCGACCTGGCCCGGCTCGTGCGGTCCGAGGCCCGGCGCCTCGACCTGCGCCTCGACGCCGACGAGGTCTGGGAGCTCACGCTCGACGCGGCGGAGGCGGTGGCGGAGGTGGCCGGAGCCTGGCGACCCGACGGGGCCTGGCCCTGGGTGTGGGCGCACCACCGGATCCGGCGGGTCGTCCACCGCCACGTCGGCACCTTCGCCAGCCCGCTCGACGACCAGCACCTCGAGCTGGAGGCCCCACCGCCGGTCGAGCCGATCGACGACCCGCTCGACGTGCTCCGCCAGGCGGCCCGGCGCCACCCGGCGGCTCGCCGGCTGGCCGACGGCCTGGCCCGGGTGGGCGAGCGCGACGCCCGGATCTACCTGGGCGTCGCGCTGGAGCGCGCCGCGGGCAACCGGTCCCCGGCGGTCACCGTCGGCGCCGATCACGACCTGCAGCCGGCCACGGTCCGCAAGGTCGTGCAGCGGGTGGGGGAGCGGCTGGCCCAGGTGGCCTGACCGGCGCCGGCCGGGCCACCGGCGGCCGCGGGGTCAGACCTCGTCGGGCTCGACGTCGGGCGGGACGGGGCGCTCCTCGTCGGGGAGCGGCACGTGAGGCGGCTCGCCGGGGAGCACCGGACGCTCGTCGTCCGGCAGGACCTCGAGGTCCTCGTCGTCGTCGAGCTCCTCGGGGTCGGGGATGGGGTCGGTCATCTCGTGCTCCCTGCGGTCGGAGGTAGCTGGCCAAGCAGATGTCTACCGGGCGGGGCGGTGGTTCCACCATCGCCGTCGCGGGTAGCGGCACCACATGCCCGTTCCCGAACCCGCCTCCGAGCCAGACGAGATGCCCGCCCCCGATCCCGACGATCCCGGCGACGACTCCACCGACCCCGGCACCGACGTGCCGACTGACTCACCCGCCGAGGGCGTCGTCGACGACACCGCCGCCGATCCCCCCGAGCCCCAAGAGCCCGGCTGACCCGCGGCCCGACCGTTCTCGGGCCAGGAACCCGGGCATGGTCCGGATCACGGCCCGAGAACGGTCGACTGCTCGGGTGTGCCGGGGTGGTGGCGGCGCCGGGTGTGCATCGTTCTCGGGCCAGGAACCCGGGCATGGTCCGAATCGCAGCCCGAGAACGGTCGGGGGACGGTGGTCAGCGGAGCTCGAGGCCGTCCCAGGTGCCGGTGGAGCGCCAGCGGTCGAGGTGCTGGAAGAAGGCCATCGCGCCGCCGGGGTAGCCGAGGAACCACTCGCGGTTGCGGCCCTCGGGATGGCCCTCGTTGTTGTAGTAGCCGGGGGTGCAGTCGGCGGACCCGATGACGCCGCCGGCCGGAGCCGACAGCAGCAGCTCCATCCAGGCGTCCTCGGCCTCCCGGGTCACCTCGACCTCGCGGCAGCCCCGGGCCAGCGCGTCGGCGACGAGCATGGCGATCGTGCGGCCGGCCTCCACGAAGTTGTGGGGCACGTTCGAGATGAGGTTGGCGCCCTGGGCCAGCTGCACGAGGAAGGCGTTGGGGAAGCCGTGCACCTGCATGCCCTGGAAGGTGCGCATCCCCTCGGCCCAGTGATCGGAGAGCTTCTCGCCGCCCCGGCCGATCACCTCGAAGCCGGTGCGCTGGGTGTAGTCGGTGCCGACCTCGAAGCCCGACGCGTAGATGATGCAGTCGACCGGGTGCTCCACCCCGGCCACGACGACGCCCCGCTCGGTGATGCGCTCCACGCCCTTGCCGTCGGTGTCGACGAGGTGGACCGTCGGCCGGTTGAACGACTGGAGGTACTCGTCGTGGAAGCAGGGCCGCTTGCACAGCTGCCGGTACCAGGCCT
>DATGRC010000181.1:0-5006 GCA_035303865.1 Acidimicrobiales bacterium
AGCGCCCGCTTCACGCCGTCGGGGACGAGGTCGGTGAGCGCCTTGTCGCCCCCGCCGACCGGCAGCGGCGGGTCCACGAAGCGCACGGCGGTCCCCGGCTCGGGCGCGAGGAGGGCGAGGGCCAGGACGGCGTTGTCGTGCTCGTCGAGCTTGTCGTTGGTGACGAAGGCCGCCCCGCCCACGGCCACCACCTCCCCCGCCCCGAAGGACTGGGTGACGACGTAGGCGGCCTCAGCGTCGCCGTAGCACGCGTCGGCGCCGGCGGGGACCTCGTAGCGGACGGCGGCGCCGCCGTCGACGTCGCCGATGCCGTCGAGGGCGTCGATCGTGCATCGTCCGGGCTCGACGGGCTCGGTGTCGGGCAGGAGCCCGCCGGCGCGGACCATCGGGCTGAGCGACGAGCCCGGGTCGGTGACGACGAGCGTGCCGCCGCGGCGCACCCACTCGACGACGGCGCCGGTCTGCTCCTCGTCGAGGCGGTCCTGCAGCACGAGGGCGACGTCGTCGGCGCGGTCGGGCAGGCCGACGGATAGCTCGACCTCGGCCCCGAAGCGCTCGAGGAGGGCGACGAGGGCGCTCGTGCCGAGCGGCGTGTCGGACCGGGGGTCGAGGGGCGGGCCCTCCCGTCGGGGCGGGCCGGAGACGAGGGCCACGACCACCGCAGCGGCGGCGATGGCGGCGGCGATCACCGCGCCGCGCGGTGGTCGGCGGCGGGCGCTCACGTGGGCACCGTCCCGGCTGGTTCGCGGTCGCCGCCTCGGGTCGCGGGGGCGGCGAGCACCCGAGCCTCGAGGTAGCGGAAGCGCTGGGCCTCGTCAGGCCCGGTGGCGGCGCCGCCGTACCAGGCCCGCTCGAACAGGGCGGTGGCGGCGGCCATCGGCTCGGCGGCCGCCGGCAGGTGACGGCGGACGTCGGCGGCGTACTCGCCGGCGGTGCGCCCGGCCTGGTCGGGGATGACCCCGAGGCCGACGAGCTCGGCGACGAGCCCTCGGTGGCGGGCCCGCAGGCCCTCCCGCCAGCGGCCCTCGGCCTCGAGGGCGTCGGCCTCGGCCCGCCACTCGGCCGGGCTGCGGGACAGCTCGACCATCGTCGAGGCTCGGGGACGGGCGGGCAGCTCGATCCGGCCGACGCGGCCGTAGCGGACGATCAGGTAGACGACGAAGCCGATCGCGGCGAGCACGACGGCCCAGGCGATGACCGCCCCGGCGCCGCTGCCGACCACGCTGCCCAGCACCTCGCCGATCTGCTCGGCGAACCACCCGAGGATACGCTCGGGCAGCGGCTCCGGCGGGACGTCGTAGCGGGGGTCGGCGAGGATGGCGTCGGCCGCCTCGCGGACCTCGTCGGGGTCGTGGACCGGCGGGGGCAGGCTCAGCACAGCCGGGGTCGGCTCCGGGGCGCTCGGCTCACGCGGGCAGCACCTCGCGGGCGTCGAGCTCGAGGTCCAAGCCCTCGGTGCGGACGCGCAGGTCGAGGTAGATGAGGACGGTGGCGGCGGCCACGATCGGCATCGTCACGAGCGAGGTGATGATCCCCGCCGCGGCGACGACCAGCCAGCCCAGGCCGTCCGTGCCCACCAGCAGCGACAGCGTGGTGGGGACGAGGCCGAGCGCGTACCCGAACAGGGTCGACACGAGGCCGGACAGGATGGCCAGGCCCATCACCGGCCAGAACCGCCGGGAGGTGAGGCGGGCCGAGCGGCGCATCGCCTCGATCGGGCCCAGGCCCTCGGCGCCCACGACGGGGGCGACGACGAGGAACCAGGTCATCGCCGCCAGGGCCGGGAACCCGCACAGGAGCATGCCCACCCCCTCGGCGAGGTGGACGAGGAACCAGCTGGCGAGCAGCGGCCAGGCCAGCCGCAGCGAGCCGCGCACGAGCTCGCCGAGCGCGAGGTCGCCGCCGGTCTGCCAGGCGCCGACGAGGCGCACCAGGCCTGCGGCGATGAACACGAGGGCCAGGGAGGGCCCGAACAGGAGCACCATCTGCGCCCACAGGTCGCCGGCCGGGCTGGTCGACTCGACGGCGTCGAGCGAGGTATCGGTCTCGTTGATGATGTCGAGGAGGGAGTCGCCGCCCAGCAGGTCCCGCTGGAGCCACGCGCCGAGCAGCTGCACCGGCACGGCGAAGACGGCGGTGAAGGCGAGGATCGTGCCCGGCGCCCCCTTCAACACGTCGAAGGCGCCGTCGAGGACGTCGGACGCGGTCATCGGCGCCAGGCGCGGAACCCCGAGCGGGCGGTCGCGACCGGGACGCGGCGCGGGGGCGGGCCCGGTCGGCGGGCGGGCGGCCGTCGGCGGCGGCGGACCGGTCTCGGGGGCGACCCACTCCATCGCCCTGTTCTACCGGGCCGGCCCGGGCGGTGGGGCCCTCGCGGCGGTCGGCGCCGCCGCCGGAGGGGTGCTGCCCCCGCCCGAGGCGACACACTGAGGCGGTGGAGGGCTACGACGCCAGCACGTACGGGGAGCGCTTCGCCGACGTCTACGACGACTGGTACGAGGGCGTCACCGACGCGGAGGCCTGCGCCGACCACCTCGCCGCACTCGTCGCCGAGGTCGGCGGCGGCCCGCTCCTCGAGCTGGGGGTGGGGTCGGGCCGCCTGGCGCTCCCGCTGGTCGAACGGGGCGTCGAGGTGCACGGCGTCGACGCCTCCCCGTCGATGCTCGCCGCGCTGGCCGCCAAGCCGGGGGGCGAGCGGGTGCGGGCCACGCTCGGCGACATGGCGGCGCTGCCCCTCGTCGACCCGCCCCCCTTCGCCGTCGTGCTCGTGGCGTTCAACACGTTCCTCAACCTCCCCACCGAGGAGGCGCAGCTGGCCTGCCTGCGAAGGGTGGCTGACGTGCTGGCCCCCGACGGGCGGCTCGTCGTGGAGGCGTTCGTGCCCCGCGAGGACCTCGGCCCCTCCGCCGAGCGGGCCGTCCAGCCCCGCCGGATCACCGCCGACGAGGTGGTCCTGACCGTGAGCATCGTGGACCCCGAGGCGCAGACCGTCACCGGCCAGCACGTCCACCTCACCGAGCGCGGCGTCCGGCTCCGGCCCTGGCACCTGCGCTACCTCACGCCCACCCAGCTCGACGCCCTGGCCGCCCGGGCCGGGTTCGAGCTCGTGTCCCGCACCGGCGGGTGGCGGGGCGAGCCCTTCGGGCCCGACAGCGAGGTGCACGTCTCGGCATACCGCGTCGAAGCCCAGCCGCGGCAGTAGCGTCCAACCAGCCGTGCTCTTCCCCACCGTCGCCTTCGCGGTCTTCTTCACGATCGCCTACACGGTGAGCTGGCTGCTGCGTCCCACCTACCGGTTCTGGCTGTGGGTGATGACCGCCCTCAGCTTCGTGTTCTACGGCTGGACCGACGCCCGCTTCGTGTGGCTGCTCGCAGGGTCGATCGTCGTCAACTGGGGGTTCGGCGAGCTCGTGCGCCGGGCGCTCGCCGAGGACCGCTCCCCCACCGCGGCGAGCCACAACCTCGTGCGCGCCGCCGTGGTGGTCAACCTCGCCTTCCTCGGGTTCTTCAAGTACTACGGGTTCTTCGTCGACACGTTCGCCGACGCGCTCGGCGCCCTCGGCCTCGACGTCACCCCACCGCTCCTGCAGATCGCGCTGCCGGTCGGCATCTCGTTCTTCACGTTCCACGCCCTCAGCTACGTGATCGACATCGGGCGGGGGCAGCTCGAGCCGATGCGGCTCGACGAGGTCGCCCTCTACATGTCGTTCTTCCCCCACCTCGTGGCCGGCCCGATCGTGCGGGCCAGCGAGTTCGCACCGGAGATGCGCCGCCGCGCCGACCCCCGATCGATCCCCGTCGGCGAGGCGTTCCGGCTCATCGCCTTCGGCCTGTTCAAGAAGGTCGTCGTCTCGAGCTACCTGGCCAGCGAGCTCGTCGACCCGGTGTTTGGCGCGCCCGGCGCCCACAGCTCCCTCGAGGTGCTCGCCGGCGTCTACGGCTACGCGATCCAGATCTACGCCGACTTCTCCGGCTACACGGACATCGCCATCGGCTGCGCCCTGCTGCTCGGCATCCGCTTCCCCCAGAACTTCGACGCCCCGTACCGGGCCCGCACGCTGCAGGAGTTCTGGCGGCGCTGGCACATGACCCTGTCCCGCTGGCTGCGGGACTACCTCTACATCCCCCTCGGCGGCAGCCGGGGGACCGTGCGGGCCACGTACCGCAACCTCTTCCTGACGATGGTGATCGGCGGGCTCTGGCACGGCGCGGCGATCACCTTCGTGGTCTGGGGCGCGCTCCACGGCGGCTACCTCGCCGCCGAGCGGTGGGTGCGGGAGCGATGGGCGGCGCAGGACCGGCCACCGGCGTTCCCGCCGGAGGCGACGGCGCTGTTCCAGTGGTTCGTCACCTTCCACGTCGTGTGCCTCGGCTGGGTGTTCTTCCGGGCCGACTCGGTGCGCACCGCGCTCGACGTGCTGCACAGCATCGCCACGGCCTCCGGGCCGGCCCCGCTCGTCACCACCGGCGTCCTCCTCGTCATCGGGCTCGCCCTGCTCAGCCAGATCGTCCCGCCCACCGCGGTGCGGCGGTGGGAGGAGCGGTTCGCCTCCCTGGGGCTCGTGCCCCAGGCGCTCGCGGTGGCGGGCGCCCTCACCGCCATCGACGTCCTCGGCCCCGAGGGCGTCGCCCCGTTCATCTACTTCCAGTTCTGACGTGACCGGCACCTTCCCCTCCCCGCCCGAACCGCCGCTGCGCGGCTGGCGTCGGCGCCTGCGCCGGCGGCCCGCGGCCGAGCACACCGCCGGGCACGTGCTCGTGGTGATGCTGGTCGGCCTCGTCCTCGCCGCGCTCGTGAACGCCGACGCCATGGTGGAACGGGCCGAGCGCAAGCCGTTCGGCCCGGGCCGGGACCGCTCGCTGGCCATCTGGCACCCGGTGCAGGACGTGGCCCACGTGCTGCAGCTCCACCGCCTCCGCGACCTCGGCGATCGGCTCGTCGGCCACACCGACGACGGCCCCACCGGCGAGGTGGCCACACCGGAGCCACCGGTGACGACGACCAC
>DATGRC010000182.1:0-3536 GCA_035303865.1 Acidimicrobiales bacterium
CCGTGATGGGACCGAGCGGCTGCGGGAAGTCCACCCTCCTCCACCTGGCCGGCGCGCTCGAGGATCCCGACGCCGGCACCGTCCGCGTCGGCGGCCGCGACCTGGCGCCCCTCGGCGTGCGGGAGCGGGCCACGCTGCGCCGCACCGAAGTGGGCTACGTGTTCCAGCGCCTCAACCTCGTCACCTCGCTCACCGCGCTCGAGAACGTGATGCTCCCCCTCGAGCTCGAGGGCGTCCCCACCCGCGAGGCGCGACAGCGGGCCCGCGAGGCGCTGGCCAGCGTGGGCATCGAGGAGCAGCTCGACCGCTTCCCCGACGACTTCTCCGGTGGCCAGCAGCAGCGCATCGCGGTGGCGCGGGCGGTGGTGGGGGAGCGCAAGCTCCTGCTCGCCGACGAGCCCACCGGCGCCCTGGACACCCTCACCGGCGACGCCGTCGTGGAGCTCCTCGCCGGCCTCCCCCAGCGCACCGGCGCGGCGGTGGTGCTCGTCACCCACGAGCCCCGCTACGCCTCGTGGGCCGATCGGGTCGTGTTCCTGCGCGACGGCCGCATCGTCGACGAGTCCTCCGTCGGCGCCACGCCGCCCCTCGACCCGCTCGAGGTGGGACCGTGACCCGCTGGCGGCTCGCCGTCCGCCTCGCGCGCCGCGACGTCCTGCGCCGCCCGGGCCGCACCGCGCTCGTCACGCTGCTCGTGGCGCTGCCGGTGGCGGCCATGGTCATGGCCGTCACGCTCATCCGCACCGACCACGTGACGCCGGCCGACGAGTGGGCCCGGCACAACGGCACCGCTGACGCCCGCGCCTTCTCCTCCTCCGAGCCCGAGCTCCCGGAGGGGGCGGTCGCCGCGCCCCTCTACCGGACGTCGGTCGGCCTGCGCACCGAGGGCGGGCCCCGCACCTGGGTGCTGCTGACGAGCCTCGACGGGCTCGAGGACTTCGCCCCCCTCGGCCCGGTCCTCGTGTCCGGCCGGGCGCCCCGCAGCGACGGGGAGGTCACGCTCAGCCGCGGCGCGCTCCGGGCGCTCGATGCCGAGGTGGGCGACACGGTCGCGCTCGAGCCCACCGGCGCCACGCTCACGATCGTCGGCGAGGCCGAGCAGCCCGACTGCCTCTCCTGCGACGTCGGCCACGCCACCGTCGAGACGATGGAGGCGCTGCTGCCGGGCCCCGACACGGCGCTCACCCCCGATCGGTGGCTGATCGACCTCCCCCCGATGACCGTCGACGAGCAGGTCGCGCTCGCCGAGGCGTCCGACGGCTCGATCCTGACCCGGGACCTCCACCTCGCCGGCTGGCAGGGCCCGCTCGTCGCCGACCCGAACGACGACGGGGTGCGCTGGGCGTACGTGCTCGGCGCCGTGGCCCTCACCGTCGTCGGCATCGTGATCGCCGCTGCGTTCGCGGTCGGGGCCCGACGACAGCTCGTCGCGCTCGGCCAGCTCTCGGCCAGCGGCGCCTCACCGTCGACGCTGCGGGCCGCGCTCGTCCTCCAGGGCACGGTCACCGGCGTCGTCGCCGCCCTCGCGGGCCTCGCCCTCGGTGCCGTCGCGCTCGTCGTGCTGCGCGGGGTGATCGAGGAGCACCTGCTCGACCACCGGATCGACGCCTACACGTACCGCGGCGTCGAGGTGGCCGGCGCCGCCGTCGTGGGCGTGGTCGCCGCCACGATCGCCGCGCTGATCCCGGCTCGCACCGCCGCCAAGGTCCCGACCCTCGCCGCGCTGGCCGGGCGCCGGCCGCTGCCGCCGGTGCCCCGCCGCCTGGTCGCCGCCGGCGCGGCGGCCGTCGCCGGTGGTCTCGCGCTGCTCGGGCTGGCCACGGTCGGCAGCCGCAGCGGCGAGTCCGGCCAGCTGTGGGCGTTCGTCGCCGTGGTGGGGGGCGTCGCCGAGCTGCTCGGCGCCTGTGCCATCGCCCCCGCGCTCGTGGCTCGCCTCGAGCCCCTGGCGGCGCACCTGCGCGGCGCCTGGCGGATGGCCGCCCGGGGCCTCGCCCGCCACCGCACCCGCACCGGTGCCGTCGTCGGGGCGGTGTGCGCGGCCGCGGGCCTCGCCATCGCCGCCGCTGCGCTGCTCCAGGGGTTCGAGGCCCGCGAGCCCGAGGACCTGGAGCCGAGCCCCCGCACCGTGGTGGCGACGGTCCACGAGACGGTCGAGCGCCCGGGCCGGGACGGGACCGAGACGGTCTACGAGGACCGCGCCCTCCCGCTCGACGGCGAGCTGCTGGCTCGCTTCGAGGCGGCCCTGCCGGACGCCACGGTGACCACCCTGCAGGTGGCGCGCCCGCCCCTCACCGCTGACGGCAGCCGGCCCTGGTTCGAGATCCCGCCGCTGGCGCAGCTCGCCGCCGGCGGGGGACCGATCCAGCCGGCCAGCGCGTCCACGTCGGCGCCGCACCTGCTCGTCGCCTCCCCGGAGGTGCTCGACGCGCTCGAGCTCACCGACGACCAGCGGGCTGCGCTCGAGGAGACCGGGGCGGCGGTCCTCCTGCCGGCCGGTGACGGTCAGGAGATGGCCATCGGGACGCGATCCGAGGAGCCGAGCACCTCGGAGCGGACCATCCCCGCGGTCGCGCTCGCCGTGGACCACCACCTCGGCTGGCGGGCCGGCGACGCGCTCGTCACCGACGAGGCCGCGGTCGCCCACGGACTCGAGGTCGAACCGGCGGCCACCCTCTTCGTCCGGGACGAGCCGCTCACCCAGCGCCAGCGCGACGCCGTCCTCGACCTCGGCGCGGACCCCGACGCCCTCCCGGTCCTCCTCCCCGACCTCCCCGACGCGAGCGAGGAGCTCCTGCCCGAGGGCAGGGTGGAGAGCCGCTCCCTCGTCGTCGACCTCCACCAGCCCGGCTCCGGGCCGTCGCCGTTCCAGCTCGAGCTGGCGCTGACGGCGCTGGCCCTCGTGTTCAGCCTGTTCGTCGTCGGCACCAGCCTGGCCCTGGCCGCGGCCGAGTCGAAGGACGAGCGCGACGTCCTCACCGTGGCCGGTGCCCCGCCCGGCCTGCTGGCCCGCATGGCCGGCGCCCGAGCCTGGCTGCTGGCCGCCCTCGGCGGGCTGCTCGCCGTGCCGGTGGGGTTCCTGCCGGTCGTCGTGTTCACGAACGCGATCAGCGACGACCTGTCCACCCCCTACCCGCTCGTCTTCCCGACCCGCACGGTGCTGCTGCTCGTCGTCGCCGTCCCCACGGTCGTGGCGCTGGCGGCGCAGGCCGCGAGCGCCGTCGGCCAGCGGCTCAGGCCCATCCGGGTGAGCACCGCCGTGTTCGAGTAGCGACGGCGCTCAGGGCACCTCGTCCATCGCCTCCAGGGCGGCGACGAGGATCGCCTCCTCCTCGTCCGACAGCCGGGCCCCGGGGTGCAGGAGCGTGTACGGCCAGGGCGGCATCGAGCCGTCGAGGATCGCCTCGGCGGCGTCGTCGGCGTCGCCGCCGTCCTCGTCCCAGGTGGAGAAGCCGAGCTCGTCGCGGCCCCGCCCCACGTCGCGGCGCACGAGCCAGGACATCGGCGCCACGTACGAGTAGATCGGCCAGTCCGTCTCG
>DATGRC010000183.1:0-2769 GCA_035303865.1 Acidimicrobiales bacterium
AGCCCTGGGCCGACCTCGTCGACGACGAGGGCGTGCGCCACGAGGTGTGGGTCGTCGACGACCCGAGCACCTGCCAGGCCATCGCGGACGCCGTGGCCGCCCACCCGGTCGTGATCGCCGACGGGCACCACCGCTACGAGACGTCGCTCGCCTACCGCCAGGAGCTCGAGGCGGCCGGGGTGGACCCGGGCGGTGCCGCGGCCACGATGGCCTACGTGGTGGAGCTGGTGGAGGACGAGCTCACCGTCGAGCCGATCCACCGGCTCCTGAGCGGCCTGCCGGCGGGCTTCGACCTGCTCGCCGCGCTCGAGCCGTGGTTCGAGGACGCCGGTGCGCCGCCGGCCGACCGGCCGGTCAGCGTCGCCATGGCCGACGCCGGGTGCCTGACCCTCGTGCTGCCCGACCGGGAGGTGCTGCTGCGTCCCCGGCCCGCGCTCGTCGAGGCGGCGCGGGACCTCGACTCGAGCCGGCTCGACGTCGCCCTGGCCGACCTGCCGGCCCACGAGCTGCGCTACCAGCACGGGGTGGCCAACGTGCGCGAGGCCGTGCGCCGGAGCGACGCCCAGGCCGGGGTGCTGCTGCGGCCGGCCACGGTGGCGCAGATCGAGGCCACCGCGCACGGCGGGGAGCGCATGCCCCCGAAGACCACGTTCTTCCACCCCAAGCCGAAGACCGGCCTGCTCTTCCGGCCGCTGGACTGACCGGCGCGGGCTCAGCGGGCCCGGGCGCCGGCCTCCTCGTCGTCGTCGTCCCCACGGGGCGCCTCCTCGTCCTCGTCCTCCTCGAGGTCGTCGGGCGGGGGCACCAGGCGGCGCTCGAGCGTGAAGTCGCCGCTCACGCCTCGCACGGTGAGGTAGTCGATGGCCACCAGCCGGCGGCCGTCGAAGCGCAGCACCTGGGCCTCGTACGGCAGGTCGGTGTCCACGGTGAAGGCGCCGAGCCCGGTGGCGCCGGTGGAGCCGACGGTGAAGACCCGGGTGCCGTCGAGCGCAGTCTCGCCCCGCTGGTGGGTGTGGCCGGCCACCACCACCGGCACGAGCCCGCCGCTGTCGGCCGCCTGGCGGGCGTCGTGGACGGCCAGCAGGTCCGGCTCGAGCTCGCGCACCAGCTCGGCCACCCGTGGGGCCAGCGCCAGCTTGCGCTCGTTGGCCTCGGAGGTGGACAACTCGTTGCTGGCGGTGAAGGTGGGGTCGGGCACCCCCAGGATGCGGACCTCGCCCACCTCCACCACGTCCCGGTCGAGCACCGTGAGCCCGTCGATGGCGGCCAGCTGCTCCCGGTTCTGGGCCGAGTCGTGGTTGCCGGGCACCACGTAGTACGGCACCGGTGCCTGGGCCAGGATCCGCCCGAAGCGGGCCTCGATCGAGAAGCCGAAGGTGGTGACGTCACCGGTGTCGAGGATGGCGTCCACGCCGAGGTCCTCGGCCAGCTGGACGACGAGCTCGGCGCCGAGCGGGTTCAGGTGGATGTCGCTGACGTGGAGGATGCTGGTCTCCCCCGGTGCGCCGCCCGGCAGCTCGCCGATGCTCGCCGCGTAGAGCTCGGCCAGCCGGTCCGAGAGGGTCTCCACCCGGCTGCGCACCGCCTCCAGGTCCTCGAGGTTCCGCTCCGCGGCGGCGATGAGGCCCGGGGCACGGGCCAGCTCGCCCTCGAACACCGGCTCCTGGAAGGCGTCGATGTCGTACGGGCCCCACGCGGCGAGGAAGAGCACCCCCACCGCGGCGACGCCCCCGACGGCGCCGGGCAGCGCGTGCCACCAGCCCCGACCGGGCAGGAGCAGGGCCGCCACCGCGCCGGTCCCGGCGGCGAAGAGGAGGACCTGGCGGGCGAAGCGTCGGAACACCTCCGGCAGGTCCTTGGTGATCTCGGACTGCAGCGACGCCACCGGGTCGCCCCCGGAGATCGTGCGCTGGGCCGCCTCGACGTCGACCGCGACCACCCGGACGCCCAGGGCGAGCGGCACCGGGTGGGTCTCGGCCCGGATCCGTCCGAGGGGCGGGAGCCCGACGGTGGTCTGTCCCCGGCCCAGGCCAGCCGTCAGCTCGACGCGGCCGGGCCCGAGGTCGGCCTCGGTGCTGCCCGTCCAGCGCAGGCCGAGCAGCGCCGCCGCGGCCCCCGCGGCGAGGGCCAGCAGGATCGCCCGCAGGGGGCGGCCGCTCAGCTCACCTCCCAGGTGGCGCCGCTGCGCAGCAGCTCGGCGAGATCACCCGGCCCCTTCCGCTCGATCTCCTCCTCCACCTGGCGGGTCACCTCGGCGCTGTACTCGAGCCGGTCGACGGCCCGAAACACGCCGATCGGGGTGGGCTCGGACGGACCGCGCGACAGGCGGGAGAGCATGAACGCCACGCTCGGGTCGGTGCGGGTCTCGTCGTGGACGAGGAGCGCGTCCTCCCCCACCTCGGCCACCTCCACGATCCGGGCCCCCGCCTGCGCGTCGAGCACGACGCCCCACTGGCCCTCGGAGCCGAAGCGGATCGGCTCCCCGTGGCGCAGCGGGATGAGCATGTCGTCGCGCACGCTCTTCGAGGTGATGCCCTCGAAGGCGCCGTCGTTGAAGACGTTGCAGTTCTGGTACACCTCGACGAAGGCCGCGCCACGGTGCTCGTGGGCCCGCCGGAACGTCTCGATCATGTGGTTCCGGTCCATGTCGTGGGTGCGGGCCACGAAGCTGGCCTCGGCCCCGATCGCCACCGAGAGCGGGTTGAACGGGTGGTCGAGGCTGCCGAAGGGGGTGGACTTCGTGACCTTCCCGAGCTCGCTCGTCGGGGA
>DATGRC010000184.1:0-2770 GCA_035303865.1 Acidimicrobiales bacterium
GGGAAGGCGTAGTTCTCGAGCACGACCTGGTGGATGATGCCGCTGCCGGGCTTCCAGAAGCCGATGCCGTACTTGGCTGACACCGTGCGCAGGAACTCGTAGACCTCGCTGTTCGTGTCGAGCGCGAACTTGAGGTCGAGCGAGGCGCCCTCCTTGGCGAGGATCAGGTGGTCGCAGTGCACCGTGGTGGGGACGGCCACCTCGGGCAGGCCGGCGGTCATGAACTGCAGCAGCGCCATCTGGGCGGTGGCGTCCTGCATGGCGACCCGGTCGGGGTCGAAGTCGTTGTAGGTGCGCCCGCGGTCGATCTCCTGGCCGGTCCCTCGCAGGTGGTTGAGGAGGATCTTCTCGGCCAGGGTGAGGGGGCGGCCGAGCTGCTCGCGCCCGGCGGCGATCCGCTCGGGCATCCGGCGGTACACCTCCCGCACGAGCTCGATCGGGGTGGTGGCGGACACTTCGCTCATGGAGACCTCACGGGGCGGACGGTGGGGAGACGGTGGCGGTCGAGGGGAGCGGCAGGCCCTTGCGCCCCGACCGACGTGATACAAGTATATGACAAGTGAGGGAGATCCGCTACCGCACGATCGCCGAGGACCTGCGCCGCCGACTCCGGGACGGCGAGCTCGTGGCGGGCCGCCTCCTGCCCAGCGAGAGCGAGCTGTCGGCATCCTACGCGGCGAGCCGGGTCACGATCCGCAAGGCCCTGGAGCTGCTGCGCGAGGAGGGCCTCATCGACGCTCGGCAGGGCTTCGGGTGGTTCGTCGCCACCGACCCGGTGCGCCAGACGCTCGGGCGCCTCGGCACGATCGAGGCCCAGCTGGCGGCGTCGGGCATCCGCTCGGAGCGGCGGGTGCTGTCCTTCGGCTTCGTGCCGGCCCCGCCCCGGGCCGCCGAGGTGCTGGGGGCGGACACCGTCCTCGAGGTGCGGCGCATGAACCTGGCCGACGACGAGCCCTTCGCCCTCGTCACCGTGTGGTGCCCCGAGGAGCTCGGCCACCGCCTGTCTCGCGACGACGTCGAGCGCTCGCCGTTCTACGAGCTGCTCGACGTCCCCCTCGGCGGGGCGGTCCAGACGATCGGCGCCGCGGCCGCTTCCCCCGACGAGGCGGCGCTCCTCCAGGTGCCGCCCGGCTCGCCCGTCCTGCACGTGGAGCGGGTCACCTCGAGCCCGGAGGGCGCGGCGCTGCTCCTCTCCGAGCACGTGTACCCCGCCCACCGCACCGAGTTCGTCGTCGACCTGCCGGCCACCCCGCCGAGCATGGCCGTCACCGGGCTGCGCCTCGTCGAGTAGCCAGCCGGTGTCGCGGAGGGAACCCGATGCGGGCCTCGCACGTCGAACGAGGTGATGGTCGCTGTCTCCACCCTCGAGGCCCTGCTCGCCGTGACGGCCGCCGGTGCGGCGGCAGTGGGGCTGATCGCCTGGTTGCTGGCGGGCGCGCGCCTGGAGGTGGGTCGCGCCGGCGTCAGAGCTTCGGCCAGGAGCGGCTCTGGCGACGCCGCTTCCGGCTCCGGTCGCCGAGCGCCCACGCCCGCCGCCACGCCGGCGCGTCGGGACCGGTGAGGCTGGGCGTCGCGCCAGCGGCGGCGCGGCGCCGGGCCTGCCACCAGTCCGTGGTGGCCTCGTCGGCCAGCTCGGCCACCGCCCGCTCGATGCGCTCGGCGAAGCGGCTCGTGCTCTCGCCCTCCGCCGGGCGCAGCGGCGTGCCGTAGGTGACCCGCACGTTGGCCGGGTTGGGCAGCTTCTTGCCCTTGCGGAGGATCTTGTCGGTCCCCTCGATGTGGATCGGCACGACGGGGACGCCGCAGCGGTTCGACAGGTAGGCGGCGCCGCCGCGGAACGGCTGGCCCCAGCCGTCGGGCGAGCGGCCGCCCTCGGGGAAGATCAGCATCGACCAGCCCCGCTCGATCAGCCGCGCCGCCTGGTCGGCGGAGCGGCGGGTGACCGTGGACCGCTCGATCGGGATGGCGCCGATCACGAGCGCGCTGACCGCCGAGGTGAGGCGGTTGCGGAAGAAGTAGTCGGCCGCCGCCCCGACGAACACCTGGTGGCGCCACGGCTCGGGGATGGAGGTGAGCACCACCGGGGTGTCGAGGTGGCTGTGGTGGTTGGCGGCGAAGATCACCGGGCCGTCGCTGAGCCCGGCCAGCCGGTCGATCCCCGCACGCTCGGGCGCGCCGAGCGCCGCCACCGAGGGTCGCATCACCCCTTCGAGCAGGGCGAGGCGGGCCAGGCGGGCCGGGAAGCGCCGCGCCCAGGCGGTGTCGTAGTCCGCCCCCACCTTGCGCCTCGGCGGCAGCGGCTCCACCCCCGCCGGGGTGGTCGGCGCCGAGTACGGGAACGGCAGCAACGTCGCCCTGCGCACCAGCCGCAGCACCTGGGACCTAGCTCCCATGGCGACCGATCCCGCTCACGTCACGTCCGCCATGACCAGCGGCGGGTTGTGGAGGTGGGTGATCGTGGCGTCGCGACCCACGACGTCGCTCGCCATCTCGAGCGCGTCCTGGAGGGTGGAGGCGGGGCTGAACCCGAGGCGCCGCACGGCCCGGGGGTCGCCGCCCACGATGATCACCTTGCCGACGTGCTGGAGGCCGTGGCTGCCCCAGTACCACATGTAGAAGGGGTGGACCCCGTGGTACGCGTAGCTGGTCCGGTAGAGGTGCCGGTACCACTCGTCCTCGGCGAACTGCTTCTCGTAGCGGGCCTCGAGCTCCACCGGGTCGGTGGTCTCGGCCAGGCACTGCTCGAAGAAGTCGATGTAGCTCGGGTGGT
>DATGRC010000185.1:0-8264 GCA_035303865.1 Acidimicrobiales bacterium
CGTCGTCGGGCAGCTGGTGGAGGAGCGCGGCCTGACCCTCGCCGTGGCCGAGTCGCTCACCGGTGGGCTGCTCGCCTCCCGCCTCGTCACCGTGCCCGGCGCCAGCGCCTGGTTCCGGGGTGGGGTGGTGGCCTACGACAGCGAGGTGAAGTTCGACCTCCTCGACGTGCCCGAGGGGCCGGTGGTGAGCGAGGCGTGCGCCAAGGCGATGGCCGCCGGCGCCCGCCGCCGCCTCGGTGCCGACCTGGGGCTGTCCACGACCGGGGTCGCCGGCCCGGTGGAGCAGGAGGGCCAGCCCGTCGGCACCGTCTGGCTCGGGATGGCCGTCGGCGACGACGTCGACGCCGTCCAGCTGCGCCTCTCCGGCGACCGAGACCGCATCCGCCAGCTGTCCGTCACCTCCGCCCTCGACCGCCTGCGCCGCCGCCTGCTCCACGCCGGCTGAGCCCCGCCGGCTCCGGCTCAGGCCGGGGCGATGCGGGCCACGCCGGTGAAGGCGACCACGTAGGCGCAGCCGCGGCCGGGGGCGGGGAACACCACCGACTGCACTCCCAGGCCGGTGTCGGCTCGGGCCCGCTCCTCGCCGGTGGCGACGTCGAGGACGACCACGTCGGCGCCGTCGCCGCAGACCAGCTCGCCGCCGTCGGCGAAGAGGAGGAGGTGGCTGCCGTGGTCCTGGTCCCGCCGCCAGCGCCGGTCGAGGGTGTCCACGTCGAAGCCCGCGATCACCCCGTTGCCGCTGTCGAAGCCCACGGCGACGCCCCGCGCCTCGTCCACGAGGGGTGGGTTGGCGACGAGGCCGCCGGGCCGCCCGCACACCTCGGCCAGCGCCACGGCGCCGTCGGCGAGGTCGACCCGCACGAGGTGCAGCGGCGCCGTGGCCACGCCGTGGCCCCGCAGGGTCCCCGAGTAGCGCTCGGCCCCCTCGCCGTCGTCGAGGAGCCAGGCCGCCCCGGCGGCGATCGTGCAGTCCCACCCGTAGCCCTGGCCGTCGAGGGTCCGGTAGCGGGCCCGGAAGCCGTCGTCGAGCGTCAGGCGGCGGCCGTCCCAGCGGGCCCGCAGCAGGCTCGTGTCGCCGACGACGTAGACGGCGTCGCCGTCCGCGGTGAGCCGAGCGATCGAGGCCTCGGGCATCACCAGCGCGTCGACGACCTCGAGCGTCACCGGGTCGAGGACGACGAGCTCGCAGGGCTCGCGCTCGTCGGCCGCCACCGGCTGGGCCGGGGTGGCGCCGCCGAAGTCCTTGGTGACGAGGTGCCCGTCGGGCAGCGTCACGAAGGAGTTGTAGGGGCGGTGGCGGGGCAGCGTCCGGCTGGCCAGCGGCCGGCAGTCGGCGTCCAGGCGGTGGGCGTGGTTCCCGAACACCACGTGGACGCTGCCGTCGTGGGCCACCGCGGCCCCTCCGGGCCACACCGGCCCGCCGGCCAGCTCGGGGGAGGCGGCCTCGGGCTCGAGCGTGACGGGGTCGATGCGCTCGACGACGGCGCTGCCCTCGGGACCGGCGGTGTGGCGCAGCAGGTAGCGCGGCCCGCCGGGGTCGCCCACCACCATCGTGGCCACCGGCGCCAGCCGGGTCGTCACCGACAGCGCGGTCGTCGGCTCCGGTCGCCCCGCCAGCCAGCCGGGCACCCGCTGGGGCCGTCGCGGCCCCCCGTCCTCCGCTCGCCACCCCATGCCCCCACACTATTGGCACGCGCCGTGCCAGTGTCGGGTCGTCGGTGGGTTCAGGCGGTGCGGCGGCGGAGCGCCCAGAGGGCGGCGCCGGCGATGGCCAGGAGCCCGGCGGTCGCGGTGGCGTGCGCGCCCCCGGTGGCGGGGAGCCGGTCGCCGCCGGCGGCGTCGCCGGGGGACGAGGGCGCTGCCGGCGCGGGCGAGGTCGGCGCATCCGGCGAGGACGGGCCGGCGCTCGGCCCCGCGGGCGCGGGGGTGGAGCGGGCGACCCGCCAGGTGAGCTCGTGAGGCTCCTCCAGCTCCTCGCCGCCCACGCTCACCCACACCAGGGACCGCTCCACGTCCTCGGCGGCGGGCTTCGTGTAGTCGCACACGCCGTCGGGGAACACCGCCTCGAGGCGGGCCCGCTGCTCGTCGGTGAGCCCGCCCGGGTAGTCGGCGGGGTCGATCGGCTTGCGCTGGCACTTCACCACGTCGTCGGAGCGCGGCATCCCCGCCACCATCCGCGGCGTGGCCGTCACCGGCAGCACGAGCGAGCAGGGCCCGAGGCCGCTGTCGAAGTCCTCGGGCACGTCGACCCGCAGCGGCAGGCTGAGGTCGGGCAGGTCGAGGCCCGGCAGCAGCGGCAGCTCGACGAGGCCGAGCGGGGCGGTGAGCCCGCCGGGCAGGTCGAGGCGCCCGCCGATCGTGCCGAAGGCGCAGCGGTCGCCGAGTCCGGCCGGGCGGGCCTGCGCCACGGCCGCTGCGTGGTCGCCGCCGTAGCCGGGGCGGGCCGCCTGCACCCGCTCGAGCCACTCGGCCATCGCGTCGTAGGCGTCGGCCTGGGTGAGCACGCCCCGCCAGATCACCTGGCTCGCCTCGTGGCCCCGGGCCCGCAGGCGGTCCCGGATCGTGAACGGGCGCACCGCCTCGTGGATGTTCGCCACCGGGATGAGGTCGAGGTACGGGGCCACGTCGAGGACCGGCGTCTCGGCCAGCGCGCCCCGTCCGATCACCCCGCCGAGGCGGTAGAGGATCGACGCCACCTCGGGGTCCATGGCGTGGCGCTCGGGGGAGAAGCGACCGTCGATGTCGAGCCCGCCGATGCGCTCGTTGAGGTCGAGGAACTCCTCCATCGAGATCACGCCCGCCCGCAGCGCACCGAGGCCGTACTGCACGCCGACGTTGTCGAGCGGCCGGCGGGCGAAGCCGGTCTCCGGGTCCCGCCCGAAGAGGTTCACGTTGGCGTCCTGGATCGTGCAGCGGGCCCCGGTGGGGTTGTCGACCGGGTGGTAGCTGTCGTCGCCCGCGCAGCGACCCTCGGCGATCACCCGGTCGAAGAAGGCGTCGGTCCAGCTCTGGCAGATGGCGTTGAGCTCGGTGCCGGTGAGCAGGTTGTGGCCGTTCACGGCGGCCTGCTTGACCGGCGTCCAGTCGAGGTCGCTCTCGGCGTAGTACCGCTGGAGGAGCCCGCAGTCGGTGACCGTCATCGCCGTGCTGGCGATGTCAGCGAAGGTGGCCGTGGGGATGGCGGCCGAGATCAGCCCCGGCGCGTTGTTCGCCGCGTTGTACTGCTGGAGCGCGGCCCCCGAGCCGTTGGTGCCCACGATCGCCTCGATCGGGCCGTACTGCTCGGCGATGTGCTCCTTCAGCATCATCATCGTCTCGATGCTGATCAGCGGGTTGCAGTGCACCCCGAAGCTGGTGAGCGTGGAGTGCGAGGTGATGTCGCCTCGGCCCAGCCGGTCGGTGAGCCCGACGAGGTTGATCAGCAGGTTGTCGGCCGAGATGGCGGTGAGGTCGAGGGCGCCGAGCACGGTCTCGGGGTGGTTGACGCCCTGCTGGTACCCGACGCCGCAGGACTCGCCGAAGGCGTGGTACACGCGCCCGTTCCAGCCCTCCGCGGTGAACGGCGCGTCGGGGCCGCGCGCCGCCGGATCGTCGAGCACGGCGAGGCGGGCGATGCCCCGGTTGATCGTGCGGCTCTCCACCCGGACGACGAAGGGGACCTCCGCCCCGTCGTCCCGGCGGGTGGTGGCGACGTCGTCGGGGTAGCCGGCCCACGGGTCGGCCAGCTCGTGGAACCCCTGGTCGAGGAGCGACCGGTAGAACCACTGGTAGCGAGGCTCGGCGGAGCAGTCGTCGTCGAGCGCCGGCCCGAGCCCCGCCTCCTCGGTGCGGCACCGGAACGGCTCCTGGTGCGGTCCCGAGATGATCGGCCCGGTCACGGGGTGGTTGCGGACGGTGAGCACGGCCCGCTGGTCGCCCACCTCGGCGACGAGGTCGCTCTCGCCCAGCGGCAGGCCGGTCACGAGGCCCCGCACCTCGCCCGGCGAGCCGGGAACGGGGGCGAAGGCGTCGGTGACGTCGCGGCCGTCGGCGAGGACCCGCAGCGCAGCCGCCTGGGCCTCGCGCAGCCCGCGCACGCCGACGAGCACGTCGCCGCCGGAGACGGCGTCGGGCAGCGTCGAGAGCGTGAGCAACTCGAAGGTGCCCTCGGGCAGCGGCGGCGTGGCCAGCGTGTGCCAGTCGGCGTCGACCTCCAGGGGCGGGTCGGTCTCGGCGGCGGTGGTGGGCGACGGCGCCGCCGCCACGGCCACCAGGGCACCGATGAGTGCAGCACCGACGGTGCGGCGCCACCAGCGGGGCTCGGCTCGTTCGGGCACGGGGCTCCTCGGGGACGGGGGAGGGGGACGGAGGGCGGTTCGCCGCCGAGGTGCTCGAGCCCTCCCGCGGGCGGCACCCGTGCCGTTGACGTGGTTACGCAACTACGTAATCATCGACTCCCATGGACGACGACGACCGGCTCGCGGCACTGGAGGCCCGCATCGCCGCCCTGGAGGCGGCCATCGCGACCGCCCCGCCCCCGCCGCCGGCGCCCGCCCTCGACCCCGACGCCTTCTGGGCTCTCGAGGGGCTCCACGCCCGCACGGGTGGCGCCGGGGCCGTCATGATCGTCGGCGAGGTGGTCGCCCCCGGCGGCACCGAGGCCCGCTGGCAGGAGGGCGTCGGGGCCGACGAGCTGCTCGCCGAGGACTGGGGCCGCGCCGCCGACCTCCTCGCGGCCCTCGGGCACCCCGTCCGCCTCGCCCTGCTCCGCCACGTCCTCCACGGGCAGGCCACCGCCCGCGAGCTCCAGGCCATCGACGGGATGGGGACGAGCGGCCAGGTGTACCACCACCTCCGCCACCTCACCGCCACCGGGTGGCTCCGCAGCCTGCGGGGCCGCTACGAGGTGCCGCCGGAGCGGGTCGTCCCGCTCCTGGCCGCCGTCCTGGGGGGCCGGCGATGAGGCGCGCCGTGGCCCGCTGGATGCCCTGGTGGCTGCGCGGCATCGTCCTCGTCTGGGCCCTCGACCGCATCGTCGGCCTGCCGGCCGCGGCGCTCCTCGCGTACCCCGTGCTCCTCGTCGCGGCCTTCACGCGACCGCCTCGGCGCGACGACGAGCCGCCGGCCGAGCTCCTCGCGCCGGTGCGCGGTCGCTGGAGCGCGCTCAACAGCCCCGCCGACAAGGTGCCGAGCCACGGCGTGCGGGCCTACGGCCAGTCCCACGCCGTGGACATCCTCCACCCCCGCGGGGATCGCCGCCCCGGCTTCGGTCTCGGGATGCGCCGCCCGGAGGCGTTCTCCACGTTCGGGGAGCCGGTGCGGGCGATGGCTGACGGCACCGTCGTGCGCACGTGCGGCTGGCAGCGCGACCACCGCAGCCGCGAGTCCTGGTGGGCGCTCGCCTACCTCCTCGTCGTCGAGGGCTTCATCCGCGAGCTGGCCGGTGGTCCCCGCTTCGTGCTCGGCAACCACGTGATCGTCGACCACGGCGAGGGTCGCTTCGCCGCCTACGCCCACCTCCGGCGCGGCTCGCTGCGGGTGGCGCCGGGGGAGCGGGTCGAGGCCGGCCAGGTGATCGGGGAGGTCGGCAACTCCGGCAACAGCAGCGAGCCCCACCTCCACGTGCACCTCATGGACCACCCCACGCCCACCGCGGCGGCCGGGCTGCCCCTGCGCTGGCGGGACGTGCCCACCGGCGGCGGGATGCCCCCGGCCGGGGCGGTGTTCGAGCCCCAGGGTCCTTGATCGAACGGCTGTTCGTAACTACAGTGATGTCGTTCTGCTGGCCGGGTCCACGGGGTCGCGCCGGCGCTGTCACACCCTCTCCGTAGGGTCCTCGACATCCCCCACAGACCGCTCGCCCGCCGCCGTCGGCGGCAACCGCACGAAGGAGTCCCAGTGGAACGAGACAAGGACAAGCTGAAGGCGCTGGACCTCGCCCTGGCCAGTATCGAGAAGGCCCACGGCAAGGGCGCCGTGATGAAGATGGGCGAGAAGGGCGCGATGCAGATCGAGACCGTGCCCACCGGGGCGCTGGCGCTCGACCTCGCCCTCGGCGTCGGCGGGCTGCCCCGGGGCCGGGTCACCGAGATCTACGGCCCGGAGTCCTCGGGCAAGTCCACCCTCGCCATGCACGTCGTGGCCGAGGCCCAGCGCATGGGCGGGATCTGCGCCTACGTGGACGCCGAGCACGCGATGGACCCAGTCTACGCCCGCAACATCGGCGTCGACGTGGACGAGCTGCTCATCTCCCAGCCCGACACCGGCGAGCAGGCCCTCGAGATCGCCGACATGCTCGTGCGCTCCGGCGCCATCGACGTCGTCGTCATCGACTCGGTGGCCGCCCTCACCCCCCGCGCCGAGATCGAGGGCGACATGGGCGACAGCCACGTCGGCCTCCAGGCCCGGCTCATGTCGCAGGCGCTGCGCAAGCTCACCGCCAACCTCAACAAGACCCACACGATCTGCATCTTCATCAACCAGCTGCGGGAGAAGATCGGCGTGATGTTCGGGTCGCCGGAGACCACCCCGGGCGGTCGAGCGCTCAAGTTCTACAGCTCGGTCCGGCTCGACATCCGCCGCATCGAGGCCATCAAGGACGGCGTCGAGGTGGTCGGCAACCGCACCCGGGTGAAGGTGGTGAAGAACAAGGTCGCCCCGCCGTTCAAGCAGGCCGAGTTCGACATCATGTACGGCAAGGGCATCAGCCGCGAGGGCGGCGTGCTCGACATCGGCGTCGAGCTCGAGATCGTGAAGAAGTCGGGCGCCTGGTACACCTACGACGGCGAGCAGCTCGGCCAGGGCCGGGAGAACGCCAAGCAGTTCCTGGCCGACAACCCGGAGATCATGATCGAGATCTCCGAGCGGATCCGCCAGAAGATGGGCCTCGGCGACCAGGAGGAGCTCCCGCCGGTCGACGAGAACGGCGAGATCGACCCCGACGACCTCCCGATCACCCTGGGGGACTGACCGCTCGGGTACCCTCCCGGTCCGTCTCGATCCGGAACAATCGGAAGAGTCGGGCGGGAGGGATCACCCGCGCCCCCGTCGAACCCTTGGCGCAATGGAGCAGCTCAAGGTGTCGACGAAGTCGAACCCGAACTCCGTGGCGGGTGCGATGGCTGGGGTGCTCCGCCAGGCGGGCACGGTGGAGGTCCAGGTCGTCGGCGCCGGCGCGCTCAACCAGGCGATCAAGGCGATGGCCATCGCCCGGGGCTACGTCGCCTCGAGCGGCATCGACCTCGTCTGCACCCCGAGCTTCGCCGACATCGAGATCGACGGGGAGCGCCGCACCGCCATCCGGCTCGTGATCGAGGATCGGTCCCGCCGCCGGCACGAGGCGCCTCCCGCCGACGAGGCCATGGACCTCACCGACCTCGACGGCCTCGTGGAGCCCGCGCCCAGCAACGGCCACCGCCTGAACTGATCGCTGGCGAGCCCGGGGGTCGACCACCCGACCCGCCCGCGCGCCCGGATCCGGCTGGGGAGCGGGCGCCGAGACCTCCTAGCCTTGGCGCCGTGACCGACGCCCGCCGCTACTTCGTGCGCACCTTCGGCTGCCAGATGAACGAGCACGACTCGGAGCGCATCGCCGGGCTGCTCGAGGCCGACGGGATGGAGGCCGCCGCGTCGGCCGAGGACGCCGACGTCGTGGTCCTCAACACCTGCTGCATCCGCGAGAACGCCGACAACAAGCTCTACGGCACGCTCGGCCACCTCAAGTCCCTCAAGGACCGCAAGCCGGACCTGCAGATCATGGTGGGCGGCTGCCTGGCTCAGAAGGACCGGGACCAGATCGTCGAGCGGGCCGGTCACGTCGACGTGGTGTTCGGCACCCACAACGTGCACCGGGCGGTCGACCTGCTCCACGAGTCGGCCGAGACCGGCCGCTCCGTCGTCGAGATCCTCGAGGAGACCGTCGCCGAGGACCACGAGACCTTCCCCTCGGCCCTGCCGGTGCGGCGGGAGGTGCCGTGGGCCGGCTGGGTCACGATCCAGATCGGCTGCGACAACGCCTGCGCCTTCTGCATCGTCCCCGCCGTGCGGGGCAAGGAGATCAGCCGCCCCTTCGCCGACATCGTGCGCGAGGTGGAGGCCGCGGCCGCCGACGGCGTCACCGAGGTCACCCTCCTCGGCCAGAACGTCAACTCCTACGGTCGGGACCTGGCGCTCGCCGCCCGCCAGGCCGGTGAGGACGTGCGCGTCCGACCGATGTTCGCCGAGCTGCTCCGCGCCGTCGGGTCCGTGGACGGCATCCGCCGGGTGCGCTACACGAGCCCCCACCC
>DATGRC010000186.1:0-9328 GCA_035303865.1 Acidimicrobiales bacterium
TCGAGCAGCGTCATGTCGCTGGCGTAGGTGAGCACGCAGGTGTGCAGGACCGGGTCGTCGGGCAGGCGGCCGTCGGCCCGCAGCCACACCCGCTGGTAGGGGGGCAGCGCCTCGTCGCGGTCGGAGGGGGCCCAGTCCACGTGGCGGGTGTCGATCGGTCGCGGTCGGTGGTACCACTCGCCGAGCGACGCCTCGTACGGCGCCATCCGGGCCTTGAAGTCCGGCAGCGTCTCCGGGTCGGGGGC
This sequence comes from Acidimicrobiales bacterium, assembly GCA_035303865.1. GTDB lineage: Bacteria > Actinomycetota > Acidimicrobiia > Acidimicrobiales > VFJN01 > VFJN01. Next base: position 246 of record DATGRC010000186.1, read on the forward strand.
CTCGGGCATCGGGTCCTGGTGCTCCAGCCCCTCCTCGGGCACCTGGAAGCTGGCCTGCACGTTGAAGATGGCCCGGCCGTGCTGGATGGCCACGACCCGTCGGGTGCTGAACGTGCGCCCGTCGCGGATCCGGTCCACCTCGTAGAGGATCGGGACGGTGGGGTCGCCGGGGCGCAGGAAGTACGCGTGCAGCGAGTGCACGTTGCGGCCGGGCTCCACCGTGCGGGCCGCCGCCACCAGCGCCTGGCCGGCCACCTGGCCGCCGAAGACGCGCTGGCGGTCCTCGTCGGGTGACACGCCGCGGAACAGGTTCACCTCGATGGGCTCGAGATCGAGCAGCTTGACGAGGGCATCGACGGCGTCTTGGGACATGCCTCACATCCTCGCGTAGCCGCCGCCGGGTACGTTGCCGCACCATGGCAGCGACGAGGGCGTTCCCGGACGGGTTCGTGTGGGGCACCGCGACGGCGGCCCACCAGATCGAGGGCGGGTGCTGGAACAACGACTGGTGGCGGTGGGAGCACACCCCCGGCAGCGGGTGCGTGGAGCCCAGCGGCGACGCCTGCGACAGCTGGAACCGCTGGCGCGACGACATCGAGATCCTCGCCGAGCTGGGCGTGGGCACCTACCGGTTCTCGATCGAGTGGAGCCGCATCGAGCCGGAGGAGGGGGAGTACGGCCGGGCCGCCCTCGACCACTACCTGCGGATCGGCGAGGCCCTCCTGGAGCGGGGGATCGAGCCGACGATCACGTTCCACCACTTCACCACCCCAAGGTGGCTGGCCGACCAGGGCGGGTGGGTGGAGCCGCGCACCGCCGACCGCTTCGCCGCGTTCTGCGAGCGGGCGGCCGCCCACCTGGCGCCCGTGATGCGCCGGGCCTGCACGATCAACGAGCCGAACATCGTCGCCACGATGGGGTACCTGCTCGGGGTGTTCCCGCCCGGCGAGCGCGACCGCGACCTGCGGCGCCGGGCCAACGAGGTGTTCGTCGACGCGCACCGCAAGGCCGTCGACGCCATCCGCGCCGCCGCCCCCGGGGTGCCGGTGGGGCTGACCCTGTCGATGGACGACTACCAGGCCGTCGACGGCGGCGAGGCCAAGCGCGACCAGATCCGCCGGAGCATGGAGGACGTGTTCCTCGAGGCCACCGGGGGCGACGACTTCGTCGGCGTCCAGACCTACTCCCGCAGCCGCATCGGCCCCGACGGCCGCCTCGACAACGAGCCGGGCGTCCCCGTCCTGCCGATGGGCTACGAGTACTGGCCCCAGGCGCTCGAGGCCACGATCCGCCGGGCCTGGGAGGTCACCGGTGGGAACGTGCCGATCCTCGTCACCGAGAACGGCATCGGCACCGACGACGACGCCCAGCGCGTCGCCTACCTCCGCCGCGCGCTCGAGGGGGTGCTCGACTGCCTGGACGACGGCATCGACGTGCGGGGCTACCTGTGCTGGAGCCTGCTCGACAACTTCGAGTGGGCCTTCGGCTACGGGCCCCGCTTCGGGCTCGTCGAGGTGGACCGCACCACCTTCGCCCGCACCCCGAAGCCGAGCGCCCGCTGGTTCAGCCAGGTCGTGGCGGCCAACGCGCTCCTCGACTGAGCCCGGCCCCGAGGTCCGGTCTCGGGTCGGCCGTCCCCTAGCCTCGATCTGTGCTCCGTTCGCTCTCCTCGCTCCTCGACCGCGTCACCGGCGGACGGGGCGTCCTCGCCATCCGCTACTCGATGGTGTCGGTGGTCGGCGTGGTCGTCACCCAGGCCGTGCTGTTCGTCATGGTCGGCGTGGTCGACGCCGACCCCACCTGGTCGAACGTCACCGCCGTGTCCGTGGCCGCGGTGCCCGCGTTCGTGCTCAACAAGCGCTGGGTCTGGAGCCGGGACGGCAGGGTGAGCCTGCGCCGCGAGATCCTGCCGTTCTGGGTGTTCACGCTGGCCGGCCTCCTGCTGTCCACCCTGCTCGTCACCCTCGTGAAGGGGATGTCGGACTCCACGCTCCTCGTCATGGCGGCCAACATCGCCGGCTTCGGCGTGCTGTGGGTGGCGAAGTTCCTGTTCCTCGACCAGGTCATGTTCGGCCGGCCCGAGCTGGACGAGGTGATGGCCCAGGAGGACGCCGGCCTCGGCCCCGCCTGACCGGTCGGTCACCTCCGGGTAGCGTCGGCGGCCATGCCGCCGATCCTCGACCTCACCCCTGACGAGCTGCTCTCGACCACCCGGGCCGTCCGCAAGCGGCTCGACCTGAGCCGCCCGGTGGCGCCCGAGCTGATCCGGGAGTGCATCGAGCTGGCCACCCAGGCCCCGACCGGCAGCAACGCGCAGGGCTGGCACTTCGTGGTCGTCACCGACCCGGAGAAGCGGCGCCAGCTGGGCGAGTGGTACCGCCAGGGCTTCGAGCTCATGTACGCCGACCCCGAGGCGGCCGTCGCCGCGCTGCCCCAGGACGACCCGGACTACGTGCAGGCCACCCGCCGGGTCATCAGCTCGGCCCAGTACCTCGCCGAGCACATGGGGGAGGTGCCGGTGCACGTGATCCCGGTGATCCAGGGCCGCACCGACGGTGGGCCGGTCGCCCTCCAGGCCGCCATCTGGGGCTCGCTCCTGCCGGCCACCTGGAGCTTCATGCTCGCCGCCCGGTCCCGGGGCCTCGGCACCTGCTGGACCACGCTCCACCTGATCCACGAGCAGGCCGCCGCCGAGCTGCTCGGCCTGCCCGACAACGTGATGCAGGGGGCCCTCATCCCAGTGGCCCACACGATCGGCACCGACTTCAAGCCCGGCCCCCGCCGCGACCTCGACGCCATCATCCACCACGACGGATGGTGATCGACCCCGAGCTCCGGCGGCACGCGGAGGCGGCCCGGGGGTTCATGCCGACCGACGAGGGCGAGGCGCTCTACGAGGCGGCCCGGTCGGTGGCCGTCGACGGGCCCCTCCTCGAGGTGGGCACCTACTGCGGGAAGTCGTCGGTGTGGATCGGCGCCGCCGCCCGCGAGCTCGGCCGGGTGCTCTTCACCGTCGACCACCACCGCGGGTCGGAGGAGAACCAGCCGGGCTGGGAGTGGCACGAGCCCGACCTCGTCGACCCGGCCGTCGGCAAGATGGACACCCTGCCGTTCTTCCGGCGCACGATCCACGACGCCGGGCTGGAGGGCACGGTCGTGGCCGTGGTGGGGGACTCCCCGACCGTCGCGGCCGCCTGGGCCACGCCGCTCGCCTTCCTGTTCATCGACGGCGGCCACGGCGAGGAACCGGCCCGCCTCGACTACGAGCGCTGGACGCCCCACGTCGTCCCCGGCGGCACGCTCTGCATCCACGACGTGTTCGCCGACCCCGCCGACGGGGGCCAGGCCCCGCACGACCACATCTACCGGCCCGCCCTCGAGTCCGGCCGCTTCGAGGAGGTCCGGGCCGTCGGCAGCCTCCGCGTGCTGCGCCGCACCGGCGCCTGACGGCGGCGCCGGTCTCAGCCGAGGCGCTGGCGGACGACCTCCGCGATGAGCCGGGCCGTGCGGTCGGCCTGCTCCTTCCACGACGTCGCCGCGCCCTCCGACGCGGTGTCGGACACCACCTTCACGAGCTCGCAGGGCACGCCGGCCGCCTCGCAGGCCCGGGCCACCGCGTAGCCCTCCATGTCGACGAGGTGGGCCCGCTCGGCCAGCCCCGCCCGCACGTGGGCGTCGGCCACGAACGCGTCGCCGGTGGCCAGCGTGATCGGCTCGTCCGGGTCGAGGACCACCTCGCCGACCACCGGCTCGCCGATGAGCGCGGCGAGGCCGTCGTGGTCGAGGTCGTGCTCGATGACCCGCCCGATTCGGTGCACGCCGTCCAGCCCGTCGCGCAGCGCGCCGGCGGTGCCCACGTTGAGGACCCGCGACGGGCACCGCTCGGCGATCGCTCGGCTCACGGCGACCGCCGCCGCCACCTTGCCGATCCCGGTGAGCACGACGTCGACGTCCAGGTCGCCGAGGTGGGCGGCCTCCGGCCGCACCGCGACGACGACGAGGGGGCGGCCGGCCATCAGTCGTACACGAGGAGCGACACGTGGTCCCGGCCGGCGAGGCGGTCCCGGCCGCCCAGGAACGCCAGCTCGAGCAGGAAGCCGAGCCCGACGACCTCGCCGCCGATCGCCTCCACCAGCCGGGCGGCGGCCGCCGCCGTGCCGCCGGTGGCGAGCACGTCGTCGATGATCACCACCCGGTCGCCGGGGGCGACGGCGTCCTGGTGGATCTCGAGGCGGTCGGTGCCGTACTCCAGGTCGTACTCCTCGAACTGCGTCTCCCACGGGAGCTTGCCGGGCTTGCGGACCGGTACCAGCCCGGCGGCGAGGCGGTGCGCCACGGGGGCGGCGACGACGAAGCCGCGGGCCTCGATGCCGACGACCTTGTCGATCCGCCGGCCGGCGAAATGCTCGGTGAGGCGATCGACGACGGTGGTGAAGCCGACGGCGTCGCCGAGGAGCGGGGTGATGTCCTTGAACACCACCCCGGGCTGCGGGAAGTCCGGGATATCGCGGATCAGGGCACGGAGGGCAGCGTCGTGGTCCACCCGCCGGACGCTACCCGGCGCCCAGGCCCTCGCCGGTCAGCCGCCTGGGGGCGGCGCGGCCCCGGCGCCGTCGGCGTCCGGGCCCCCGGTGGGGTCGGTCCCGAGGAAGGCGTCGAGGAGCTCGGCGGCGGGGTTGCCGGCCATCCGGGGGTCGCGGCGGAGCTGCTCGAGCTGGGCTCGGCCCTCGGCCAGGCCCCGCGCCACCGCGGCCTGGGCCTCGCTGGCGGCCTCGGGCCGGCCGTGGTCGTCGGCGGTCTGCTGGAGCCGCCCGCTGGCCGCCTGCGCGCCACCGGCCAGGGGGGGCCCCACCCGCCGCGCCGCCTCGGCGGCCAGCGGGTGGGCGACGGCCCGCTCGTCGGCGGCGGAGGCCCGAGGCGGGGACAGCACCTCGAGCGACGCCACGTAGCCCAGGCGGGGGCTGACCCGGGCCCGGACCCGGGCGCCCTGGGCCACCGAGTCGAAGACGGCCCGGCGCACCTCGACGGCCACGATCCGCTCGTCGGTCCCGTCGTCGATCGCCAGGTGGAGCCGGCGCCGGCGCCGGCGGTCCCGCTCGATGCCGTGCTCGTCCCGCCCGGCCCACAGGGCGAGCTGGACGATCTTGGGGAGCCGGTGCCCGGTGGCCAGCTCCCGCTTCCGGACGAGCTCGCCCTCGACGGTGCGGCGGGGGAGCAGGTCCGCCGCCCCGAGGAGCGCCCGGCCGAGGTTGTACGCGGCCACGGCGGCGAGCGCCACGGCCACCACCATGGCGCCGAGCGACAGCCACTGCTGCTGCTCGGGGGTGAGGGCCACCGTGTCCTCGTCGAGCTCGACGCCGGCCACCTGGAACGCCCCGTAGGACAGCGCCCCGGCGATCCCAGCCCGCAGCAGCGACTCGAGGAGCACGCGCAGCGGGTGCTGGCCCCAGCCGGGGACGAGGGCCCGGTAGCGGACCTTCACCCGGCGCCACTGGCCGGTGGCCAGGCTCCAGGCGTGGCGGTCGTGCTCCACCTCGAACGGGAGCTGGCGCTGCACCACCGGGGCGACGCCGAGCGCCGTGGCGTAGGCGAGGTGCCGGTCCCAGATGGCCACCGACGCGGCCGGCTTGTCCTCGAAGCTGCGGCTGGACCGGTAGTGGTCCCGCACCCCCAGCCAGTGGGCCGCCGCCTCGAGGCCGGCGGGGGTGTCCACCTGCGCGTCGCTGCGGGAGATGCGCTGCGCCACCCAGGTGAGCCCGAGGGCCGTGGCGTAGGCCAGGCCGACGAGCAGGTTGCCGACCTGGGCCCAGTCGGTCGGCACCGACGAGCGCGACGCCCCCGACCCGACGAGCGAGGCGGGGAGCCACGCCACCCCCACGAGCGCCCACGCCACCACCAGGTGGCGCACCCCCCAGCGGCGCCGGCACAGGCCGAGGGAGCGGCCGTGCGCGGCGACCTCCCGCACGAACCCGCGGAACCAGCGCTGCGAGGTGCCCCGCGGGCCGATCGTCAGGACCTGGGCGGGGGCGGCGCCGTCGACGACGTGGCGCGCGACGTGGCGCAGCACCCGCCGCTCGTAGGGGGTGAGCACGTCGGCGGTGTGGCTGCCGTGCTGGCGGGGCCGCAGGAGCACCTGGTGGCCGATCTCGTCGATGTCGAGGTGGCCGCGGGCGGCGAGGTCGACGACCGTGGCCGGCACGGCGTCGTCCTCCACCTCGAAGCCGCCGGTGAGCAGGTCGACCACCGCCGGCGGCTCGGGTCGCAGCTCCATCGTGGCCGGTCCGGCAGCGGGCCGGTTGGGCGCGGTCGAGCGCCACAGCAACCACATGCCGATCGCCGCCGCGGCGGCCACGGCCAGTGCCGTGGCGCCGGCCGGGAGGGACACGTCCCATGCCTGCGCCCCGAGGGTGCGCGCGCCAACTACGAGGTCTGCTCCGTCCACGCCCATCGTTGGACCGTAGCCAACCCACCACCCACCGTGGGCACGAGGCCTCGATGCGGGGTGGGGGAGGGGAGGTCCTAGAGGTCCATCAGCGGGGGGAGGACCCCCGCCGAGTCGGCGAAGAGGGCGCTGGCCGGGGTGGTGCCGGCGAGGGCGTGGGCGCAGAGCACCACCGACGCCGCGGTGTAGGTGCTGCGCTCGCCGACGGGGAAGCGGGCCTCGTCGGGGAAGACGGTGCCGGTCCAGTAGCGGCCGTCCTCGTCGTGGCGGAACTGCTGGGCCCAGCCGAAGAGGGTCTCGGCGGTGTCCCGGTCGCCGACGGCGAGGTGGGCGATCGCGCACTCGCAGGTCTCGGCCACGGTGACCCAGGGGCGGTCGGAGACGCAGCGCACGCCGCGGCCGTCCATCACGAAGGTGTCGCGCCGCTCCTCGAGCCGGGCCCACCCGGCCTCGCCGAGCACGACGCCGGCGAGGACCGGGTAGTACCAGTCCATGGCCCAGCGGTGCTTGGGGGCGAACGCCTCGGGGACCTCGCGGATCGCGTGCGCCAGGCGGGCGGCGGAGATCTCCCAGTCCGGGCGCTCGTGGCCGAGCAGCTGGGCGATGGCGATCGCGCAGCGCAGGCTGTGGCAGATCGAGCTCGAGCCGGTGAGCAGGGCGAAGCTCCACGGGGTGCCATCGGCGTGGCGGGCCCAGAGGATCTCGCCCCGCGGCGTCTGGAGGTCGAGGACGAAGTCGATCGCCCGCTCCACGGTGGGCCACAGCTCCTCGACGAAGCCCTTGTCGTCGGTGAGCAGCCAGCGGTGCCACACGCCCGCCGCGATGTAGGCGCAGACGTTGGCGTCGAGCTTGTCCTGCTCGACCTGCGTCGAGCCGTCCTCGCCCTCGATGTAGTACTGGTGCCAGGAGCCGTCCTCGCGCTGGAGGTCGACGAGCCACTGGAAGGCCCGGTCGGCCTCGGCGTGCCGGCCCCCGATGTCGAGCGCCATGGCTGCCTCGACGTGGTTCCACGGGTCGCAGTGGCCGCCGGGGAACCACGGGATCATCCCGGAGGGCCGCTGCCACTCGGCCAGGCTGTCGACGGTCTCGCTGAGGTCGGTGGCCGAGATGAGGCCGGGGACGTCGATGGGCATCGGTTCAGGCTCCCTCGGCCGAGGCGGGCTTGCGAGCGTAGATGATCAGGCTCTTGCCCAGCACGGGGTCGAGCGCCTTCTCGAGGGCGCGGGTGATCGTGCCCGCCGGCTGGACCTGCATGATGTCCCAGGTGAGGACCTTCAGGTAGGCCCGCACGAGCGGGTGGTCGTCGTTCGTGGGCCCCACCGCGCACTTCAGCCACCAGTACGGCGAGTGCAGCGCGTGGGCCTTGTGCTTGCCGTAGATCTCGAAGCCGGCGTTCTCGAGGCGGGTGCGCAGCACGCCCTCGGCGTAGATGCGGACGTGGCCGCCCTCCACGAAGGGAGCGTGGTACTCGTCCGACAGCGCCCAGCAGATCCGCTCCGGCAGCCACGACGGGACGGTGGCGGCGAGGGTGCCGCCCGGCTTCAGCACCCGGAACGCCTCGGCGAAGGCCTGCACGTCGTCGGTGACGTGCTCGAACACCTCCGACGCGACGATCCGGTCGAAGCTCGCGTCGGCGAACGGCAGCGCCAGCGCGTCGCCGTTGGTGGTGACCCCCACGGCGCCGTCACCGGCCTCGCCCGCTTCGAGCATGGCCCCGAACAGGCCGGCCACGTCCTTCAGCTCGGCCGCCGAGTAGTCGAAGGCCACCACCCTGGCGCCGCGCCGGAACGCCTCGAAGGCGTGGCGGCCGCCGCCGGCCCCCAGATCGAGGAGGAGGTCTCCCGGCCGGACCCCCAGCTGGTCGAACCGGACGGTGAGCACGCTAGGCCTTCCGCTTCTCGGCCTCGAGGCGGATCCGGTACTGCTCGACGGTCTTCTCGGCGGTGTGCCGCCACGACCAGCGGTCGATGATCCGCTGACGGCCCCGGGCCCCGACGGTCTGGCGCAGGTCCGGCTGGTCGAGCGCGAAGCGCAGCCGGGCGGCCAGCGCCTCGCTGTCGCCGGGCTTGGTGAGCAGGGCCGTGTCCCCGTCGGCGCCGACCACCTCGGGGATCGCCCCGCCGGTGGTGGCGACGAGCGGCACCCCGCAGGACATCGCCTCGATGGCCGGGAGCGAGAAGCCCTCGTAGAGGGAGGGCACGACGGCCAGCTGGGCCTCGGAGTAGAGCTCGATGATCCGCTCCTCGGGGACGCCGGTGACGAACTCGACGTGCTCCTCGAGGCCCAGCTTCTTGATCGTGGCGTCGCTCGAGCCGCCCGGCTTGCGCTTCCCGATGACCACGAGGTGCACGTCGTCGCGCTCGGTGCGGAGCTTGGCCAGCGCCTCGAGCAGGTACTTGAGGCCCTTCATCGTCACGTCCGCCGAGGCGGTGGTGACGAGGCGCCCCGGGATCGGCTGGACGCCGGGCAGCGGCTTGAAGATGTCGACGTCCACGCCGACCGGCACGATCGCCATGCGGTCCGGGTCGACCTGGTGGTCCCGGACGATGTCCTTGAACGAGTTTTCCGACACCGTCACCACGCGCTCGAGGCGCTTCGCCACCCGGGTCTGCATGTTCGTGAACCCGTACCAGCGGCGCAG
>DATGRC010000187.1:0-2108 GCA_035303865.1 Acidimicrobiales bacterium
TTGGCGACGTGGCTGTGCAGGGTCAGCGCCTCGACGAAGCGCTGGCCGGCCTCCTTGCCGCCCTCGATGACGAACGCCGGCACCGACCCGAAGCCCCGACCCCGGGCGAGGCGCGTGGCCCGCTCGTGCCAGGGCGAGTCCGGGTGCCCGGCGAACTGGACGCTGCGGACCTGCGGGTGGTCGGCCAGGAACTCGACGACCTTGCGGGCGTTGTCGTTGTGCCGCTCGACGCGCAGGCTCAGGGTCTCGATGCCCTGGAGCAGCAGGAAGGCGTTGAACGGGCTGATGGCCGGGCCGATGTCGCGCAGCAGCTGGACCCGGGCCTTGATGATGTAGGCGCCCGGGCCGAGCGCCTCCCAGTACTTCAGGCCGTGGTAGCTGGGGTCGGGCTCGGTGAAGCCGGGGTGCTTGCCGCTGGCGCCGAAGTCGAAGCTGCCGCCGTCGACGATGACGCCGGCGATCGAGTTGCCGTGGCCGCCGAGGAACTTGGTGGCCGAGTGGACGACGATGTCGGCGCCCCACTCCAGCGGGCGGATCAGCCACGGCGTCGCCACCGTGTTGTCGACGATGAGCGGCACGCCGTTGTCGTGGGCCACGCCGGCGACGCCCTCGATGTCGAGGAAGTCGTTGCGGGGGTTGCCGATGCTCTCGCCGAGGTCGGCAACATCTACACGCGCATCATGAACCCGACGCAGGCGGTCCTCGAGGCCCGCATCGCGTCGCTCGAGGGGGCGCCGGACACCGCCATCGGGCTCCCCGGGGCGCTGGCGGTGGCGTCGGGGCAGGCGGCCGAGACGCTCGCCATCCTCACCCTCGCCCAGGCCGGCGACCACATCGTCTCGGCGGCCTCGCTCTACGGCGGCACCTACAACCTGTTCCGCCACACGCTCCCGAAGCTCGGCATCGAGGTCACGTTCGTCCAGGACGCTGACGACCTCGACGAGTGGCGGCGCGCCCTGCGGCCGAACACCAAGGCCTTCTACGGCGAGATGATCGGCAACCCGCGCAACGACGTGCTCGACGTCCCGGGCATCGCCGAGGTGGCCCACGAGGCCGGTGTGCCGGTGATGGTCGACAACACCGTTCCCTCCCCGTGGCTCATCCGGCCGCTGGAGCACGGCGCCGACATCGTCGTCCACTCGGCCACCAAGTTCATCGGTGGCCACGGCACCTCGATCGGCGGCGTCATCGTCGATGGTGGCAGCTTCGACTTCTCGGCCGGCGGACGGTTCCCCGGCTTCACCGAGCCCGACGAGAGCTACCACGGCCTGCGCTACTGGGAGGCCCTCGGCCCCGGCGCGTTCATCATCAAGGCCCGCGTCCAGCTGCTCCGCGACGTCGGCCCGGCCATGTCGCCCTTCAACGCGTGGCTGATGCTGCAGGGCCTCGAGACGCTCAGCCTCCGGATGGAGCGGCACAACTCCAACGCCCAGCGGGTCGCCGAGTTCCTCGCCGACCATCCGCAGGTCGTGTCGGTCAACTTCGCGGGGCTGCCCGACTCACCGTGGCACGACCGCTGCAAGAAGCTGGCCGACGGCCGGGGCTTCGCGTCCGTCCCCTCGTTCGTCATCGACGGCGGCGTCGACGCCGGCCGGAAGTTCATCGAGGCGCTGAAGCTTCACAGCCACGTGGCGAACATCGGCGACGTGCGGAGCCTGGCGATCCACCCCGCCTCGACCACCCACTCGCAGATGAGCACCGAGGAGCTGCTCTCCATCGGCGTCGAGCCGGGGCTCGTGCGCCTCTCGGTGGGCACCGAGGACGTCGACGACATCATCGCCGACCTCGAGGCGGGCTTCGCCGCTGCCCGCAGCTGACGAGCGGGCTCGACCGGGACCCGACCTCACGGCCGATCGACAGGCCACGACGACGGTGGGCCCGCACCGGGTGACCGGGCGGGCCCACCGTCGTGCGTCGGGGAGGGGCGACCGGGGTAGGGAGAGGCGCATGAGCACCGCAGCAGGCGAGAGCTTCCGGGTCGAGCACGACACGATGGGCGAGGTGCGGGTGCCGGCTTGGGCGCACTGGGGCGCGCAGACCCAGCGGGCCGTCGAGAACTTCCCGATCTCCGGCGTGCGGCTGGAGCGCTCGCTCATCGCCGCGCTGGC
>DATGRC010000188.1:0-8000 GCA_035303865.1 Acidimicrobiales bacterium
ACGGTGCCGTGGATCGACGCCAAGTACTACGCCGCCACCCAGGTGATGGACGAGGCCCGCCACGTCGAGGTGTTCGCCAAGTACCTCGACGAGAAGCACGAGGGCCACTACCCGATCAACGCCCACCTGAAGATGCTCCTCGACGACATCATCGAGGACTCCCGGTGGGACATGACCTACCTGGGCATGCAGATCATGGTGGAGGGCCTGGCCCTCGCCGCCTTCGGGTTCATGCAGCAGATGACGCCCGACCCGCTGCTCAAGCAGCTGCTCCGCTACGTGATGAGCGACGAGGCCCGCCACGTGGCCTTCGGCGTGCTGTCGCTGAAGGAGTACTACGCCGAGCTGAGCCAGGCGGAGCTGCGGGAGCGCCAGGAGTTCGCCTTCGAGGCGGCCGTGCGGATGCGGGACCGCTTCCTCCAGCAGGAGGTGTGGGACCGCCTCGGCATCCCGCCCAAGGTCGTCCTGCCCTACGTGGTGAACGACCCGGGCCGGATGATGTTCCAGGTGATGCTGTTCAGCAAGATCGTCCCGAACTGCAAGAAGCTCGGCCTCCTCGACGCCGGCGACGGGTGGCTGCGCGAGCGGTTCACCGAGATGGGCGCCATCCAGTTCGAGGACTGGGCGGACACCGGCGAGGAGTACGAGTCCATGCAGCTGAGCGAGGCCGAGCTCGCCGGCTGACGCTCAGCGCAGCGGGAACCCCACCACCGCCTCGAGCTCGGCCAGGGCCACGTCGGGGTCGACGACCTTGATCGTCGTCATCCCCATGGCCCGGGCCGGCTTCAGGTTGACGCCGAGGTCGTCGAGGAACACCACCTCGTGCGGCTCGACGCCGGCGGTTTTGCAGGCCAGCTCGTAGAAGCGCGGGTCGGGCTTGCGCACGCCGACCTTGCTCGACTCGACGACGTGGTGGAACAGCTCGAGCGGGTCGTCGCCGGCGGGCGGCCGGCCCTCGCGGTCGCGGGGCGAGAACCCCACCCAGTTGTTGGTGAGGCAGGCCACCACGAGCCCCTCCTCGCGGCAGCGCCGCACGGCGGTCACCATCGCCGGGCGGATCTCCCCGGCGAGGAGCGGCATCAGCGCGCGGGCGGACACCTCGTGGCCAGCGGCGCGGCACTCCGCCTCGAACAGCTCGCAGAACTCGTCGAAGCTCACCTCGCTGCGCTCGAAGCGGGCCCAGGCGTTGGTGTCGGGGTTGGTGGCGTTGACCGTGCGGATGAAGTCGCGGGGGAGCCCGTGGCGCTCCTCGAAGGCGTTGAACGCCTCGAAGGGACTGGACAGGATCACGCCCCCGAAGTCGAAGAAGGCAGCGCGGATCGGCATCCGGCGATCGTAGGAGGCGTTTGCATCGGGCCGGGCCACCCGTAGCGTGTCCGGATGCGATCCCCCCGAACCATTCGTGCCCTCTCCGCTGCGATCGTCCTCGCGCTCGGTGCCGCCGCCTGCGGCGACGAGGCCGACGACGACCCCCTGGCCGTCGAGGAGACCACCACCACGACGGCTGAGGCCGCGGACGACGGAGGCGGCGACGACGGCGCCGTGGACGACGGCGACGACGCCGACCCGGGCTCCGACGTCGAGGCGCCCGACCTCCCTGACGGCTGGGGCGTCATCGAGGGCGACGGCGTGACCATCGGCGCGCCGGACGAGTGGACCGGGGTGCCCCTCGCGGAGTTCATCATGGGCGGCGACGACCTCGAGCAGCTCCTGCCCGACGTGGACCCGGCGATGCTGAACCAGGCGTCGCAGATCATCGAGCAGGGCGGCGTGCTCCTCGCCTTCGGTCCCACGGTCGACGACTTCACCGACAACGTGAACATCCTCGCCATGCCGATCCCGGCCACGATGGACGACCTCGAGCGGGAGGCCGAGCTCGGCATGGCCCAGCTCGGCGCCGACGTCGACTCGATCGAGCCGGTCGACCTCCCCGTCGGCGAGGCGCTGCGGGTCCGGTACTCGCTCACCTTCCAGGGCCCGGAGGGCCCGGTGACCATCCAGGGCGTCCAGTTCTTCATCCCCCAGGACCGGACCACCTACGTCATGACGGTGAGCGCCAGCGCCGACCCGGGCGAGGTGGCTGACGGCATGGCCAGCTCGTTCCGGCCCGACTGACGCCACCGCCGGCGACGTCGACGCGCGCGGCGTGCGCCCCCCGCCGGGGCCGCGCCGCGCGCGCCGCGCCCGACCATCCTCCGGCGACGCTCCCGCCTCTGGTTGACTTGGCTCCCGGATGAGCGTCCACCACGTCGTCGTCGACGGATCGAACCTGGCCACCGAGGGCCGCAACCTCCCGAGCCTCGAGCAGCTCGAGGAGGCCGTGCGCGCCTTCGTCGCCGAGGCCAAGCCGGAGAAGGTCACCGTTGTCGTCGACGCCACCTTCCCGAAGCGCATCGACGAGTCCGAGCGAGCTGCCTTCGAGGCGGCGGTGGACGCGGGCGAGATCATCATGCCGCCGGCCGGGGTGATCGGGCGGGGCGACGCGTTCCTGCTCCAGATCGCCGACCGAGCTGACGCCGTCGTGCTCTCCAACGACTCGTTCCAGGAGTTCCACGGCCAGTACGGCTGGCTCTTCGACCAGGGCCGCCTCATCGGCGGCAAGCCCGTGCCCCACGTCGGGTGGGTCTTCATGGAGCGCTCGCCGGTGCGAGGGCCGCTCAGCCGCAAGTCGATCGCCGACGCCAAGAAGTCCGCCAAGGCGGAGGCCGCCGCGAAGGAGGCCAAGGCGAAGGAGGCCAAGGCAGCCTCCGCCGGCGACGCGGCCGCGGGCGACGACCAGGCCACCGGCGCGAAGGCCAAGGGCCAGCAGGCGAAGGGCCGGGCCGCGAAGGGCCGGGCGGCCAAGCAGCAGCCGGCCGAGGGCTCGAAGGCCGAGAAGGGTCGAGGCAAGGCGGCGTCGGGCACGGAGGCGGCGGCGCGCGGCTCGGGCGAGGGCGACGGCGGCCGCGGGCGCGCCGGCCGGCGTCGCGGCCGCAGCGACGAGGGGGCGGCCGAGGCCGCCGCGGCCTCGTCCGGGTCGAACGGGGGCGGCCGCTCCCGCCGCCGGCGGGGCGGGTCGCGCACCCCGGCCAGCGTCGAGCCCTACAACGACCCCCTCCCGTTCATCGAGTTCGTCGGTGCACACCCGGTCGGCTCGACCGTCACCGGCGAGGTCGAGCGCTTCTCCTCCCACGGCGCCTACGTCCTCGCGGACGGCGCCCGCTGCTACCTGCCGCTCAAGAACCTCGGCGACCCGCCTCCTCGGAGCGCCCGAGAGGTCCTCACCGCCGGGCAGCGCTACGAGTTCGTGGTCCACGCGTTCGACACTCCCCGCCGGGGCGTCGACCTGGCCATGCCAGATCTCGTGCCGGATGGCGCGAGCACCGATCCCGTACCAGAGCAACCGACAGAGGAGGAACGGGTGGCACCTGCGAAGAAGGCTCCGGCCAAGAAGGCAGCGGCGAAGAAGGCCGCGGCCAAGAAGACCACCGCGGCGAAGAAGGCGCCGGCCAAGAAGGCAGCGGCGAAGAAGGCGCCGGCCAAGAAGACCACCGCGGCGAAGAAGACCACCGCGGCGAAGAAGGCGCCGGCCAAGAAGGCCACCGCCAAGAAGGCCGCCGCGGCCAAGAGCACGGCGACGAAGGCCACGGCCGCGAAGAAGACCGCGGCCAAGAAGGCCACCGCCGCCAAGAAGGCGGCGGCGAAGAAGGCGCCGGCGAAGAAGGCGTCGGCCAAGAAGGCCTGAGGCCTCCCGGTTCCCGCTCACCAGGTGTCGCCCGGCCGCCGGGGTGCCTCGTGCACCCCGGCGGGTTCGGGACCGCTGCGGCAGCGGCGATAGCGTCGCCCTCGTGCGCCTGGTCACCTGGAACGTCAACTCGCTCAAGGCCCGCATGGAGCGCGTCGAGGAGTGGCTGACCGAGAGCCAGCCCGACGTCGTCTGCATGCAGGAGACCAAGCTCGCCGACGCCGCCTTCCCCGCGATGGCCTTCGAGGCGCTCGGCTACGAGTCCGCCCACCACGGCCAGGGGCAGTGGAACGGCGTGGCGATCCTCAGCCGCGTGGGGATGGACGACGTCGTCACCGGGTTCGCCGACGACGACGAGCCCGACCCCGAAGCCCGGCTGATCACCGCCACCTGCGGTGGGATCCGGGTGATGAGCGCCTACGTGCCCAACGGGCGGGCGCTCGACCACGACCACTACCGCTACAAGCTGGCCTGGCTGGCCCGGCTGCGGCGGCACCTCGACCTCACGGCCGATCCCGCCGGTGCCACGGCCGTGTGCGGGGACTTCAACATCGCGCCCACCGACCTCGACGTCTGGGACCCCGCCGCCCTCGAGGGCGCCACCCACGTCAGCGAGCCGGAGCGGGCCGCGCTGGCCGAGCTGGAGGCGTGGGGCCTCACCGACGTGTTCCGCGACCACCACCCCGGGGTGGAGCGGCTGTTCTCGTGGTGGGACTACCGGGCCGGCAACTTCCACAAGGGCATCGGGATGCGCATCGACCTCGTCCTCGCCACCGCCTCGGTGGCTGATCGCGTCCGCTGGGCGCTGATCGACCGCAACGCCCGCAAGGGCAAGTCCCCCTCCGACCACGCGCCGGTCATCGTCGAGCTGGAGGATGCGGCGTGACGATCGACTGGCAGGACCCCGACGACCTGCGCCACCTCGCCCCCGGCTCCCCGGACTGGGCGGCCCGCCTCGGTGAGCTGGGCGCCATCGACCCGGTCGGGCGCCGGGCCGAGCTCATCCGGTTGGCAGGGGCGGTGCGCCGCGTGCTGCACCGGCTCGTCCAGATCGACGCCCCTGACGAGGTGATCGCCGACGCGGCTGACGCCGTCGAGGCGGTGGCCGCCCGCCTGGGCGAGCACGAGCAGCGGTCGATGTACGAGGGCTTCGCCGAGTCGGCCAACGCCGGCTCGTCGTTCGGGTTCTTCGACCACAGCCCGGTCCTCGGCCGGGCCAACCCGCTCGCCCCGCCGGTGGAGCTGTGGCTGGAGGGCGAGGAGCTCGTCGGCCGGGCCACCTTCGGCGCCGCCTACGAGGGGCCGCCCGGCTGCGTCCACGGCGGGTTCATCGCCGCCGCGTTCGACGAGGTGCTCGGCTCGGCTCAGTCGCTCTCCGGCAAGCCGGGCATGACCGGCCGGCTCACGATCCACTACCGCTCACCCACGCCGCTCCACGACGAGGTGCGCTTCACCGCCCGGCTCGTGAGCGTGCGGGGCCGCAAGATCCTCACCAAGGGCGAGCTGTGGGCCGGTGACGTG
Source organism: Acidimicrobiales bacterium (assembly GCA_035303865.1). Classification (GTDB taxonomy): domain Bacteria; phylum Actinomycetota; class Acidimicrobiia; order Acidimicrobiales; family VFJN01; genus VFJN01. The sequence goes on from DATGRC010000188.1 coordinate 5,246, forward strand.
CTCTGCGCCGAGGGCGAGGGCCTCTTCATCTCGATCGACTTCGAGCGCTTCGCCGAGATGAAGCAGGAGCGCGAGGCCCGTCAGGCCGACGCCGACAGGTAGGCGGCCACGAGGGGCGTCTCCTCCTCGAGGTGCTCCTGGAGGCCGGACACGATCGCCCGCTCGACGGCCCGGCCCACGACGAGCGCCCGCACCTGGAGCTCGCCCTCGCCGGTGCGGCGGGTGCCGTCCCCGTCCGGCTCGAAGCGGTAGCGGCCCCGGCACGAGAAGCGGTCGCCGTAGTGGTCGGGCCGGAGCTCGAAGCGCGCCGTGCAGGACCGCAGGTCGTGCTCCGACTCCTCCACCCAGGTGAGCCGGGAGGGGTCGAGGACCGCCTGCGCGGCGGGGGACAGGTGCCCCGCGAACCCGTAGCGGACGCGCAGCCGCACCCGCTCGCCGTCGACGACGTGGTCGAGCACCTCGGGCGGGGTGAGCCGGGTCAGGCCGCGGAGCGAGGCGTAGAGACCGGGATCCGCGTAGGCGGCCGCCACCACGGCGGGCTCGAAGGGGAAGCGCTGCTCGGTGGTGAACCTCACCGCCCGGCCCCCGAGCGGTGCGCGTCGAGCGCGGCGAGGATCTCCGGGCCGAACCGGTGGGCGAGGATGATGCCCACGCCGTGGACCGCGGCGAGCTCATCGAGGTCCTTCGGCTGGGCCTTCGCGATGCGAGCCAGGACGTGGTCGGCCACCACCGCCGACGGCTCCGCCCGCGCCGCTCGGGCGGCGCCCTCCCGCCAGCGGTGCAGCTCCTCCAGGCCCGGCACCTCCCGTCGGCGCAGCGACGCCAGCGCCTCGCGCTGAGCCGCGACCTGGTCGGCGAAGTCCTCCACCGGGGGTGCGATCGGGCAGGTGGCCAGCGCGGCGGGCATGGCCGCCGCGGGCCGGTAGGTGGCCACGAGCGGGTCGAGGAGCGGGGAGCGGCGCCGCTCCACCACCTTCGAGCCGAACGTGCGGGCCTCCGCCCACGAGATCCGCAGCTCGCGCTGGGCCCGCGTCATCGCCACGTAGAGCAGCCGGGCCTCCTCGGCGCGGGCGGCCGGGGTCCGGGCGTGGGCGATCGGCACGTAGCCGTCCTCCACGCCGGCCAGGTGGACCACGCCCCACTCGAGGCCCTTGGCGGCGTGGAAGGTGGCCACGTCGACGGCGTCGCCGCCCGTGCCGCCGTCGCCCTCGGTGTGGATCGTGGCGTGCAGCCACCGCACGAACGAGTCCGTGCGCCCGAGCGGGTCGAGGCGCAGGTAGTCGCGGCCCATGCGGACGAGCGCGGCCAGCACCCCGGCGGCCTCTGCCCGCGCCTCCGCGTCGCCGCCCTCGTCGTCGGGCTCCAGGTCGATCGTCGCCTCGAGGTCGGCCAGCGCGGTGCCGAGCGGCTCGTCGTGGCTGCGCAGCTCCCGCAGCGCCCGGCGGACCTCGGGGCGCTCGAGGAACGCCGCCCCGCCCCGCAGCCGGTGGGGGATGCCGGCCTCCCGGAGCGCCTCGGCGATCAGGACCGTCTGCGCGTGCGTGCGGACCAGGATCGCCTGGTCTCGCCACGGCCGCCCCGGCGCGTGGGCCAGCCGCACGGCGCGGGCCACCGCCACCGCCTCGGCCCGGTCGTTCGGGTGGCCGGCGAGGTGCGGGGCCAGGCCCTCCGGCCGCACCGCCGCCACCTCCTGGGCCGGCTGGCGGGCCTCGCGCAGCACCGTGGCCGCCGCCTGTAGGATCTGCGGGGTGGACCGGTAGCTGCGGCGCAGCTGGATCACCTGCGCGGGCGGCCAGTGGCGGTGGATGTCGAGGAGGAACGAGGCGTCGGCGCCGTTCCAGCCGTAGATCGCCTGCTGCGGGTCGCCCACCGCGGTGACGTCGTAGCGGTCGCCCCGCCAGGCCTCGAGCAGCCGGAACTGCAGCGCGTTCACGTCCTGCAGCTCGTCGACGTAGAGGTGGCGGAACCGCCACCGCTGCGCGGCGGCGAAGGCCTCGTCGGTCTCGAGCGCCCTCGCGCAGAGGCCGAGGAGGTCGTCGAAGTCGACGAGCCCGCTGCGCTGCTTGCGGTGCTCGTACGCCGCGTACGCCTCGGCCACCAGCGCCGCGCGCAGCGGCGGCCGGCGCCCGGCGGCGGCCACCGCCGCCTCGTAGGCGTCGGGGGTGATCATCCGGGCCTTGGCCCACTCGATCTCCCCGGCCAGGTCCGCGGCCACCTGCCGCACCGGGCGGTTCGCCACCCGGGGGGCCACCTCGGCCAAGAGGCCCCCCTTGCGGTCGAGGAGGGTGGGGGGGTCGCGTCGCTGGTCGGCCCAGCGGGTCCTCAGCACCCCCCAGGCGACGGCGTGGAACGTGCCCGCCGTGGTCTCGGACCGCAGCCCGAGGCGGCGCAGCCGGTCCACGAGCTCACCGGCCGCCTTGCGGGTGAAGGTGAGGGCCAGCACGTGGCGGGGGTCGGCCCGGCCGATCGCGCACTGGTAGGCGATGCGACGCGTCAGGACGCGGGTCTTGCCCGAGCCCGCCGGGGCCAGCACCACGAGCGGGTGCGCCTCGGAGGTCACCGCACGGACCTGCTCCTCGTCGAGCCCGCTGAGCAGCGCGTCGGCGTCCACCCCCGGGATCGTAGGGCGAGACCGCCCTCGAGCCTCGGGGCCTACGCTGCCGGCGTGCTCGACGTGCCCCCCGACCGCTTCGAGGAGCTCGTGGCCGAAGCCCTCGACGAGATCCCCGAGGAGCTGGGCCAGTTCATGGACAAC
>DATGRC010000189.1:0-5843 GCA_035303865.1 Acidimicrobiales bacterium
CCGATGCGACGGGTCGGATCCAGTTGTTCGCGTTGGGCCGACTCACCCCCGACTACGCCGCCTTCTGCGCGCTGAGCCTTGGCGACTGGATCGGCGTGACCGGCGAGGTGCTCACGACCAAGCGGGGCGAGCTGAGCGTCCGGGTCGACGACTGGGTCCTGCTCGCCGAGGCGCAGCGGCGGTTCCCCGACAAGTGGCACGGCATCACCGACGTCGACACCCGCTACCGGCAGCGCTACGTCGACCTGTGGGCCAACCCCGAGACCCGCACCACGTTCCTCCAGCGCAGCCGGATCATGAGCCTCACCCGACGCTGGCTCGAGGACCGGGGCTTCGTCGAGGTGGAGACCCCCGTCTTCCACCCGATCCCCGGCGGTGCGCTGGCCCGGCCCTTCGTCACCCACCACAACGCGCTCGACCTCGACCTGTACCTGCGGATCGCCCCCGAGCTCTACCTGAAGCGCCTCACGGTCGGCGGCTTCGAGAAGGTGTTCGAGATCGCCCGGGTGTTCCGCAACGAGGGCCTCTCGCCCCGCCACAACCCCGAGTTCACGATGCTCGAGCTCTACGAGGCCTACGGCGACTACCGCGACGCCATGGCGCTCACCGAGCAGCTCGTCGCCCACCTCGCCACCGAGCTGCACGGCACGACGAAGCTCACCTACGGCGGGCGCGACCTCGACCTCACCCCGCCGTGGCGGCGAGCCACGCTCACCGACCTCGTCGAGGAGCACGCCGGGGTGCGGGTGGACGTGCGGACGCCGGTCGAAGACCTGCGCCGCATCGCCGAGGAGCACGGCGTGGAGGTCGAGCCCGGGTGGGGGCCCGGCAAGCTCGTCCTCGAGATCTACGAGAAGACCACCGAGCACCGGCTCTGGGGGCCCGTCTTCGTGCTCGACTACCCGAAGGAGGTCTCGCCGCTGGCCCGGGACCACCGGGAGGAGCCCGACCTCGTCGAGCGGTTCGAGGCGATCGTCGCCGGGCGGGAGCTGTGCAACGCCTTCTCCGAGCTCGTCGACCCCGATGAGCAGCGCCGCCGCTTCGAGGAGCAGGCTCGCCAGAAGGCGGCCGGCGACGAGGAGGCCATGGTGGTCGACGAGGACTACCTCCGGGCCCTCGAGCACGGCCTGCCGCCCACCGCCGGGCTCGGCATCGGCATGGACCGCCTGGTGATGCTGCTGACCGACACCCAGACGATCCGCGACGTCGTCCTCTTCCCCACGCTGCGCCCCGAGCAGAGCTGATCCTTCCCTCCGGGCCGCGGCATTGGCAGCTTTTCGCCCGCTTCGACGGAGGGCGGCAAGAGGGCGCCCCCCAGGGGACAGTGGAGGAACCGATGAACCGTCGCTCGCTCGTCGCGGTCGGCTCGGCTGCCGCCGTGCTCGTGACCGTGGCTGCCACCCAGGTCGGTGCCGACGAGGCATCGCTCAGCCCGCCGGAGGTCGAGGCCGGCGAGGCGGCGACCGTCGTCGGGGACGAGTGCCCGTCCGGGCCGATCCACGTGACCATCGCGCCCGAGGGCGGCGACCCGATCGCCGACGACGAGCTGATGGCGACCGCGGACGACGCCGGCGCCTGGTCGTTCGAGATCGACACGACCGACCTGGCCCCCGGCACCTACACGGTGGCCGCCCGCTGCGTGCTGGCCGACCTCCAGGGCTACGACTACGACGTCCTGTCGTTCACGGTGACCCAGCCGACCCAGCCCACGCCGACCACCGAGCCCGCGCCGCCGGAGGAGCCGGCGCCGCAGCCGGTGCCGGCGGCGCCGACCTACACCGGTTGACCTCGGCCCACCGGCCGGACGGCCCGCACTCGGAGGCGCCCCGGCGGGGCGCCTCCGGCGCGCCGGGGAACGCGACGGCCCGCTCGGGCGTCGAAGGGTCGTGGTGGCGCACGCCCAGGTGACCGCCGAGCCGCAGGTCGCGGTGCCGCCCCGCCCGCGATCCGCCCGCGCCGGCGTCGGCGATCGGGACGCCTCGCTCACCGAGGTGGCCGTCGGGCCGCTCGGGGTGGCCGGGCTGGTGCCGGCGGCCGACGGCGCCGGTGGCGACGTGGTCGTCTTCTCGCCGGACGGGACGACCGTGTCAGCGACGCCTCTCGACGACCTGGCGCCCTCGCCGATGACGGTCGTCGGCCTGCACGTCACCGCCGACGCGGTGTTCGTCCGCGGTCACGAGCGCAGCGCCGTCGACGACGACCCCACGACGATCGCCCCGCAGGTGGTGCTCGTCGGCACCCCGTAGCCGACCCGCCCGACCGTCCGGTCCACCCCAGCCGGTGGCGCCCCTCCCGGGGCGCCACCGGCGCGCCCGGACCCGGTGCCGTTGCGCACACCGGCGTCGGGGGCCGCAAGTCCAGAACGCGGCCATGATGCGGGACGTGAGCACGGAGCCCCCGGCCGCGGCGCCGCAGGAGACCAGCCCGCCGTCGGACGGGGTGTGGGCACCGCACCGGCGGCGCCTGACCCTCGGGCTCGTCCTCACGATCACCCTCGTGGCGTTCGAGTCGCTCGCCATCTCGACGGTCATGCCGGTCGTCTCCGACGACCTCGGCGGCCTCGGCCTCTACGGGTGGGTGTTCTCGGGGTTCTTCCTCGGCAGCCTCCTCGGGACCGTCACGGCGGGCCGCAGCGCCGATCGCCGCGGCACCCGGTTCCCGTTCGCGGTGGGGCTCGTGCTGTTCAGCGCCGGGCTGCTCGTCGGTGGCCTCGCCCCGTCGATGCCGGTGCTCGTCGCCGGACGCGTCGCCCAGGGGATGGGCGCCGGTGCGATCCCGGCGGTGGCCTACACGTCGGTGGGGCGCGCCTACCCGCCGTCGCTGCGCCCCCGCGTGTTCGCCGTGTTCTCGTCGGCGTGGGTGATCCCCGGCCTCATCGGCCCCGCGGCGGCCGGCGCCATCGAGCACGCCCTCAGCTGGCGAGCGGTGTTCCTGGCGCTCCTGCCCATCGTCGCCGTGGCCGCCGCCATGACGATCCCCCAGCTGTCGGGCAGCGCGCCCGAGGCGGCCGGCCCCGCCGGCGCCTCGCCGTCGCGGCGGCGAGGTGACGAGCGGGCCCTCGCCCTCGTCCTCATCGCCGGCGTCACCGCCTGCCTCGTCGCCGTGGGCGGCGCCCCGCCGGTGCTCGCCGTCGTGCTCGTCGGGGTGGGCGTGCCCGCCGGCGTCGTGGCCTACGCCCGGCTCGTGCCGCCCGGCACCCTGCGCTTGCAGGCCGGGATGCCCGCCGCCGTGCTCGTGCGGGGGATGCTCACCTTCGCGTTCTTCGGGACCGACGCCTACGTGTCGCTCACGTACCAGGACGTGCGCCACCAGCCCACCTGGGTGGCCGGCGCCGCCCTCACGGCGGCCACCATCGCCTGGACCGGCGGGGCGTGGGTGCAGGAGCGGTGGATCCACCGGGTCGGGCCCCGCCGCCTCGTCGGCCTCGGGTTCCTCATCGTCGGGGTCGGGATCCTCGGCATGTTCGGGGCCCTCGGCCCCCTGCCGATCTGGCCGTCGATCGCCGTCTGGGGCGTGGCCGGCTTCGGGACCGGGCTGGCCTACTCGCCGCTGTCGGTCACCGTGCTCGAGCTGGCCCAGCCGGGCCGGGAGGGCGCGGCGTCGTCCTCGCTGCAGCTGTCCGACCTGCTCGGCACCTCGCTCGGCACCGGTGCCAGCGGCGCGTTCGTGGCGCTCGGCGAATCGGGCGGCTGGTCGCTGCGCTCCGCGCTCACCGCGGCCTTCTCGGTCACGATCGCGATGGCGCTGCTCGGCCACCTCGCCGCCCGGCGCCTCCCGGCCCTGCTCCCCAGCGCGGCCGACCGGTGAGGCCGCGCCCGGGGCGCGTCGAGCCAGGTCAGAGCGCGGCGACCAGGTGCTCGGCCGCGCCCCGCAGCGCCGCCACGGCCGGGGTGTCCCCGAAGGGCTCCAGGCTGGCGATCGCCTCGGCCACGTAGCCGCGGGCCACCGCCGCGGACTGCGCCACGCCGTCGTCGGCTCGGACCAGCTCGCGGGCCCGCTCCAGCTCCTCGCCCTCGATCGGGCGGCCCAGCAGCGCCCGCAGCTCCTCGCCGTGGGGGCCCTGCAGGGCCCGGATCACCGGCAGGTTGTAGATGCCCTCGGCGATGTCGTGGCCGGCCGGCTTGCCCAGCTCCTCCTCGGTGGCGATCACGTCGAGGATGTCGTCGACCACCTGGAAGGCCATGCCGTAGCGCTGCCCGAACTCGGTGAGGCGGTCGATGTCGGCCCGGGGGAGGTCACCCACGATCCCGCCCACCCGGCAGGCGGTGGCGAAGAGGGCCGCCGTCTTGCCGGCGATGGCCGCCGTGTAGCTCTCCTCCGTGCGGTCGGCGTTGTAGGCCATGCGCAGCTCGTGCACCTCGCCCTCGCAGAGCCGGCCGATCGTGGCGGCCAGCAGCCCGGCCACCTCGGTGCCGAGCGACGCCGCGATCTCCGACGCCTTGGCCAGCAGGAAGTCCCCGGCCAGGATCGCCTTCAGGTTCCCCCAGCGGGCGTTCACGCTGTCGACGCCGCGGCGGGTGTCGGCCTCGTCGATCACGTCGTCGTGGCACAGGGAGCCCACCTGGACGAGCTCCACGGCCACGCCGCCGCGGATCACGTCGTCGGTGACCAGGGCCTCGATCGCGGCCGGGTCGGTGGCCGAGATGGCCGCCGAGCACACGGTGAACAGGGGCCGGGCCCGCTTCCCGCCGGCGGTGATCAGGTGGCCGCCCATCTGGGCCATCAGCTCGTCCTCGGCTGCCACCGAGGCCAGGAGGGTGGCCTCGACCCGCTTCCGGAAGCCGTCCATGCCCGGCAGCGTGAGCAAGGGGTTCGACGAGGGCATCGCCGCACGCTAGGACAGGTGCCGAGGCCCCTGGAAACCGCGAACGGCCAGGGGTCGGCCCGGCCGGTGGCGAACGACTGATCCCGGGGGTCGCATCTGCCAGGCGGTGGGTAGACTCGACCCACGGATCCCCCGAACAGGGCGGGAGGCTCACATTGTTCGAACGGTTCACTGATCGGGCTCGACGGGTCGTGGTGCTGGCCCAAGAGGAAGCCCGGCTCCTCAACCACAACTACATCGGCACCGAGCACATCCTGCTCGGGCTGATCCACGAGGGCGAGGGCGTGGCCGCGAAGGCCCTCGAGTCGCTCGGCATCTCCCTCGAGGCCGTGCGCAGCCAGGTCGAGGAGATCATCGGCCAGGGCGGCTCGTCGCCGTCTGGGCACATCCCCTTCACGCCTCGCGCCAAGAAGGTCCTCGAGCTCTCCCTGCGCGAGGCCCTCCAGCTCGGCCACAACTACATCGGCACCGAGCACATCCTCCTCGGCCTCATCCGCGAGGGCGAGGGCGTCGCCGCCCAGGTGCTCGTCAAGCTCGGCGCCGACCTGTCGCGGGTCCGCCAGCAGGTGATCCAGCTCCTGTCCGGCTACCAGGGCCCCGGCGGGGCGGCCGAGAAGGCCGGTGCCACCGCCGGTCCCGGCGCCTCCGGCCAGGAGGCAGCGTCCGGCTCGCTCGTGCTCGACCAGTTCGGCCGGAACCTCACCCAGCAGGCCCGCGAGAAGAAGCTCGACCCGGTCATCGGCCGCTCGAAGGAGATCGAGCGGGTCATGCAGATCCTGTCACGCCGGCAGAAGAACAACCCGGTCCTCGTCGGCGAGCCCGGCGTCGGCAAGACCGCCGTCGTCGAGGGCCTGGCCCAGAAGATCGTCATCGACGACGTGCCCGAGACCCTCAAGGGCAAGCAGCTCTACACGCTCGACCTCGGGGCCCTCGTGGCCGGCTCCCGCTACCGGGGTGACTTCGAGGAGCGCCTGAAGAAGGTCCTGAAGGAGATCCGCACCCGCGGCGACATCATCCT
>DATGRC010000190.1:0-13313 GCA_035303865.1 Acidimicrobiales bacterium
GGGTTGCGACCGGTGGCGAACGCGTTGGGCTGCTGCTCGGGGCTGATGTAGAGGCGCGGCATCGGGATGCCCGCCCGCTGGCTCAGCTCGGCCACGATCTGGTGGTACTGCGGGTACTGCGCCGGGTCCGCCGGCACGGCCCGGGCCGCCCGGATGGCGAGCTTGTCGGAGCCCCAGTAGGCGGCGCCCACGGTGACGAGGCCGAGCACGAGGCCGATCACCGCCCCGCCCCGGCCGAAGATGGAGCCCACGGCGACCATGAGGCCACCGAGGGCGGCGAGGAACACGGTCGTCTTCAGGGTGTTGCGGAGCATCGTCTCCCTGTCGTCGGGGGGTGGCGGCGCCCGTCGCCGCCTCGCCCTCTGAGGGTAGAGGCGCCGGGGGCCGCTGCGGCGTCGGGACCGCGGCGCCGACGCCGCGCCCGCCCGCGACCGGGGGCCGGTGAGAACGCCCAGGTCACCGCCCATTTACGGGGGTCCGGCGGGGACCTACGCTGCTCGCAACTGCAGGGGGTCAGCAGGGACGCCTTGCACGAAATGAAAGCAAGGCAATGGCCACTGGCACCGTGAAGTTCTTCAACAACGACAAGGGCTACGGGTTCATCACCCAGGAGACCGGCCCGGACGTCTTCGTCCACTTCTCCAACATCGAAGGCGAGGGCTACAAGACGCTCGAGGAGGGCCAGCGGGTCGAGTTCGAGATCGCTCCCGGCCGCAAGGGTGACGAGGCCACCGGCGTCCGCGTCATCGGCTGATCCACCGCCACCTGTCGTCTCGCCGCCCCCGGCCCCGGCCGGGGGCGGCGGCGCGTCCGGCCCCGGGCGGAGCGCGGGCCGCTCAGCGGTAGAGCGCCTCGATCTCCTCGCGGTACTTCTCGGCGATGCCGCGGCGCTTCAGCTTGGAGGTGGGGGTGAGCTCGACCGAGTCCGGCACCCACTCCTCGGAGAGGATCGTCACCTTCTTCACCCGCTCGGCGTTGTTGAACGGCGCCATGACCTCCTCGACGCCGCGCTCCACCTCGGCGATCACCTCCGGGTGGCGGGCCAGGTCGGCCAGGGACTCGAACTCGATGCCCCGCTCCTTGGCCCAGGCCGGGGCCACCTCCGGGTCGAGCACGACGAGCGCCGACACGAACGGGCGGCCGTCGCCGATCGCCGCGGCCTGCGCCACGAGCGGGATCATCTTCAGCGCGGCCTCGAGGTTGGCGGGGCTCACGTTCTTGCCGCCGGCGGTGATGATCAGCTCCTTCTTGCGGTCGACGATGCGCAGGTACCCCTCGTCGTCGATCTCGCCGATGTCGCCGGAGTGCAGCGTGCCGTCCGGGTCGAGGGCCTCGGCCGTCTTCTCCGGGTCGTCGAGGTAGCCGCGGAACACCTGGCCGCCGCGGATGCAGATCTCGCCGTCGTCGGCGATGAACAGGTCGGTGCCGGGGAAGGCCCGCCCGACGGTGCCGGGCTTCACCCGGTACGGCTCCCAGGCCATCAGCCCGGTGGACTCCGACATCCCGTACACCTCGGACAGCGGCACCCCGATGGCCCGGTACCAGGCGATCAGCTCGGCCGGGATCGGCGCCGCGCTGCTCACCGCCACCTTCACCTCGTCGAGGCCGACGAGCTGGCGCACCTGCGAGAAGGCCACCTCGTCGAGGAACGCCCAGGTGGCCTCGTCCTCCTCGGAGGCGGTGCCCAGGGCCTTGCGCTCGGCGATGGGGATGGCGGCGGCGACCGCCTCGTCGAACTTCTGCTTGCGGTCGGGGTCCGCGGCGAGGGCGGCCTGGACGCCGGCGTAGATCTTCTCCCACACCCGGGGCACCCCGAAGAAGATCTGGGGGCGGACCTCGGTGGCGTAGGCGGCCACCTGGCCGGGGTCGGGGCAGGTGGTGACCGTGTACCCGCCCATCACCCCGAGGTAGTGGGTGACGAGCCGCTCGGCGATGTGGGCCATCGGCAGGTAGGAGATGACCCGGAAGCCGACCGGGTCGATGTCGAGCAGCCGGACGATGCCCTCCCCGGTCCAGAGCACGTTGCGGTGGTCGATCATCACGCCCTTCGGCGGCCCGGTGGTGCCGGAGGTGTAGATGACCGTGGCCAGGGTGTCGGGCCCGCAGTCCCGGCACGAGGTGGCCAGGTCGACGCCGGGGGTGCCGAGGATCTCCTCGCGCACGCCGGGGTGGCTGAGCGTGACGACCTCGCGCAGGGCGGGGAGGTCGGCGCGCACCGGCTCGAACCGGCTGGCGAACCCGTCGTCCTCGACGACGGCCAGCACCGCCTTGCTGTGCCCGACGAGGAAGGCGATCTGGTCGGGGGAGGACGAGTTGTAGATCGAGATCGGGGTGGCGCCGAGGAACACGGCGCCGAGGTCGAGCACGTGGAACTCGGGGATGTTCCGCATCATCAGCACGATGCGGTCCCCCGGCCCGATGCCCTTGCTCCGCAGCCAGGCGGCGGCCGAGGCGACCTGGTCGGCGTACTCGCGGTAGGTCAGCTCCTCGAAGTCGCCGTCGGGTCCCTTCCAGCGCAGCGCCACGACGTCGCCGTGCGCGGCCACGGTGTCGAGGAACCGACTGGCGATCGTCTGGCCCTCCACCGCAGCGTCGAGCTCGTCCTTCGTGATCTCGCCCATGGGTCCTCCGGGGTCGACGGGACCTCCATTGTGGCGTCGAGCCCGGCATTCGGCTCCCTGGGCGCGAATCGGGCGGTCGACGCCGGCGCCGGTCAGCGGGCGGGGAGCGCGATCGTGACGACGGCCCCGGGTCCGGGCCGGGCGTCGTCGAGGGCGATCGAGCCGTCCAGCACCTCGACGATCGTGCGGGCGATGGCCAGCCCGGCGCCGAGCCCAGGCACCGTCGACACCTGCTGGGAGCGGGCGAACATCTCGAAGGCCGTGCCCCGGGCGTCGTCGCCGAAGCCCGGCCCCCGGTCCCGCACCTCGAGCGTCCAGCGGTCGCCGTCCCGGTGGACCGACAGCTCGGCCACCCCGCCGTACTTGATGGCGTTGTCGACGACGAGGCCGAGGGCCTGCACGAGCAGGGACCGGTCGGTGGTGAGCGAGCCCGTCACCTCGCCGACGACGAGCACCTGCTCGGGCTCGCTGGCGGTGCGCTGCACCTCGTCGACGACGCCGGCCAGCTCGACGGCGGTGGGCCGCGGGGTGAGGACCCCGCCCTCGATGCGGCTCAGGACGAGCAGCTCCTCGATCAGGTGGCCGAGCCGGCCGGCTGCCACCCGGGAGCGCTCCAGCATGTGGCGCCGCCGGTCGGGCTCGAGCGCCTCGTCGTGGGCCAGCATCGTCTCGAGGAAGCCGTTGATGATCGTGATCGGGGTGCGCAGCTCGTGGGACACCCGGGCGAGGAAGTCCGACTTCATCCGCTCGAGCGCCATCACCTCCCGGAAGAGGTCGAGCCGCTCGAGCGCGCCGCCCACGAGGGAGGCGGCCAGCGCCAGCAGCGCGGCGTCGTCCCCGTCGAGCGCGGCGCCGGTCGCCGGCTCCACCACGAGGTGGCCGAGCAGCTGCCCCCGGCTCTCCACCGGGTAGGCGAAGGGCGTGGCCGCGGTGGGCGCCCCCGGCGGCGCGCCCGCCGCGGCGGGATCGGGCGAGCCGGGCACCCGGTGGCTGGCCAGGAGGGTGGGCCCGTCGGGGCCCGCCCGCCACAGGTGGGTCTCGGCCAGCGGCAGCTCGGCGGCGAGCACGGCGGTGGTGCGGGCCAGCACCGAGGCCGGGTCGAGGGCGCTGGCGGCCGCGCGGGAGAGGGCGGCGGCGATCCCGGTCACGGCCTCCAGTCCCCTCGTCGCCACCGGCCCTCCAGGTTTGCGAACCAGGGACATCCTGGGCACACTTGACCATCCGGTCAAGTGCCGTGTCCCGGTCGGGCCCGGCAAGCACCCCGAGGAGACCCGCCCATGACCACCGCCGTCATCGTCGACGCCGTCCGCACCGCCGGCGGCAAGCGCAACGGAAAGCTCTCCGGCTGGCACGCCGCCGACCTGGCCGGGGAGGTCCTGAAGGCGCTCGTCGAGCGCAACGACCTCGATCCGGCCCTCGTCGAGGACGTGATCATGGGCTGTGTCATGCAGGTCGGCAACCAGGGCCTCAACGTCGGCCGCAACGCCGTCCTCGCCGCCGGCTTCCCCGAGACCGTGCCGGCCACCTCCGTGGACCGCCAGTGCGGCTCGTCGCAGCAGGCCGCCCACTTCGCCGCCCAGGGCGTCATCGCCGGCGCCTACGACATCGTGATCGCCGCCGGCGTCGAGGTGATGACCACCACCCCGATGGGCGCCTCGATCACCCCGGGCTCGTTCCCGTTCGGCCCGAAGGTCACCGCCCGCTACCCGAACCTCGTGCCGCAGGGCATCTCGGCCGAGATGATCGCCGAGAAGTGGGGCCTCACCCGTGAGGACCTCGACGCCTTCGGCGCCCGCTCGCAGCAGCTGGCCGAGCAGGCCACCAACGAGGGCCGCTTCGAGAACGAGATCGTCGGCGTCCCCGAGAAGCGGCTCGACAAGGAGACCGGCAACGTCGTCGAGAGCGACGAGCTGGTCCTGAAGGACGAGGGCATCCGCCCCGGCACCACCGTCGAGACGCTCGCCAACCTGAAGCCGGCCTTCAAGCCGGACGGCATCGTCACCGCCGGCAACTCCAGCCAGATCAGCGACGGTGCCTCCGCCGCGCTCATCATGAGCGAGGAGAAGGCCAACGAGCTCGGCCTCACGCCGCGGGCCCGCTTCCACAGCTTCGCCCTCGCCGGCGTGGACCCGGTCACGATGCTCACCGGGCCCATCCCCGCCACCGAGAAGGTCCTGGCCAAGGCCGGCCTCACGATCGACGACATCGACCTCTTCGAGGTCAACGAGGCCTTCGCATCCGTCGTCCTGGCGTGGGAGAAGGAGCTCCACCCGGACATGGACAAGGTGAACGTGAACGGCGGCGCCATCGCCCTCGGCCACCCGCTCGGCTGCTCCGGCACCAAGCTGCTCGCCACCCTGCTCAACGAGCTCGAGCGCACCGGCGGCCGCTACGGCCTCCAGACGATGTGCGAGGGCGGCGGCATGGCCAACGCCACCATCATCGAGCGCCTCGGCTGATCCGAGCCGCCCGGTCGCTGAACGGCCGCCCCTTCGGGGGCGGCCGTTCGCCGTTCCCGGGGGACGACCCCTAGCCTGCTCGTGTGCGGCGACCGGTGATCTCTCGTGGGGCCCTCATCGGGCTGGGCCTGTTCATCGTCGTCGCCTGGGTGCTGACCCGGGCGTCCCCGGTGGCGCTCCTCGTGGCCGCGGCGGCGGTGTGGGCGATGATGAAGGTGGGGTTCACGATGCTCGGCGGCCTCGCCCAGCCGGTGCCCGAGCCGCCCCCGCCCGGCGAGCTGCGCAAGGTCAAGATCATGTACCGGTGCAGCATCTGCGGCACCGAGGTGCGCATGACGGTGGCCAACGACGAGATGCCCGAGCCGCCCCGCCACTGCCTCGAGGACATGGACCTCGTGACGCCCGTCGACGACCTCTGAGCCGTCGATCGTCTGCCCTCAGCCGTCCCCAGCCTGTGGACAACCCTGGGGAGCGTCACACAGGTGTAACTTGCCCGCCGCCGGGGCGTCGCCTGCGCAACCCGCCGTTCAGTGGTACTGCGTGGCGGTGATGATCCCCCCGAGGATCGAGCCGAGGCCGAGCAGCAGGTACGTGTTCTTCGTGCCGCCGGGCAGCACGCCCAGGTAGTTGCAGAAGATGATCACGAGGCCCAGCCCGAGCAGGGCGAACATCAGGATCGGCACCCACCGGGGGCTCGTCTTGAGCTCCTGGGGGATCGGCGGGGTGTAGCGGCCGGACGGCTCCGGGCGGCGCGGGTGCTGCGGACCGCCCTTGGGGGTGACGCGACCGCCCTGGACCTTGCGCTTCGGGGGCTTGCTCGCCATGGCGGCCGACACTACCCCCTGCCCCCGGGCGGTCGGGAACCGCCCCCGGGCCACCGGGACGGCCCGTCAGCGGCGACACTGGAGGGGTGAGCGACGCGCCCGCGGCCCTGGCCGCCGTCGACATCGGCACCAACTCGATCCACGGGGTGGTGGCCCGCATCATCGAGGCGGCCGACGGCCCCCGCTTCGAGGTGCTGGAGCGCGAGAAGGCGGTGGTGCGCCTCGGGGCCGTCCCCGGCGACATCCGCCGGCTCACCGACGACGCGATCGACCGGGCCGTCGAGGCGCTGGCGCGGTTCGTGCCGCTGGCTCGCCGCCACGACGCCCCGATCACCGCGGTCGCCACCTCCGCGGTGCGCGAGGCCGAGAACCGCCAGGTCCTCCTCGACCGGGCCCGGGAGGAGGCCGGCGTCACCATCGACGTCGTCTCCGGCACCGAGGAGGCCCGCCTCATCCACCTCGGGGTCCTGCAGGCGCTGCCGCTCTACGATCGGCGCCTCGCCCTCTGCGACATCGGCGGCGGCAGCACCGAGCTGCTCGTGGGCGAGCGAGGCGAGGTGCTGACCGCCCGGTCCCTGAAGCTGGGGCACCTGCGGATGACGCACCGCTTCTTCGCCGAGGAGCCGGTCACCAAGGCCGCGGTCAAGGCGTGCCGACGCCACGTCCGCTCCACGCTCGCCCCGTTCGCCCGGGAGGTGCGAAGCCTCGCCCCCGAGGTGCTCGTGGGCTCGAGCGGCACGATCGAGGCGCTGGTCGAGATGGCGGCCGTGCGGCGCACCGGCCGCCGGCCCCGCACCGTGCGCAACCTCGTGCTGCGGGCCGACGAGCTCGACGCGATCGTGGCCGACCTCGCCGCCGCGCCCACCGCCGCGGCCCGGGCCGAGCTGCCCGGCCTCGACCCCGGTCGGGCCGACGTCATCCTCGCCGGCGCGCTCGTGCTCGAGCAGGTGATGCGCGAGCTCGACGCCGACGAGCTCGTCGTCTCCGACCACGCCCTGCGGGAGGGCGTGCTGCTCGACGCGTGGCAGCGCCGCCGGGGCGGCACCCTCCACCACCTCTCCGACCTGCGGCGCCGCAGCGTCGAGGCCCTCGCCGCGGCCATGGACGAGGACCCCGACCACTCCCGCCAGGTGGCCCGCCTCGCGCTGCGCCTCTTCGACGAGACCCGCGACCACCACGGCCTCGACGACGAGGCCCGCGAGCTCCTGGAAGCCGCCGCGCTGCTGTGCAACGTGGGCCTGTTCCTGTCCCATGCCGGGCACCACAAGCACAGCTACTACGTGATCCGCAACACCGATCGGCTGCCCGGCTTCACCGACCACGAGGTGGAGCTGATCGCGCTCGTCGCCCGGTACCACCGCAAGGCGGAGCCGAAGGCCCGGCACGAGGAGTTCGCCCACCTCGATCCGGCGGATCAGCGCCTCGTCGTGGTCCTGGCCGGGCTGCTGCGGGTGGCGATCGGGCTCGACCGCGGCCACCGCGGCAGCGTGGCCGACGTGGCCGTCACCACCGACGGCGACGCCATCACGATCACCGCCCGACCGGCCGACCACGCCGACCTCAGCCTGGAGCGCGACGCAGCCGAGGCGCGCCGGCACCTCCTCGAGCGGGCGCTCGAGCGCCCGGTGACGATCACCACCGCCCCCGCCTGACCGCCGAGCGGCGGCCGGACGGGCAGCCGGTCAGAGCGCGACGGCGACCAGGGCCTGCTGGTCGACGGCGTCGGCGAGGGCGGCGTCGGCGGCCATGTAGATCGAGTCGGCGTCGTCGCCGTGGGTGGGGTGGGTGGCGATGCCGACGTGGAACCCCACCGGCACCTCGGCCCCACCGGGGAGGGTGAGCGAGGTGAGGGGCTCGAGGTGCTCGTGCACCAGGGCGCGGGCCTTGGTGGCGCTGAACCCGGGCAGCACGACCGCGAGCTCGTCGTGGCGGGTCAGGCCGAGCGCGCCGGACTCGGGGATGGCGGCCCGGGCCACGTCGACCAGCTCGCCCACCACGTAGTCCACCCCGGCCGGGCCGGCGTGCTGGCGGATCTCGTCCAGCGTGCGGAGCCGCACCAGCGCGAAGCTCGTGCGCGTCCCCCGCCCGGCCACGGTGATCTCGTCGAGGAGGCGGGCCTCGACGTACTCCTGGCCCCGGAGGCCGGTGGGCTCGTGGACCCGGGTCTTCTCGGCCAGGCGGCGAGCCGACGCCACCCGCTCCTCCACCAGCTCGGCCAGGGCGTCGGCGTGGAACGGCTTGCCCACGAACGCGTCGATGCCGCCCCGGGCCGGGACGAGGCGCTGCGCGTCGGGCCGGGCGCTCACCACCACGACCGGGAGGAACGCGTGCTGCGGGTCGGCGCGCAGCAGCCGGTAGCAGTCGGCCCCGCTGAAGCCGCGCAGGTTGAGGTCGAGCAGCACGACGTCGGGCCGGTGCTCGAGGACGCTGTCCACCACCTCCTGCGGGGAGGCCGGGTCGACGTGGACGAGGTCGTAGCCGACGGCCCGGAAGTAGGCGCGGAGGAAGTCGGCGATGTCCTGCTCGTCCTCCACGACGAGGATGCGCTGGGTGGCGGCGAGGCGGCGGGCCACGCTCCCCAGCGGGTGCTCGTCGGCCATCGGCTCCTCCTCCCCCACCCCCGACTCAGCCCGTCATCTTCGCGCCTCGGCCGGCGCCGCGCGGGCCCAACGGCCTGTCGGCGGGGG
The DNA here is from genome assembly GCA_035303865.1 of Acidimicrobiales bacterium. Taxonomy (GTDB): domain Bacteria; phylum Actinomycetota; class Acidimicrobiia; order Acidimicrobiales; family VFJN01; genus VFJN01. The sequence continues at coordinate 8,592 of DATGRC010000190.1, forward strand.
CGGGCACGGCGGTACCCTCCGGGCGTGGCCGCCCGGGTGCTCGTCATCGACAACTACGACAGCCTCGTCTACAACCTCGTCCAGTACCTGGGGGAGCTGGGGGCGGAGCCGGTGGTGCTCCGCAACGACGAGCGCACCGTGGCCGAGCTCGAGGCGCTCCAGCCCGACGCCGTGCTCATCTCGCCGGGGCCGGGCACGCCCGACGACGCCGGCGTGTCGCTCGCCGCGATCGAGGCGTTCGCCGGGCGGGTGCCGTTGCTCGGCGTCTGCCTCGGCCTCCAGTGCATCGGCCAGCGCTACGGCGGTCGGGTGGTGCGGGCCCCGCAGGTGATGCACGGCAAGACCTCGGTGGTGCACCACACCGGCACCGGCGTGCTGGCCGACCTGCCGAACCCGTTCGAGGCCACCCGCTACCACAGCCTGATCGTCGACCGCGACGGCCTGCCCGACGTGCTCGAGGTCACCGCCTGGACCGACGACGGCACGATCATGGGGCTGCGCCACCGGGAGAACGGCGCGGAGGGCGTGCAGTTCCACCCCGAGTCCGTCCTCACCACCGGTGGCCACGACCTCCTCCGCCGCTTCCTGGCCGCGGTGGGTGCGCCGGCGTAGCCCGCAGCCCGCCCGGCGAACCAGGCGGCCGTCCGGCGGAGGGCCCTTCGGCTCGCCGGGCGCGGGATGGGGCGCTCAGGGCCCGTCGGTGTCGCCGTCGCCGCCGTCGCCGCCGTCGGTGGGCGGCGCGGCCTGGCAGATCTGGGCGGTCACCGTGGTGCCGTGCTGCACCGCGGTGCCGGGGCTCGGGCTCTGGCCGACCACCCGGCCGTTGCGGGACGGGTCGCAGTCGGTCGTGGTCTCCGGGCGGAAGGCCAGGTTGCGGTTCTGCACCGCGCTCTGGGCGCCGCTCTCGGTGAGGTTGTCGAGGTTCGGCACCTCGACGGTGGGCGGACCGGAGGACACGATCAGCGTGACGGTGGCGCCGCGGGGCAGCGGCGTGCCGGCCGGCGGGTCGGTGCCGATGACCCGGCCCTCGGGGATCGACTCGTGCGGCTGGCTGCGCTCGTCGACGGTGAAGCCGTTCTGGCCGAGGAGGCTCGACGCGGCCGACACGGTGCTGCCGGGCTGGATCTCCGGGACCGGACGCTCCTCGGGGCCGCTCGACACCTGCAGCACCACCTCGGAGCTCCGCGGGGCCAGCTCGCCGCCGGGCGGATCCTGGCTGACGACCTCGCCCACCGGCACGTCCTCCGACGGGATCGGCTCCTCCCGCACCCGGAACCCCTCGCCTTCGAGGAGCCGGCGGGCGTCGTCGATCTGGGAGCCGACCACGTCGGGCACCGGGATCTGCTCCACCCCGGCGCTCACCTTGAGCGTGACGGTGGAGCCCTCCTCGGCCTTGAAGCCGCCGACGGGGTCCTGGTCGAACACGATGCCGGCCTCGAAGTCCTCGTTGGGCTCCTCGACCGTGTCGACGTCGAAGCCCTCGCCCTCGAGGATCTCGATCGCCTCCTCCACCGGGAGGCCGATCACCCGGGGCACCTCGACGGTGGCGGCGGCCGGCTCGTCGTCCTGGCCCAGGCCCAGCGCCCGGGCCAGCAGGAAGAGCATCCCGGCCAGCAGGACGAGCAGCACGACGAGCGCGGCGAGGAAGAGGCCGGAGCGCCGCGGCTCCTCGTCGTCCTCCTCGTAGTAGGCCTCGGCCACGGGGGCGGCGACGGTGGCGCCGACCGCCTCGGTGGCGGGCAGCACCCCGGTGGCGCCGGGGTCGACCGGCGGGGGCATGACCGGCTCGGCGAGGATCCGGTTGCCCTCCCGGAAGCGGCGCAGGTCGGCCCGCAGGTCCTCGGCCGACGGGTACCGGTTGGCCGGGTTCTTGGCCAGCGTCTTCAGGATGATCGCCTCGAGCGCCTGGGGCAGGGTGGGGTCCACCTGGCGGGGCGGGACCGGCGACTCGTGGACGTGCTTGTACGCGATCGCCACCGGCGAGTCCCCGGCGAAGGGCGGACGGCCGGTGGCCAGCTCGTAGAGGACGACGCCGAGGGAGTAGATGTCCGAGCGGGGGTCCACGTTCTCGCCCCGGGCCTGCTCGGGGGAGAAGTAGGCGGCGGTGCCCATCACCTGGCCGACCTGCGTGAGGTCGTCCTCGGTGCTGGCGGTGATCGCCCGGGCGATGCCGAAGTCGGCCACCTTTACGAGGCCGGTGCTCGTGACGATCACGTTGCCGGGCTTCACGTCGCGGTGGACCACGCCGTTGCGGTGGGCGAACCCGAGCGCGGCGGCCACGTCGGCGCCGATGTCGGCCACCCGGTCGGGGTGCAGGGGGCCCTCGGTGCGGAGGATCTCGGCCAGGGTCCGCCCGTCCACGTACTCCATGACGATGAAGTACGTGCTGTCCGCTTCGCCCCAGTCGTACACGCCGACGATGTTCGGGTGGTTGAGGTTGGCGGCGGCGGTGGCCTCCCGCCGGAACCGCTCGACGAACGCCGGGTCGGTGGCGAACTCGGGGAAGAGGACCTTCACGGCCACGGGCCGGTCGAGGAGCTGGTCGCGGGCGAGGTACACCTCGGCCATGCCGCCGCGCCCGAGGCGGCGGTGGAGCTCGTAGCGGCCGTTGAAGACGGTGGGACCGGCGTCAGACATGTCTTCGCCAGACTAGGGGACGGCCACCAGCGCCACGGGGCTACGGGTTGGCCAGGTACGCCTGGAGGATGGCCTGGGCGATCGGGGCCGCCACCCGGCCGCCGGTCTGCTCGCTGGCCCCCTCCTGGCCCTCGATGATCACCGCCACCGCGATCGTCGGGGTCTCGCCGGGCGGGCCGGCGAAGCCGATGATCCAGGCGTGGCTGCGGGGCGGGTCGGTCCCGAGCTGGGCGGTGCCGGTCTTGCCGCCGACGACGAAGCCGGGCACGGCGAGGCGGCTGGCGGTGCCCCGCTCGACCACGCCGACCATCGCCTCCCGCAGCAGCGCGGCGGTGCCCGGGTCCATGGCCCGGGTCCACTCCTTCGGCTCGTAGGTGTCCACGACGTTGCCGTCGCTGTCGCGCACCTGGTCGAGCACGTGGGGGGTCATGACCCGACCGTCGTTGGCCACGGCGGCGGCGACGAGGGCCATCTGCAGCGGCGTGGCGGCCACGTCGTTCTGGCCGATCGCCGACTGGGCGAGGGCGGGGAGGTTCCGCTCGAAGTCGGTGGGGAAGTTCGACCGGGCCGGGTTGGTGAGGTCGATCGGAACGTCCTGGTTGAAGCCGAACGCCTCCGCGGTGGCGATCATCGCCTCGGGCCCGGTCTCCACGCCCATCTGGGCGAAGGCGGTGTTGCACGACACCCGCAGCACCTCGAAGAGCGCGCCGCCGCAGGTGCCGCCCCCGAAGTTGCGCAGCGGCCGGCTCGTCCCCGGTGCGGTGTACCCGTTGCTGGCCGGGTACACCGGCTCGTCGCGGGTGACGGTCCCGCTGCTCACGGCGGCCGCCGCGGTCACCACCTTGTAGGTGGACCCGGGGAAGAACCGCTCCTGGTAGGCCCGGAAGAGGCGGGGCTTCTCGGGGTCGGCGTCGAGGGCGGCGGCGTAGCCGGCGGCGGCGTCCGTGTCGTGGACGGCCAGGAAGTTCGGGTCGTAGGTGGGGTGGGAGACCATGGCGAGGATGTCCCCGGTACGGGGGTCGAGGGCCACGACCGACCCCTCCCGCTGGCCCAGCTGCTCGGTGGCGATGCGCTGCAGGTCGTCGCGCACGGTGAGGACGAGGTTGCCGACCCGCTCCTTGTCGACGAAGAGGTCGCCGATGCTCTGCAGCGAGATGTCGAGGGCGCGGCCGGCCAGCTCGTCGTTGTAGACCTTCTCGACCCCGGCGCTGCCGAGCGTGAACGAGTAGTAGCCGGTGATCCCGGCGAAGAGGGAGCCGTGCGGGTACTGGCGCTGGTAGTCGAAGCGACCCTCGGAGGGGACCGACTCGGCGATCACCACGCCGTCGGCGGTGCTCACCGTGCCTCGGGGGCGGTTGAAGTCCCGCAGGATCTCCCGGGTGTTGTTCGGGTTGTCGTTCAGCTCGTCGGCCTGGAACACCGTGAGGCGGTTCAGCTGCACGAACAGCAGGAAGAAGCAGGCCATGAGCCCGATCCCGAGGAGCCGGATCTGCTTGGTCACGCCACGAGCTCCCGGTCGTGCTCCCGCTCTCGCTCGCGCTGCATCGTGTCGTCCGAGATGCGCAGGAGGAGCGCGAGCAGCACGTAGTTCGCGACGAGCGATGACCCGCCGTAGGACACGAACGGCAGGGTGATGCCGGTCAGCGGCAGGACGCGGATGACCCCGCCCATGATGATGAACGACTGCACGCCGAGCAGCACGGTGAGGCCGGTGGCCAGCAGCCGCTCGAAGGGCACGGTGGTGCGCAGCGCGACGCGCAGCCCGGCGCCGACCATGAGCAGGTAGCAGATGACGATGGCGGTGGCCCCGACGAGGCCGAGCTCCTCACCGATGGCGGCGAAGATGAAGTCGGTCTCGGCGTAGGGGATGCGGGTGGGGGAGCCGAGGTTCAGGCCGGTGCCGGTGACGCCGCCGGCCGAGAAGGCGAAGGCGGCCTCGACGATCTGGTAGCCGTCGTCCTTGGGGTCCTGCCACGGGTCGAGCCAGATGTCGACGCGGTCCTGCACGTGCGTGAACTGGCTGTGGGCGAACAGGGCACCGCCCGCGAAGAGGAGGAGGCCGACGACCAGGTACGTCGCTCGCTC
>DATGRC010000191.1:0-10863 GCA_035303865.1 Acidimicrobiales bacterium
GGGCAGCCCCGGGTCGGGCCTGCTGGGTCGCTACGACGGCGTCCCCCTCACCGAGCGCGGCGCCGGGTACGAGGGGATGGTGATGCCGGACCGCATCACGATCTTCCGCCAGCCGCTGCTCGCCATGTGCGCCGACGAGGAGGAGCTCGTCGAGCAGATCCGCGTCACCGTCGTGCACGAGGTGGCCCACCACTTCGGGATCGACGACGACCGCCTCCACGAGCTCGGCTGGGCCTAGCGTTACGCTCCAGCCGTGGCCTTCTCGCGCAAGCTCCTCAACGAGGGCGAGGACATCGCCCTCGACCTCCACCCGCACTGGGAGTTCTTCGTGAAGCCGGGCGTCGCCCTGTTGGCGTCGATCGCCCTCGGCATCTGGGCGCTCTCCGCCGATCCGCCCGGGATCGTCTCCGCGCTGGCCGGGATCCTCGTGCTGGCCTCCCTCGTCTGGTTCGGGATCACCTACGCCCAGTGGGCCACCACGAACTTCGTCGTCACCACCGACCGGCTGATCTACCGCCACGGCGTGCTGGCCAAGCGGGGCATCGAGATCCCGCTCGAGCGGGTGAACACCGTGTTCTTCAGCCAGTCCATCCTCGAGCGGATCCTCGGCTCCGGTGACCTCGTCATCGAGTCGGCCGGCGAGCAGGGGCGCCAGGAGTTCTCGAACGTCCGCAAGCCCTCCGCCGTGCAGAACGAGATCTACAGGCAGATGGAGGCCAACGAGAACCGGAAGTTCGACCGGATCGGCGGCGGCCCCCGCCCGGCCGAGGCGAGCATCCCCGAGCAGATCCAGCAGCTCGAGGCCCTCCGCCAGCAGGGCGTGCTCACCGACGCCGAGTTCCAGGCCAAGAAGCAGCAGCTGCTGGACCGGATGTAGGTCGCTCCCGAAGGGGAGCTTCGGGAGCGAGTCGCGGCGGTGCGGCCGTCGGCGGCGCGGAGGGCGCTGCGGCTCGCGGCGACCTCGGTCAGGTGACGCGGGCGCCGTTCGAGGGGGTGACCTTCCAGCTCTGGTGGGTGTGCTGGTGGGGGAGGGGGGTGCCGTGCTCGGCGAGGGCGATGGCGCACCCGCCGAAGCCGGCGCCGGTGAGGCGGGCGCCGAGGACGCCGGGGGCGGCGGCGAGGTCTGCCACGAGGGCGTCGAGGGTGGGGGTGGACACCTCGAAGTCGTCGCGGAGGCTGGCGTGGCTGGCCGCCATCGCCTCGCCGATCGCCGCCGCGTCGCTGGCCTCGAGGGCGCTGACGAGCGCATCGACCCGGGCGTTCTCGGTGACGACGTGGCGGGCCCGGCGACGCACCACCGGGTCCTCGATCGCGTCGAGGTCCTCGAGGCGGGCGAGGCGCAGCGGCCCCACCACCGACTCCGCCTGCTGGCAGGCGGCCGCCCGCTCGGCGTAGGCCGACCCGGCCAGCGACCGCGGCTGGCCCGAGTGGACCACCCACACCTCGACGCCGTCGGGCACCGGCACCGGGCGGACCGTGCGCTCGTGGCAGTCGATCCGCAGCGCGTGACCGGCCACTCCGGCGACGCTGGCCAGCTGGTCCATGATCCCGCAGGGCACGCCGGAGGCGGTCTGCTCGGCCCGCTGGCAGGTCGCGGCTACGGCCACCGGGTCCGTCAGGTCGGCGCCGAGGGCGGCGGCCACCGCCACCTCGAGCGCTGCCGACGACGACAGCCCGGCCCCCACCGGCAGCGTCGTCGTCACCGTCCCCGCCAGCCCCTCGGCCGGGCGCAGCTCGGCCACCACCGCGGCCACGTAGCGGCCCCACTCGGGCGCCACCGACGCCGGGTCGGCCACGTCGAGCGGCACCCGCACCTCGTCGCCGGCCCACGCCGAGCGCAGCCGGACCGCGTCGCCGCCGCGCTCGCCCGCCACGGTGGTGCCGAGGTCGACGGCCATCGGCAGGACGAGGCCGCCGGTGTGGTCGGTGTGGTCCCCGATGAGGTTCACCCGACCGGGGGCGAACGCTCGCACGAGCGGCCTCAGCGCAGCTGGTCGATGGCGGCCGACGCCAGGTCGAGCAGCGACAGGTCCCACGGCGCTCGCATGGCGATGTTCAGCTGGTCGGCGCCCGCCTCCACGTAGGCGCCGATCCGGTCCACGAGCTGGTCGGGCGAGCCGATGAGCACGCCCGGCCGGACGAACTCGGCCATCCCGCCGAACTGCGCCCGCAGCGCGTCCTCGTCCTCGCACAGCCCCACGTTGACCGCGCAGCGGATCTCGCCCGGGTCGCGGCCCACCGCCGCGCAGTGCTCGGCCAGCACCGCCTTCTTGTGGGCGAGCGTCTCCGGCGCGATGAACGGCACGTTCCAGCCGTCGGCGAAGCGGGCGGCGATGCGCAGCGTCCGCTTCTCGCCGGACCCGCCGATCCAGATCGGCAGCTCGGCCTGGACCGGCTTCGGATCGCAGGCGGCGTCGACGAGGCGGACGTGGCGGCCATCGAAGGACGTGCGGTCCTGGCGCAGCAGCCCCCGGATCGCCTCGGCCGACTCCTCGAGCAGGTCGAGCCGCTCCTTCGCCGGCGGGAACGGGATCCCGTAGGCCTCGTACTCGTTCTGCGCCCACCCGGCCCCGAGGCCGAGCTCGGCCCGGCCGCCGGAGAGGTGGTCGATCGTCGTGATGGCGTTGGCCAGCACGGCGGGGGAGCGGTACCCCACGCAGTAGACGAGCGACCCCACCCGCACGCGGCTGGTGTGGCAGGCCAGCGCCGCGTGGCAGGCCACCGCCTCGAGGCAGTGGGTGCCGCCGAAGTCGGCCGCGTAGAAGTGGTCCCAGATCGAGATCCAGTCGAACCCGTGGTCCTCGATGCGGGTCCAGAGGTCCCGCAGCTCGTCGATCGTGGTGTTCTGCAGACCGGTGTGCACGCCGAAGGCCGTCATGGCCGGGAACCTACCGGAGCGCCGACCCGACGGCCTTGACCGTGCGGTCAAGGCGCCGTCAGGATGGCCGCCCGCGCCCCGCACCGCACAGGAGGACCCATGTCCGGACCGCTCGCCGGCATCAAGATCATCGAGCTCGCAGGGATCGGCCCGGGGCCGTTCTGCGCCATGATGCTCGCCGACATGGGGGCCGAGGTGATCCGCGTGGATCGGGCCCAGAACGTCATGGGGGGCGACCCCGACGCGCCCCCGGCCGACGTCATGAACCGGGGACGGCGCTCGATCGGCGTCGACCTGAAGAACCCCGACGGCGTCGAGACCGTGCTGTCCCTCCTCGAGTCGGCAGATGCGCTCATCGAGGGCTTCCGGCCCGGCGTGATGGAGCGCCTCGGCCTCGGCCCGGACGTCGTCCTGGCCCGCAACCCGAAGCTCGTGTACGGCCGGATGACCGGCTGGGGCCAGGACGGGCCCTACGCGCCCACCGCCGGCCACGACATCAACTACATCGCTCTCGCCGGCGCGCTCGAGCCGATCGGGCGCCGGGGGGAGGCCCCGGTCCCGCCGCTCAACCTCGTCGGCGACTTCGGCGGTGGCGGCATGCTGCTCGCCTTCGGGATCGTCTGCGGGATCCTCAACGCCCGCACCACCGGCGAGGGCCAGGTGATCGACGCGGCGATGGTCGACGGGGCCGCCGTCCTCACCACGATGTTCCACGCGTTCCGGGCGATGGGCATGTGGAACGACGAGCGGGGCACGAACATGCTTGACACCGGCGCGCACTTCTACGACGTCTACGAGACGGCCGACGGCAAGTACGTGTCGATCGGCTCGATCGAGCCCCAGTTCTACGCCGAGCTGCTCCGCCTCACCGGCCTCGAGGGCGAGGAGCTGCCCTGGCAGCACGACCGCGACGAGTGGCCCGCCCTGAAGGAGCGCCTGGCCGCCATCTTCAAGACGAAGACCCGCGACGAGTGGTGCGAGCTCATGGAGGGCACCGACGTGTGCTTCGCCCCGGTGCTGTCGCTGGCCGAGGCGCCGCAGCACCCGCACAACGTGCACCGGGAGACCTTCATCGAGGTGGCCGGGGTGGTGCAGCCGGCACCGGCACCGCGCTTCTCCCGCACGCCGACCGAGACGCCCGCGCCGCCGGCCCACGCCGGCCAGCACACCGACGAGGTGCTGAGCGAGTGGGGGTTCGCGCCCGAGCGGATCGCCGAGCTGCGCGAGAAGGGCGCCATCGCCTGACGCGCCGGCGAGCCTCGGCCCGGCGGTAGCGTCGCCTCCCATGGCGACGCTCGTCTCCTTCCACGCCCACCCCGACGACGAGTCGATCCAGACCGGCGGCACCCTGGCCAAGGCGGCGGCCGCCGGTCACCGGGTCGTGCTCGTGTTCGCCACCCGCGGCGAGCACGGCGAGGTGGCCGACGGCTTCCTCGACGACGGCGAGGCCCTCGCCGATCGCCGGGTGCGGGAGGCGCACGCCTCGGCCGAGGTGCTGGGCGCGGCTCGGGTGGCGTTCCTCGGCTACCGCGACTCGGGGATGATGGGCACCGCCGAGAACGACCACCCCGGGGCGTTCTGGCGAGCCGACCTCGACGAGGCGGCCGGGCGCCTGGCCGCCATCCTCGAGGAGGAGCGCGCCGAGGTGCTGACCGTCTACGACAGCGATGGCGGCTACGGGCACCCCGACCACATCCAGGTCCACCGGGTCGGGGTCCGGGCCGCCGAGCTCGTCGGGACGCCCCGCGTCTACGAGGCGACGATGAACCGCGACTACATCCGGCGGGTCATGCAGGAGGCCGTCGCGTCGGGCGAGCTGCCGCCCGACGACGCCCCCGAGGTCACCGACCTGGACACGTTCGGTCGGCCCGAGTCGGCGATCACCACGGCGGTCGACGTCACCGGCTACCTCCACCACAAGCGGGCATCGATGGCCGCCCACGCCAGCCAGATCCCGCCGGACTCGTTCTTCCTCAGCCTGCCCGACGAGGCCTTCGCCCGCTCCTTCGGCATCGAGTGGTACATCCGCCACGGCGAGCCCGGCGGGATCCGCGAGGACGACCTCCTCGCCGGGCTCGCGTGAGCGCCCGCCGCACCGTCGCCGCGGCGCTCGCCGCGGCGGTCCTCCTCACCGGGGCCTGCAGCGACGACGCGGCGGGCGACGGCGACGCCGCGCCCACCACCGCGCCGGACCTGGACGGCGCCGACGGCGGGGCCGGTGACGGGCCGTCGACCACGCTGCCTCCCGGTGCCGAGGAGGTCGTGCTGCGCGGCGACGGGCTGGGCGTGGCCTCCTTCGGCGACGACCCCGACGAGGCGGTGGCTGCGCTCACCGAGGCCCTCGGCCCGCCCACCGACGACGCCGGGTGGACCTCGGCGTTCGGAGAGCACGGCACCTGCCCCGGCGAGGAGATCCGGGCCGTGGCCTGGGACCACCTCGTCGTGCTGTTCACCGACGGCGAGACCGAGCACGGCGACGGCCCCCACCTGTTCGCCTGGCGCCTCGACGGCGCCCCGCCGGCCCTCGGCACCGAGACCGGCTTCGGTTGGGGCGCCACCGCCGCCGACGCCGAGGACCTCCACCCCGGCCGCGTCGAGCTCGTGCCCGCCGAGGAGCCCTTCCCGGCGTTCCTCGTCGTCGACACCGACGACGGCCCGATCACCGCCTTCCTCGACGAGCACGACGTCGTCACCCACGTCGAGGCCGGCGCCCCCTGCGGCGAGTAGCGAGCGCCGGGCGGACGGCTTGGCGGACCCGCCCCGCCGTCGGGCACGATCGTGTCGTGACCATCATCAAGATCAACGCCATCACGGTCGACCCCTCGAGCGGCGACGAGCTGGCCAAGCGCTTCGCGGCCCGGGCCGGTGCGGTCGACGGCCAGGACGGCTTCGAGGGCTTCGAGCTCCTGCAGCCCACCGACGACCGCAACGTGTGGCTCGTGATCACCCGCTGGCGCGACGAGGAGTCCTTCCAGGCGTGGGTGAACAGCCCCGCCTTCGGTGCCGGCCACCAGACCGAGGGCGCCCAGGGCGGCGGCCACCCCCACGGCCACGGCGGTCCCGGGCACGGCGGCGCCCAGAAGCCCGTCGGCGTGTCCTCGGAGCTGTGGAGCTACAAGGTGGCCGGCGGTTCTCCCGGCCGGGCCTGAGCCCCGAGCGGCCCCGACGGCCGACGCGCCGGTGACCCTCCGCGACCTCCACGCCGACTTCTCCTGGGTCGTCGTCCTCACCAACGCCCTGGTCGGGGGGTGGGCGCTCGCCGCCCACTACCTCGAGCAGGTGCCCCGGCGCGGCCTGTGGCCGGCCACCGTCGTGGCCGAGATCACGATCGCCGTCCAGGTGGCGCTCGGCGTCGCGCTCATCTCCCTCGACGGGCGGGAGGTCGCCCAGATGCACGCGTTCTACGGGTTCGTGGCCCTCGCGTCGGTCGGGATCATCTACAGCTACCGCCAGCAGATCGCCGAGCACCTGCTCCTGCTCTACGGCCTCGGCGGCCTCTTCCTCATGGGCCTCGCCATCCGGGCGATGACCCTGTCCCCGTTCCCCACCCCCTGACGGAGGTCCGATGTCCACCGCCGCCCCCTCGCCCGCCCTCGCGACCGCGCACCGGGTGGTGATGGTCCTGCTCCCGCTGCTCGTGCTCGTCCAGGCCGCCATGGCCGGGCAGCACCTCTACGGCGGGCAGGACATCATCGAGGCGCACGGCTACCTCGGCAACGCCACCTTCGCCCTCACCGTGGTGAACGTCCCGCTCGCGCTGATGGTCCGCAAGGGCGACGGGCTGGCCTTCGGGCTGGCGGTGGCGCTCGTGGCGCTCACCTTCGCCCAAGTGGGGCTGGGCTACGTCGGCCGCGAGACCGCGGACGCCGCGGCGTGGCACATCCCGCTGGGCGTGACCATCCTCGGCCTGGCCAGCTTCCAGCTGAGCCTGCTGCGCGCCCCCCGCTGATCGGCGGGGTGGCCGGGGTGCCTAGAGGTGCACCACCGGGCAGGTGAGCGTGCGGGTGATGCCGTCGATCAGCTGCACCCGGCTCACCACCATCTTCCCCAGCTCGTCCACCGTGGTGGCCTCGGCCCGGGCGATCACGTCGTAGGGACCGGTCACGTCCTCGGCCGTCACGACCCCCTCGATGGCGCCCACCTCCTGGGCCACCTGGGCCGCCTTGCCGACCTCGGTCTGGATGAGGATGTACGCGCTGACCGCCATCGGGCCTCCTCGTCGGGGAACGACCGCATGGTAGCCACCGGTGCCGGGGCCCGGTCCGGGTGGGTAGGGTCCGGACCGACATGGAGGCGACGGCGGAGCTCATCCCCTACGACGACGCGCTGCGGGCGCGGGTGGCCCGCCACCTGGCCGCCCACGACCGGCGGGAGGTCCCCCTCGACGGTCGCCGCCACGCCGCCGTGGCGGTCGTGCTCGTCGACTCCGAGCAAGGGGAGGACCGCGTCGACCCGCATGCCTGGGGCGAGGGGGAGATGGACGTCATCCCCGGCGGCCCGGGCGACCTCGACGGGCGCATGGTCGACGTGGCCGGCGGCGCCGCGTTCCTGCTGTGCCGGCGGGCGTCGCGCCTCAACCGCCACGCCGCGCAGTGGGCGCTGCCCGGCGGCCGGGTCGACCCGGGCGAGGACGTGGTCACCGCCGCGCTGCGCGAGCTCGACGAGGAGCTCGGCGTGTCCCTCGACGAGGGCTCGGTGCTCGGCCTGCTCGACGACTACGCCACCCGCTCCGGCTACGTGATGACCCCGGTGGTGGTCTGGGGCGGAGGACCGCTCGACCTGCGTCCCGCCCCCGACGAGGTCCGGGCTGCGTACCGGGTGGGGCTCCACAACCTGCAGCGGCCGGACTCGCCCCGCTTCGTCTCGATCCCCGAGAGCGACCGGCCCGTCGTGCAGATCCCCCTCGGCGGCGACCTCATCCACGCCCCCACCGGGGCGGTCCTCCTCCAGCTGCGCTGGCTCGGCCTCGAGGGTCGCCCCGACCCGGTCGGTCACCTCGAGCAGCCGGTCTTCGCCTGGGGCTGACCTCGGTCGCGCCGGCCCCGCGCTCGAGCGCGCCGGGGGCCGGCCACCGAAGCGGCCGGCCCCCGGGACCAGACGGGTCGCCTCGCGGCGCTACTGGGCGAGGCGCTTCTCGAGCTCCTGGAGCTCGTCGCGCAGCGCCTGGGGCACCGTGTCGCCGATGCCGGCGTAGTGGCCCTCGATGAGCGGCAGCTCGGCTCGCCAGGACTCGGCGTCCACCGCCAGCAGCTCGGCCATCGTGGCCTCATCCACGTCGATGCCGTCGGTGTCGATCGCCGAAGGCGTCGGCACCCGACCGATCGGGGTGTCGACCGCCTCGCTCTCGCCGGCTAGGCGCTCGATGATCCACTTGAGCACTCGGCTGTTGTCGCCGAAGCCCGGCCACAGGAACGAGCCGTCCTCGCCCCGCCGGAACCAGTTGACCCAGTAGAGGCGAGGCAGCTGGGCGCCCTCGCGGGCCCCGATGTTCAGCCAGTGCTGGAAGTAGTCGCCCATGTTGTACCCGCAGAACGGGAGCATGGCGAAGGGATCGAAGCGCACCTCGCCGACCGTGCCGGCCGCCGCCGCCGTCTTCTCCGAGCTCATGATCGAGCCGAGGAACACGCCGTGCTGCCAGTCGAAGCTCTCGGTCACGAGCGGCACGTTCGTGGCCCGGCGGCCGCCGAAGAGGATGGCCGAGATCGGCACGCCCTTCGGGTCCTCCCACTCGGGGGCGATCGACGGGCACTGCGACGCCGGCGCCGTGAAGCGGGCGTTCGGGTGGGCCGCGGGGGAGTCGCTGTCAGGGGTCCAGTCGTTGCCCCGCCAGTCGATGAGGTGGGCGGGCGGCTCCGAGAGGCCCTCCCACCACACGTCGCCGTCGTCGGTCTTGGCGACGTTGGTGAAGATGCAGTTGGCCCGCAGCGTGGCGATCGCGTTCGGGTTGGTGTCGTCACCGGTGCCGGGGGCGACGCCGAAGAAGCCGGCCTCGGGGTTGATGGCGTAGAGGCGGCCGTCGTCGCCGAACTTCATCCAGGCGATGTCGTCGCCGATCGTCTCGACCTTCCAGCCCGGAAGCGTCGGGATCATCATCGCCATGTTCGTCTTGCCGCAGGCCGACGGGAACGCGGCGGCCACGTACACCTTCTCGCCCTGCGGCGGGGTGATGCCGAGGATGAGCATGTGCTCGGCCAGCCAGCCGTCGTCACGGGCCATCGTCGACGCGATGCGCAGCGCGAAGCACTTCTTGCCCAGGAGGGCGTTGCCGCCGTAGCCGGAGCCGTAGCTCCAGATCTCCCGGGTCTCGGGGAAGTGGCTGATGTACTTGCGCTCCGCGTCGCAGGGCCAGGGCACGTCCTCGCGGGTGGTGCCGTCCTCGAGCACGAGCGGGTAGCCCACGGAGTGGAGGCACGGCACGAAGTCCCCGTCGGGGCCGAGCACGTCGAGGACCGGCTGGCCCATGCGGGTCATGATCCGCATGTTGGTGGCCACGTAGGCGGAGTCGGTGAGCTGCACGCCGATGTGGGCGATCGGCGAGCCGAGCGGGCCCATCGAGAACGGCACCACGTACATCGTGCGCCCCCGCATCGCACCCCGGTACAGGGCGAGCATCTCCTCCTTCATCTCCGCCGGGGCCCGCCAGTTGTTGGTGGGGCCGGCGTCGCGCTCGCGCTCCGAGCAGATGAAGGTGCGGTCCTCGACCCGGGCGACGTCGCCGGGATCCGACAGGGCCAGGAAGCTGTTCGGCCGCTTGGCCTCGTCGAGCTTCTGGAAGGTGCCGGCGTCCACGAGGAGCTGGGTGAGGCGGTCCCACTCCTCCTCGGAGCCATCGCACCACTCGATCGCATCTGGCTGGAACACACCTGCCCAGTGCTCGACCCAGTCCTTCAGCTTCTGGTTCTCGGTGGTGGCAGCCATGTCCGTCTCCGTGGGGGGTTAGATCAGATGGTCGTGACCGGTTCGTCAGGCGCCTCGTCGAAGCCCGGGGTGCCCATGTCGACCTCGCTGCCGAGGCGGAGGCGCGTCGCGAGACCGGCCTCGACGTCGAAGATCACCCGCTGCCCCGGTCGGAGCATGCGGAACACCGAGCCCGCCAGAGCGTCCGGAGCCAGGTCGTACTCCTGGAAGTCCGTGTCGCAGAGCACCACGCCGTCTCCCGAGCCGGGGTCGTACGACTTGATCACTCCCTGCATCGAAGCTCCTCGCAGCGGGCGGCGGACGTTGACGGACCACCGTAACGGAGCCGTTCAGGCACCAGCCAGATGGGCGACCCGCCGACCCGGTCACGCTTCGTCGCCTCCGCCACCGGCTCCTCCTCGAGGGCTCCCGCACCGACCCCGGACGCGACGAGGCCGCCCCGGTGGGCGGCCTCAGGTCGAGCAGGTGGCGGCGGGGCCGCCGCGATCAGCTGACGCGCTTGGTGACCTTGCCGGCCCGGATGCAGCTCGTGCAGACGTGGAGGCGCTTCGGGGCGCCGTTCACGACGGCCCGCACCCGCTGGATGTTCGGGTTCCACCGACGCTTGGTGCGCCGGTGCGAGTGGCTGACGTTCATCCCGAAGGACGGGTGCTTCCCGCACACCTCGCACACTGCTGCCATCGTCGTGGACCTCTCACCTGGGGGGACAACGGAGCGCGGACCCGCCGCGCAGGACCCAGGAACGTTACCGGCGGGCCCGCTCCGCCGCCAACCCGGACGGCTCGTCGGCGGGCCTGACCGGGCCAGCGCCGGGCACCTCCTACAATCCTCCGCCGATGAGCACCCTCACGCGCCTCGGCGCCGACGAGCTGCGCGCTGCCGTGGACGGGTACCGAGACGCGCTGGCCGCCCACAAGGAGGCCATCAACCGGCTCAACGTGTACCCGGTCCCCGACGGCGACACCGGCACGAACATGGCCCTCACCGTGCTGTCGGTGTCCGAGGAGCTCGAGCACTGCGGCCCCGACCTGGCCTCGGTGTGCCGGGCCATCAGCCACGGCTCGCTC
>DATGRC010000192.1:0-4936 GCA_035303865.1 Acidimicrobiales bacterium
AGCCGCTGGCGCAGAGCGCTTCGTCGACTTCGTGCAGCAGCCCGAGAACCAGCGCAAGGTGCTCGAGTACGGCTTCCGGCCCGGCAACCCCGATGTGCCCGTGGGCGCCCCGGTCGATGCTGCCCACGGCGTCGACCCGGACCAGCCGCAGACCCTCCTCGACGTGCCCGCTCCCCCGGTGCTGGCCCAGCTGCTCGACGACTGGGAGGACCAGCGCAAGCCGGCCCGGGTGCTCATCGCCATCGACGTGTCCGGCTCGATGGGTGACGTGGCCGACCCCGAGACCGGCGCCACCAAGCTGGACCTGGCCAAGATGGCCACGATCGAGGCGCTGGCCGACTTCAACGACGACGACGAGGTCGGCCTGTGGATCTTCACCACGGGCCTGGGCGACGACCAGGACGAGGACTTCGCCGAGCTCATCCCGCCGAGCCGGGTGGGCGACGTGCGCGAGCAGCTCCGCAGCCGGATCCGGGGCCTCGTCCCGCTCAACGGCACGCCCCTGTACACGGTCACGCAGGCGGCCTACGAGGCGCAGCTCGAGTCGTACGACCCGACCCGCATCAACGCCGTGGTGCTGCTCAGCGACGGCCGCAACGACGACGGCGAGCGCAGCGACGACGACGCCCAGCTGCGGACGCTGCTCGACCGGCTCACCGCCGGCACCGAGGGCCAGCAGAGCCGACCGGTGCGGGTCTTCCCGATCTCCTACGGGGAGGACGCCGACCTGGGGGTGCTGCGCCGCATCGCCGAGGCCAGCGAGGCCGCCGTCTACGACTCGAGCGACCCGCGCAGCATCACGAAGGTGTTCGTGGCCGTCGTCTCCAACTTCTGACGCGGCGAGCCCGCCGATCGCCCCGGGCCGCTGGTCGGCTGCCGTAGCCTCGCCGCCATGGCGCTGTCGCTGCGAGACCGGTTCTTCACCCCGCCGGTGGCGCGCGCCCTGACCTCCCCGTCGGGGATCCTCGCCCTCGGGGCCGGGGCCGGGGTGGGGATCCTGACCGGGGGCGGGCCGATCGCCGCCGTGGTCGGCGCCCTGCTCTTCTACGGCGTGCGGATCGGCCTCGCCATCCCGGGCCGGGCCACCGAGGAGCGGATCGACCCGTTCACGCTCGGCGAGCCGTGGCGCCACTACGTGCAGGACGCGCTGCAGGCCCAGCGGCGCTTCGACGACGCTGTCCACCGGGCCCGGCGCGGCCCGCTGCACGAGCGGCTCCAGCAGATCCAGGAGCGGGTGGACACCGGCGTGCGGGAGGTCTGGCGGATCGCTCGGCGGGGCCACGACCTCGTCGACGCCCGCAAGCGCGTCGACCCCGACAGCATCCGGCGGGAGATGGCCGCCACCCAGGCCAACGCCGACCAGCCATGGGCCGACCGCGCCGCGCTCGACCGCACGATGGAGGCCCTGCAGGCCCAGCTGGCCACGGTGGAGCGGCTGGAGCGGGTGATCGCCGACGCCGACAGCCGGCTGCGCCTCCTCAACGCCCGCCTCGACGAAGCCGCCGCCCGCACGATCGAGCTGTCGGTGCGGGCCCACCACGCCGACGAGCTGGGCGGCCTGGGGCGCGACGTCGATGACATGGTCGACGAGATGGAGGCCCTCCGCCAGGCGATCGAGGAGACCGGCGGTCCCCGGCCCGACCCGAGCGGGGGCTCGGCGGTGGCGGACCCGGGGTGACCACGGCACCTCCCCCCGGGGAGGGCGAGGTGACCGGCACGGCCCCGGAGGTCCTCGCCGACAGCCGGCGCAGCTCGCTCCTCGTTGCGGCGGGGATCCTGCTGTCCCGGGTGGCCGGGCTGGTCCGGGAGGTGGCGATCGCCGGGTACCTGGGCGCCGGCGCCGCCGCCGACGCGTTCAAGGCCGCGCTGCGGATCCCGAACCTGCTCCAGAACCTCCTCGGCGAGGGCGTGCTGTCGGCCTCGTTCATCCCGGTCTACGCCCGCCTCCTCGACGAGGACCGGGAGGAGGCCGGCCGGGTGGCCGGGGCGGTGGCCGGGCTGCTGTGCGCGCTCACCGGGGTGCTCGTGGTCGTCGGCGTGGTGCTGGCCCGGCCCCTCACCGTCCTCCTCACGCCGGGCTTCGAGGGCGAGCGCCTCGACCTCGCCGTCACCCTGCTGCGGATCATGTTCCCGGGGGTCGGCTTCCTCGTGCTGTCGGCGTGGTGCCTCGGCATCCTCAACAGCCACCGCCGGTTCTTCCTGTCCTACGTGGCGCCGGTGCTGTGGAACGCGGCGCAGATCGCCATCGTCGTGGCCGCCGGGGTGCTCGGGGCCAGCCGTTCCGGCATCGCCACCGCGCTGGCCTGGGGCGTGCTCGTCGGCGGCTTCCTGCAGCTCGGCGTCCAGCTCCCGTCGGTGCGCCGGCTCGTGCGGGGCCTGCGCCTCTCGCTCGACCACCGCTCGGCAGAGGTCCGCAACGTCATCCGCCGGTTCGTGCCGGTGGTCGTGGGCCGGGGCGTGGTGCAGCTGCTCACCTACGTCGAGCTGGTGCTGGCCAGCCTCCTCGCCGTGGGGGCGGTGGCCGCCCTCACCTACGCCCAGGTGCTCTACCTGCTGCCGATCAGCCTGTTCGGCATGGCGGTGGCGGCCGCCGAGCTGCCGGAGCTGGCGCGCCTCGGCGCCGCCGGCCGAGCCGCCATCCGCGAGCGGCTGGCCACCGGGCTCGAGCGGGTGACCTTCTACGTGGCCCCCACCGTCGCCATCTACCTGTTCGCCGGCGACGTGGTGGTCGGCGCGCTCCTGCAGCGGGGCCAGTTCGGGACCGACGACACCCGGCTCGTGTGGTTCGTGCTCGCCGCGTTCGCGCTCGGGCTGCTCGCCACCACCCGCTCCCGTCTGCTCCAGAACGGCCTCTACGCCCTCGACCGCACCCGGCTGGTGGCCCGCATCGCGGTCGTGCGGGTGGCCCTGTCGGCGCTCATCGGCGCCGTGCTGATGTTCCCGCTCGACCGGTGGGCGATCGTCGGTTCGAGCGTCGAGCGCGACGCGGACCTCGGCTTCACCCCGCTCGCCGACGCCCTGCGCCTGCTGGAGGGCGGGCCTCCCCGCCTGGGGGTGGTCGGCTTGGCCCTCGGCGCCGCGGTGTCGTCGTGGTTCGAGTACGCCGTGCTCCGCGGCGCGCTGCGGTGGCGGGTCGGGCGCCTGCCGGGCACGAGCACGGCGGAGCGCTGGTCGCTGCTCGCCGCCTTCGCGGCCGGGGTGCTGGCCGCCGGGCTGCGATCGGTCACCGACGACCTGCCCCGCCTGGCCGCTGCCGTGGCCGTCGTCGGTCCCGCGGCGGCCACCTACCTGCTGATCACCGCCACGATGCGCGTCCCCGAAGCCTCGGTCCTCGTCGACCGGCTCGGTCGCTGGCTCCCAGCCAGCTCCCGACGCTGAGCGCCGGCGCCCCCGGCCGCCCGGCTGCGAAGCCGTCGCGGGGTTAGGCTCCGCCCCATGCTCCGAGCGATCAAGCGGTTCTGGAAGTACCTGGGCGCCAAGCTCAACCTGACCTTCAGCGAGAAGGCCGACCCGAAGGTCCAGCTCGAGCAGGCGATCACCGAGGCGCAGGAGCAGCACCGCAAGCTGAAGGAGCAGGCGGCGATGGTGATCGCCAACCAGAAGCAGACCGAGATGCGCCTCGAGCGGTCGCTGGAGGAGCTCGAGAAGGTGTCGGCCAACGCCCGTCAGGCCGTGCTCATGGCCGACGAGGCGCAGCAGCGCGGGGACACCGCGAAGGCGGCCGAGCTCACCGCCGCGGCCGAGTCCTTCGCCAACCGACTGATCGCACTCGAGCACGAGGTGGAGAGCCTGAAGGAGCTGGCGATGCAGGCGGCGCAGGCCTCCGACCAGGCCAAGGCCGCGGTCCAGCAGAACGCCAGCCAGCTGCAGAAGAAGCTGGCCGAGCGCCAGAAGCTGCTCTCGCAGCTGGACCAGGCGAAGATGCAGGAGCAGGTCAACCGGGCGATGTCGTCCCTGTCGGAGTCGGTCGGCCAGGACGTCCCCACCTTCGACGAGGTGCGGGACAAGATCGAGGCCCGCTACGCGAAGGCCAAGGGGGCCGCCGAGCTGGAGGGCGCGTCGGTCGAGACTCGGATGCTCGAGGTGGAGCAGGCGGCCGCCAACGCCGAGGCCCAGGCCCGGCTCTCCCAGATCCGGGCCCAGCTCGGCCTGGCCCCCGCCACCGACGGCGGCACCACCCCCGCCGAGCCCGAGCCCACCCCCGGCGACCAGCCCACCTGAACAAGATCTGTGCGGGTCTGCGTGCGCATGATGCACGAAATCGCGCACAGATCTCGTCGGCGTGACTGACCCGGCGGGGCCGGGGGTCGGGCCGCACCCGGAGCCCTGGCCGGACGACCCGCGACTCGATCCCGAGCTGCTGGCCGGCGGGGACCACCGCAACGTGGTCGACCGGTACCGGTACTGGCGGCTGGAGGCGATCGTGGAGGACCTGGACCGGCGCCGTCACCCGTTCCACGTCGCCATCGAGAACTGGGTGAGCGACCTCAACATCGGCACGGTGGTCCGCAACGCCAACGCCTTCCTCGCCGCCGAGGTGCACATCGTCGGGAACCGCCGCTGGAACCGCCGGGGGGCGATGGTGACCGACCGCTACCAGCACGTCCGCCACCACCCCACCGTGGCGGACCTCGTGGCGTGGGCGGCCGAGCGCGACCTGCCGCTCATCGGCGTCGACAACCTGCCGGGAGCCGAGCCGATCGAGACCGCGTCGCTGCCCCGGGCGTGCGTGCTCGTGTTCGGCCAGGAGGGTCCCGGCCTGTCCGAGCCGGTCCGGGCGGCGTGCACGACGGTGCTGTCGATCGCCCAGTACGGCTCCACCCGGTCGATCAACGCCGGCGTCGCCAGCGGCATCGCCATGCACACCTGGATCCGCCAGCACGCGGACCCGCCGCCAGGCTGACGCCCGCCCTC
The DNA here is from genome assembly GCA_035303865.1 of Acidimicrobiales bacterium. Lineage (GTDB taxonomy): Bacteria > Actinomycetota > Acidimicrobiia > Acidimicrobiales > VFJN01 > VFJN01. Next base: position 4,915 of record DATGRC010000192.1, read on the forward strand.
GTCGAGCGCTGCGGCGAGCCGT
>DATGRC010000193.1:0-2323 GCA_035303865.1 Acidimicrobiales bacterium
CCACCTCGGGATCCACTCGGGCGGGATGGTCATCTGCGACCGGCCCATCGTCGAGGTCTGCCCGGTGGAGTGGGCCCGCATGGAGGACCGCAGCGTCCTGCAGTGGGACAAGGACGACTGCGCGGCGATCGGGCTCGTGAAGTTCGACCTGCTCGGCCTCGGGATGCTCGAGGTGCTCCACGGCTGCATCGACCTCGTGCGCGAGGTCCACGGCACCGAGCTCGACCTGGCCACGATCCCCCAGGACGACGAGGTCTACGAGATGCTCTGCCGGGCCGACTCGGTGGGCGTGTTCCAGGTGGAGAGCCGGGCCCAGATGGCCACGCTGCCCCGCCTGCGGCCCCGGGAGTTCTACGACCTCGTGGTGGAGGTGGCGCTCATCCGGCCCGGGCCGATCCAGGGCGGCTCGGTGCACCCGTACATCCGGCGCCGCAACGGCAAGGAGCCGGTCACCTACCTGCACCCGCTGCTCGAGAGGAGCCTGAAGAAGACGCTCGGCGTGCCGCTGTTCCAGGAGCAGCTCATGCAGATGGCGATCGACGTGGGCGGCTTCACCCCCGCCGAGGCCGACCAGCTCCGCCAGGCGATGGGCTCGAAGCGCAGCCGGGAGCGCATGGAGCGCCTGCGCCAGCGCTTCGCCGACGGCGCCGCCGAGCGCGGCGTGAGCGCCGAGGTGACCGAGCTCATCTGGGAGAAGCTGGCCGCGTTCGCGTCCTACGGGTTCCCCGAGAGCCACTCGGTGTCCTTCGCCTACCTCGTGTACGCGTCGGCGTGGCTGAAGCGCTTCTACCCGGCGGCGTTCTGCGCGGCGCTGCTCAACGCCCAGCCGATGGGCTTCTACTCGCCGCACTCGCTCGTGCAGGACGCCCGCCGCCACGGCGTGGAGGTCCGCACCCCCGACCTGAACGCCAGCGCCGCCACCGCCACCCTCGAGTGGCCCGACGACCGCCGTCTGTCCCGCGCCGGTCCCGCGCGGGACGGCGCCGTCGAGGACCCGTCCGGCCCCGAGCCGGCGGCCGACGACGGGCGGGCGCGGCGCGGGTCGCCGCCGGAGCGGTGGGGGGAGCCGGGGCCGGCGGTGCGGCTCGGGCTGTCCTACGTGCGGGGCATCGGCGCCGAGCTGGCCGAGCGCATCGCCGCCGGGCGGCCCTACGAGAGCCCCGAGGACCTGGCCCGCCGGGTGCCGCTCTCCCAGGCCCAGCTGGAGGCGCTGGCCACCGCCGGCGCCTTCGACTGCTTCGGGCTGTCCCGGCGCGAGGCGCTGTGGGCGGCGGGGGCGGTGGCGCAGGTCGCGGTGGGCGCCAACGGCGAGCAGCGGCTCCCCGGCATCCTCACCGGCGTCGACGCCCCGCCGCTGCCGGCCATGACCGACGCCGAGGCGGCCCGGGCCGACCTGTGGGCCACCGGCGTCAGCGCCGACGGGCACCCCACCCGCTTCGTGCGCGAGCACCTCGACCGCCTCGGCGTGGTCACCGCCACCGGCCTGGCCGAGGTGGCGGCGGGGGAGCGGGTCCTCGTCGGCGGCGTCGTCACCCACCGCCAGCGCCCGGCCACCGCCGGCGGCACGCTGTTCGTGAACCTCGAGGACGAGACCGGCCTCGTCAACGTCGTCGTCTCCAAGGGCTGCTGGGCCGCGCACCGCACGGTGGCCCGCACCGCCCCGGCGCTGCTCGTGCGGGGCCGCCTCGAGCGAGCCGAGGGCGTCACCAACGTGATCGCCGAGCGCCTCGAGCGCCTCCCGCTCCCCGCCCCCACCAAGAGCCGCGACTTCCGCTGAGGCGGTTCGCGGCGGTGAGCGAGAGTGGTCTCGCCGCGCTCGCAGATCGAGCGGCTGGACTTCCGCATCCCCTGTTGGGTCGTCTGGTGCGGCGAGGTCGAACGAGGTTTCCCCCAGTACGCGTCACACCGCCTGCGTACGGTGAGGTGAACGGAGACGACGGGGGCGGGCTCGGGTGGCCGGCGGACACCCCGTTCGTCGCGAACCTGGGAGGGTGTGATGGCAGGATCCATCGATCTCGATCGCCTCATCGCAGCGTGCGCTGACGACAGCGAGGTCGCGGGGCTGCGGATCTCGACCGAGCTCGAGCCGCTCGGTGGACCCGGTGCGCCGGTGAAGCCGGCGGTGTACGAGGGCATCAAGAACCTCCAGGGTCAGATCAAGCTACGACCTGAGCCGGATTTCCTGAAGCGGGACACGAGCACCCGACCGAGGCGGGCACACGAACTAGGGTGGCCGAGCCATGGTGGACAGCAGCGTTAGGAAGCCCGTTCGACGCGCCCTCATTGCGGCTCTGATCATTGCGATCTCGGCCTGTAGCAGCGC
>DATGRC010000194.1:0-4034 GCA_035303865.1 Acidimicrobiales bacterium
ACCTCGGCGTGGGCGACCGCCAGCGGGTGGAGATCCTGAAGGTCCTGTACCGGGGGGCGCGGATCCTCATCCTCGACGAGCCCACCGCGGTGCTCGTGCCGAGCGAGGTGGACGAGCTGTTCGCCAACCTGGCCGAGCTGAAGCAGGAGGGCGTCACCATCCTGTTCATCTCGCACAAGCTCGACGAGGTCCTGAAGGTGGCGGACAGCATCACCGTCATCCGGGCCGGCACCACCGTCACGTCCGTCTCGCCGCAGGACGTCACCGCCCGCGACCTCGCCGAGCTCATGGTGGGCAGCGACCTGCCCACCCCCGAGGCCCGCGAGAGCACCGTGACCGATCGCGTCGTGCTCTCCGTGCGGGGCCTCACCGTAGCCAGCGGCACCGGCCGGCCCGTGGTGGAGGACGTGACCTTCGACATCCACGCCGGTGAGATCGTCGGCATCGCCGGCGTGGAGGGCAACGGGCAGACGGAGCTGATCGAGGCGATCATCGGCCTCCAGCCCCTCGAGCGGGGCTCGGTGCAGCTCGACGGGCAGGACATCACCGAGTGGTCCACCCGGCGCCGGCGGGAGGAGGGCGTGGGGTACATCCCCCAGGACCGGCACCGCCACGGCCTCCTGCTCGACGCGCCGCTGTGGGAGAACGCCGCCCTCGGGCACCAGACGGCCCCGCCGTTCAGCAAGGGGATGTTCATCGACCGCGCCGGGGCGCGCGGCCGCACCGAGACGATCGTCGCCGACTACGACGTGCGCACCCCGGGCATCGAGGTGCCCGCCCACGCCCTCTCCGGCGGCAACCAGCAGAAGCTCATCGTCGGGCGTGAGATGGAGGCCTCGCCGAAGGTGCTCATCGCCGCCCACCCCACCCGCGGCGTGGACGTCGGCGCCCAGGCCGCGATCTGGGACCAGCTGCGGGCCGCTCGCGTCTCCGGCCTGGCCACGCTGCTCGTCTCCGCTGACCTCGAGGAGCTCATCGGCCTGTCCGACCAGCTCCTCGTCATCTACCGAGGACGGATCGTCGCCCGGCTCCACCCCGATCAGGTCACCCCGGAGGAGCTGGGCTCGTACATGACCGGGGCCCGCACGGCCCAGGAGGTTCCCTGATGCTCCGCCGGGTCGCGCTGGCCGTCGCCGCCCCGCTGCTGGCCATCGCCATGGCGCTGGGCGTGTCGAGCATCGTCCTGATCATCTCGGACCACTCGCCGCTCGACATCTACCAGTCGATGTGGAGCTTCGGCACCCAGCTCAACTCGATCATCTCGATGATCAACCGAGCGGTGCCGTACTACCTGGCCGGCCTGGCCGTGGCGATCGGGTTCAAGATGAACCTGTTCAACATCGGTGTGGAGGGCCAGTACTACTTCGCCGCCCTCGTCGCCGCGATCGTCGGCGCCGCCTTCACGCTGCCGAGCATCCTCCACGTCGCGGCGATCGTGCTCATCGCCATGGTGGCGGGGGCCTTCCTGGCCGCCATCGCCGGCGTCCTGAAGGCCACCCGGGGCGTGAACGAGGTGATCTCCACGATCATGCTCAACAACATCGTCCTCGGCGGCTTCGGGGCCTGGCTCCTCACCCGAGCCCGCTACGACGACGGCTCCGGCAGCCTCCAGATCGCCACCAAGCCGATCGCGGACTCGGGGCGCATCCCCAACCTGAACAGCTGGCTCGAGGCCGTCGGCTTCGACGTGCCGGCCGGGTCGCGCCTCACCGGCTTCGTGCTCGTCGCCATCGCCGTCGGGGTCCTCTACTACGTGATCATCTGGCGGACCCGCTTCGGCTACGACCTGCGGGCCTCCGGCATGAACCCGTGGGCCGCCCGGGCGTCGGGCGTGGACTCGAAGGCGATGGTCGTCAAGGCGATGCTCCTCTCCGGCGCCATGGCCGGGCTCGTCGGGCTGAGCACGCTCCTCGTGGAGGAGGGCCGCTTCAAGGGCGACTTCCAGACCGGCATCGGCTTCACCGGCATCGCCGTGGCCCTCGTCGGTCGCAACCACCCGGTCGGCGTGGCCCTCGGCGCCCTCCTGTGGGGCTTCATGGAGCGCAGCGCCCAGCGACTCGACCTGGAGGGCGTGCCGAAGGAGATCGTCGTGATCATGCAGGGCACGATCGTGCTGTCGGTCGTCGTCGCCTACGAGGTCGTCCGCCGGGCCCGGGCCGCCCAGCAGCAGCGCGAGGTCTCGGCGCAGGTGGAGGACGAACGGGTCGCGGACACCACCGTGGAGGTGCCGGCATGACCGACACGACGCCCTCCAGCGAGCGGCCCGGCCACGTGATCGACCGCGAGGTGGCCCAGCAGGCCCCGCCGCCGGGCCGGACCCGCCGTCCCGCGTGGATGACCTTCGCCGTCTACGCCGGGCTGGCCTTCATCACCCTGTCGATCGTGGCCGAGGTGGCCGACGCGCCCGCCCTCACCGGGGCGGGCACCTGGGGGGCCGCCCTGCGGGTGGGCATCCCGATCGCCCTCGCCGGCCTCGGCGGCCTGTGGGCCGAGCGGGCCGGCGTGGTCAACATCGGCCTCGAGGGCATGCTCGTGCTGGGCACCTGGTTCGGGGCCTACGGCGGCGTCGAGCACGGTCCGTGGTGGGGCGTGGCCCTCGGCATCGCCGGCGGTGCCCTCGGCGGGCTCCTCCACGCGATCGCCACCGTGCGCTTCGGCGTCGACCACATCGTCTCGGGCGTGGCCATCAACCTGCTCGGCGTCGGCGTGGCCCGCTACCTGAACATCATCACCTTCGACGACCGCACCGGTGCCACGCAGTCGCCTCGCATCAGCGGCAACGTCGGCCAGCTCGACGTGCCGTTCCTGGCCGGCGGCGACCTGTTCGGCTGGAAGAGCCCGAGCATCGCCGGCTGGCTCGATGCCAAGGACTGGCCGATCGTCTCGGACCTCGGCGCCGTCGTCTACGGCCTCACCAACAGCATCACCCTCGACGTGCTGATCGGGGTGCTGACGTTCCCGGTCACGTGGTGGCTGCTGTGGCGCACCCCGTTCGGGCTGCGGCTGCGCTCCTGCGGCGAGGACCCGGTGGCCGCCGAGTCGCTCGGCGTGAACGTCTACCGGATGAAGACGATCGCCGTCGTCGTGTCCGGCGCGCTGGCCGGCCTCGGCGGGGCGATCCTCGTGCTCTTCGCCAGCATCTACCGGGAGGGCCAGACCGCCGGCCGGGGCTTCATCGGCCTGGCCGCCATGATCTTCGGCAACTGGCGGCCCGGCGGCCTGGCCATGGGTGCCGGCCTGTTCGGCTTCACCGACGCCCTGCAGCTGCGCAACGAGGCGGCCGTCCACGCCATGCTCCTCTTCGTCGCCGCGCTGCTGGCCGCGCTCGGGGTGCGGGCCCTCGTGCGGTCCCGGCTCGTGCCGGGGGCGGTCATGTTGGCGTTCGCGGCCGGCTTCCTAGCCTGGTGGCTGATGACCGACGAGTACCCCAAGCAGTGGGTGCCGTTCACCCCCCACATCACGACGCTGCTCGTGCTCGCCTTCGCCTCCCAGCGCCTGCGGATGCCGGCGGCCGACGGCGTCGTCTACCGACGAGGAGAGGGTCGCTAGTGATGCTCACCCCCCAGCAGGTCGAGGCCTGGGAGCGCGACGGCTTCCTGGTGCTCGAGGGCTTCGTGGACGAGGTCGAGTGCAGGGCGCTCATGGACCGGGCCGCGGAGATCATCAAGGAGGTAGACCGGGACATCCGCTCGGTGTTCACCACGATCGAGCAGACCCGCACCTCCGACGAGTGGTTCCTGGGCTCCGGCGACCAGGTCCGGGCCTTCTTCGAGGCCGACGCGTTCGACGAGCGCGGCGAGCTGCGCCAGCCGATCGAGCAGTCGATCAACAAGCTCGGCCACGCCATGCACGACCTGGACCCGGTGTACGAGCGCTTCAGCCGCAACCCGGCGCTGGCCGAGGTGGCGGCCGACATCGGGATGGAGGAGCCGCTGCTCCTCCAGTCGATGCACATCTTCAAGCCGCCGCACATCGGTGGCGAGGTGTCCTGCCACCAGGACGCCACGTTCCTCTACACGGAGCCGATCTCGGTG
>DATGRC010000195.1:0-13771 GCA_035303865.1 Acidimicrobiales bacterium
TGTGGGCGAGCATGTGCGCGGACGCGTTGAAGCCCTCGTCGTCGAAGAGGATCCCTGTGGGCCCATGTCGGGTGGCCATGCGCTGGAATGCGCCGATGGTGCGGAGCGCTCGTGCCGGCTCCGCCTGAGTGACGACCCGCAGGCCGGGATCTGCCCAGGATGGGAGGGCCAGCCCGCCCGCGTGGGTCAGCACCTCTTCCGCGTAGGCGACCATGCCGCGCCACGCGAGATGGCCGTTCTGCCGTCGAGTCAGGATCGGTACCGGCCGGTCCTCCTCATCTCGGAGGTCGAAGCCTGTCATCGGGGTCTTCCCCAGGATGTCGATCGGAAGCAGGGTGACCGGGCGGCCGTCGAACCAGGTCACCGTGGCGGGGCAGGGCTGCGGGACCGTCAGGTCGAGGGTCGTGCGCTTGTGCAGGTGCGTCGCCGTCAGGAAGTCGACCTGTTCGATGCGGCGGTGGACCCACTCGGGCGTGGAGAAGACCAAGTCGAGGACACCGAGGGCGACCGGTCGCGCTCCCAGAACGTCGAGTTCGTGGTCGTAGGAGTAGCCAGCGATGGCCACGTCGAGTCCCCCTCCGCCGCGTAGCCCGGATGAGCACCACGGGCTGTGGCTCCCCCCATGATGACCGAGAACCGGTAGTCCCCCGTTCTTTGCTACGTCGACGCGTTCCAGCTGCAGCTCCGGCAGCGGACGGTGGCGGCCCTGAGCTCGTCCGAGATGTCCTTCTCGTTGGCGCCGTTCTTGACCATCGTCTTGAGGCTGCAGCCTGCGGAGCCGACGGCGACGAGACGGTCACACGATCCGCAGGGGCAGGTACGGCCGGCGAGCCACCGGTCGATGAGGGCGTGGAGGGTCTGGACCCGCTCGGTGCGGGTGGCGACGGCCCGGGGCCGGTGCGTCTCGCGGTTCTGCTCGTACCAGCAGGCGTTGTAGGCGCCTTGCGCGGCCCGGCAGCGGCTGTGGAGCTTCCTGGCGGCAACGGACTTGAACGCGAACTGCTCGACGGGGTGGTCGGTGCCGCACGCGGAGCAGCGCTTCGTGGGGCCCCGGGTGGAGCGGATCTGGTCGTAGGCGGCGTCGGTGGTCATCGGGGTTCCTCTCAGGCGTGGTGGGTGGACTGCTGGGGGCGGTGGACGGTGATGCCGGCCCGCTGGGCGAGCTCGTCGAGGGTGGCGGCGACCCATGCCAGGGCGTCGGGGGCGGTCGCGTCGCGGCGTCGGCGGGCCCGGGGGCTGTGGGCGGGGATCCCGGCGTAGGCCAGGACGCCCTGGCGCTCGTCGGGCCCGGGGGCGGCCTCGAGGAGCGCCTCGCAGGCCAGGAGGTGGAGCTGTTCGAGCTCGACCGGTTCCTGCAGCTCGAGCGCGGCGAGGTCGTGGCGGAGGATCTCGACGAGGCGGCCGCGCCGGTGGACGGGGAGGTCGAGCAGGGCGGCGAGGGCGCCGTGGTCGGCGCCCAGGGCGGCCCGGGCCACCTGGGCGGCCGGGACGGTGCGTTCGGGCATGGTGATGCCGTTGACCGAGGAGGCCTCGACGTGCAGGCCGGCCCCGTCGTCGAGGTGGGCGAGTCCGTCGAGGAGCTCCCAGTGGCGGGTGAGGGTGACGCTGAGGGTGAACAGCGTTGGGGCGGTGCGGGCGTCGCCGTCTCGCACGAGGGCGGTGAGCAGCTCGCAGTAGCGGTCGATGGCGGGGGTGGTGGGCATGGCCGTGACGGTCCGGGCGGACCGGCGGCGGGCAGTCGGCGCACTCACAGCTCCTCCAGGGCGCTGCGGGCCTTGCCGTGGGCGTGCAGGGCACGGCCCAGGGCCATGGCGGCGAGCGGGTCGAGGTCGTCGAGGTGGCGGGCCACCGTGGCCTGGGCGGCCTTGAGGTCGAGGCCGGTCACCTCGGTGGCGAGGGCGTGGAGCGACTCGCCGAGCCGGGCCCCGTGCGGGTGCCGGGCGGCCCGGCCGGGCTGCTGGTCGATCACGCCCCGGTAGGAGCGCTTGATGACCAGCGGCGAGTTCCCGGCCCAGGTGGCGACGTCCTCGTAGTGGTCGCCGGCCCGCAGCCGGCGGCTGATGCCGGTGTGGCGGAGCATCCGGAACGGCATGGTGGCGAGGTGCTTGTCGGCGGGGTTGGGGAACGCGGCGGCCAGTGCCGGCTTCCACCACTTCTCGGCGAAGGTGCTCAGGTCGATCGGCGCGCCGGTGTGGGTCGTGAAGACCCTCGGGTCCTGGCGGTCCTCGTCGCTGGAGGTGGGGTCAGGCTCGGGGACGTAGGTGTCCAGGTGGTCGCGGAGGAGCGCGGCGATAGCCGGGCTCATGGGTGCGAACCGGGTGTCGCCCTGCTGTCGGGCCTTGAGGGACACGAACGTGCGGGCGCGCGACCCGTTGGTGAAGCGCAGCGGGTAGTTGACCTCGCCGCCGTGCAGCACGATGCCCGTCATGGTCCCGTCGAGGACGAGCCAGCTCCGCCGGATGGCGATGAGCTCTTCGGGGCGGGGGAAGGCGTCTTCGGCCAGCGCCACGAAGGCCCGGTAGCGGCCACCGTCCTGCACCTCGCGGATCCCGTTCACGTAGGGACCCAGCCGGGTGTGGGCGGCGACGGCGTCGATGATGGCGCTGACCTGTTCCGGGGAGGGCAGGACCTTGTCGGTGAAGTGCGGCTGCTGCGGGGTCTCGATGAGCCGGTCGACCCGTGGGGTCCAGGGGTTCGTTTCGATGCGCCCTTCCATCTGCGCCTGGCGCAGGGCGCTGCTAACGGTGCGGCACGTTGCCTCGACGGTGCGGGGCACGGCGACCTCGACGGTCGGGACCGGAGCCGGAGGGACGGCGACGGCGCTGCCGGTGCGGCGACCTTCCCGCTCGGCTGCTTCCAGGGCCTTGGCCCACCGCCGCTCGTCGCGCAGGTTCTTGGCCCGGGTGCTCAGGTTCGTGGTGCGGCGGTGGTCGACGAACGCGATGCAGTCCGCCTCCGTGAGCCCCGCCGGGTGGTCCAGCCGGAGGGGATCGCCGGCGTCGACGGCAGGGTCGTCGAGCCGGGGGTCGCCGGGCACGTACCGGAAGAACCGGCGGGCCATGGCGAGCTCCCCCTCCGCGTTGCTGAGGGTCGATCCGACCCGGTCCTGGCCGTGCCGGGACTTGAACCGCTGCAGGTCGGCCATGCGCCAGGCGGTCAGCGCTTCGACGTCGTCGAGGTGGCTGACCTCGTCGTCGAGGTCCGCCCAGTCGACGTCGTCGCGGGACGGGTCGAAGATGCCGCTGCCCGTCGGCGCCGGCCGCAGCGGCGTGACAACCCCCGGACCGGCGACGGCCTCCGGCCGGCGCTCCGAGGGCCGCCGGGCCGGAAGCGCCAGCACCCGGGCGCCGGTGACCACGGACGGGGCGGCGGCGGCGGACTCGACCTCGACGGGAGGTGCTGCGGTGCCGGGGTGCTGGGGTTGGCCACGGTCGTCGACCGGCCAGTCGCCGACGATGGCGGCGGTGAGGGTGCGCCGGAACTCGACGGCGGCGTCGAGCTCCTGGGGGAGCTGGAACGAGCGGCTCGGCTGACGGCCGTCGACCCGCCAGCGGTACCGGAGCCGGGTGGCGCCCCACAGCTGCGTGCGCAGCGCCTGCTCGTCGCCGCCCACCGCGGCGGGGTCGATGGGCTTGGTCGCGCCCCCTTCGAGGGTCGCGGTCAGCGAGAAGCTGGCCGACCAGCGGCTCCCGGGCCGGCGGCGCCGGCCGACGAGCTCGGCTAGCGGGCCGCGGCGGGGAGCGCTCCCCTCCTCGACGGTCGTGACAGCGGTTGTGGTGGCGGACATGGCGCCGACGGTCGAGTCGGGTGCTCCGGGCGCAGTCGACGCACACCTGTCGTCGGCTCCTTGTGTGCACGAACCGGGGTCGTTGTGTGCACGCGGGGGCTGCTTGACAGATGGTGGGGGCTCATCACCATCCCCCGGAGACGACGAAACCCCAGGGCTGACCTGGGGTTCCGTGGCAAATCGGGGAGCGCGCTCGGAGGGACTCGAACCCCCAACCTTCTGATCCGTAGTCAGATGCTCTCTCCAATTGAGCTACGAGCGCCGATCGGTTGGACGGCGCACTCTACCGGAGGGAGCGGGCCGGGTCGAAGCGATGGGGGTGGGCGTCTGTCACCTCCGCGCCCACGGAGCGCGCGGAGGTGACAGGCCCCTGCCGGTCAGCGCCTCAGCCGAAGGTGGCCTTCGGTCGCTGCTGGCACGCCACGCAGTCCTTGGCGTACGGGATCGCCTCCAGCCGCTCGAAGGGCATCGGGGTGCCGCACGTGGTGCACCGGCCGTAGTCGCCGGTCTCCATCCGCTGCAGCGCACCTCGTACCGTGGCGGCCAGCTCGAGGTGGTCGTGGGCCGCGCTCGGCGGCTCGCCATCGGCCGCCAGCTGGGCTACTCGACGCTCCTCGAGCTCCAGCAGGGCCTCGAGCGCGGCTCGCAGCTCGGCTCGCTGGGTCTCGGTGAGGTGGCTCGTGGCCACATCGGTGCCGGAGGCGTGTGGGGGCTGTGCAGGTTCCAAGGACCGCTCCTTCAGGACGGACGCTCGAGCGCCGGCGCGGCGCGCCAGGGCCGACCGCAACGTCCACGGCCGGTCGCCAGCCCGCCGCGCAGGCGATGCGTGTGTCGCATGGCTGGACCATAGCCACGCCGCCAGGAAAGGCAACCCGGCCGTTCGGCCCCCTCCGGAGCGCCCCGTCAGCCCGTCACGGACGGGGCCACGAGCGGCCACGGACGGTGCCGCTCCACGGCCAGCGCCACGTCGAAGAGCAGCTCGTCGTGGTGGTGCGGAGCGAGCACCTGCAGGCCCACCGGGAGCCCGTCGACGGTCCCGGCGGGGATCGACACGGCCGGGTTCCCGTAGATGTTCGAGATGATCGTGAGGGCCCCCATCGTGACGAGCTCCGGCAGGCGGGCCTCGGCCGCGCCGAGCAGCGTCGACGGCAGCTTCGGGACGGCCCCGGCGGCGAGCCGCACCGCGCCGAGCAGCCCCCGGACCACGACGCGACCGGCGCCGTCGCCGAAGAGCCACTCGACGACCTTGGGCTGCTCGTTGCTCGTCGCCCACTCGGCCGGGAAGGCCGGGCCGGGGTTGGTGGCGGCGACGATGAAGTCGACCTCCTCGAAGGCCCGGGCCATCGCCGCGTACGCCTGGAGGCGCAGCTCCTCGGCCACCGCCGCGGTGCGCAGGTTGTACATCGCCTCGGCCAGGTGGAGGCCCACGGCGATCTCGTCGGTCAGCTCCCGCGAGCAGGCCGGCCAGCGGTCCCCGAGCTCGCCGAGGAGCGTCGACATGTTGCCCATCGCCCACTGGGCGGCCAGGTTGGGTGGGCGCACGTCGACGTCGACCTCGACCATCCCGGTGGCGGCCAGCAGCTCCTTCACCTCGGCCCGGAGGTGGTCCTCCACGCCCGGGTCGAGGGTGACGCCGCCGAGGGCGGGGACGACCGCCACCTTCTTGCCCCGCAGGTCCTCGAGGTGGCTGCCCAGCCCGGCCTCCCACCGTCCGTGCGAGGGCAGGCTCGTGGGGTCCCACGGGTCGGTGCCGGCGCACACGTCGTAGTAGCGGGCGGCGTCGCGCACGGAGCGGGCGAGGTTGCCGAGCACGACGGTGTTGGGGCGGCTGTAGGCGTGGGGGCCGCGGGTGATGCGCCCGAAGGTGCCCTTGAACCCGAGCAGGCCCGTGTAGCCGGCGGGGATGCGGATCGACCCGCCCCCGTCGCCGCCGGTGGCCAGCGACACGAGGCCCCCGGCCACCGCCGACGCCGACCCGCCGGAGGAGCCGCCGCAGGTGCGGCCGTGCTGCCAGGGGTTGTGGGTGACGCCGTTCAGCTTGGTGACGCTGACGTTGAGGCCGCCGAACTCGCTGGCCGTGGTGAGCCCGACCGGCAGCGCCCCGCCCTTGGTGACGAGGCGCTCCACGACGTGCCCGGACCTCGGGGCGATCCGGTCCTTGAACAGCAGCGACGCCTCGGTCCACGGCCACCCGGCCACCGGCTCGAGCTCCTTGATCCCGGTGGGGACGCCACCGAAGGGCAGCGACACGTCGGCGGCGCGGGCCGCCTCGCGGAGCCGGTCGGGGTCGTCGACGAACGAGAAGCAGTTCAGCTCCGACGCCTCGATGGCGGCGAGCGTGGCCTCGAGCTCCTCGAGCGGCGAGCGCTCACCGGCCCGGAAGGCGTCGACCAGCGAGCAGGCGTCTCCGGTCCAGGGCGTGTCGGTCATCGGTCGGTCCCTTTCGTCACGAGGTGAGGGGTTCGCCGGGCGGGGCGTGCTCACCTGTCCCCCAGGGCGTGGCCCGGACCGCGGCCTCGCCCCGGCCCGTCGCCCGCCCCCTCGGAAGCGGTTCTACGCGGTCGGCCCCGGGGCGGCAACCCCACCCGCTCGAGGAGCCGGCGGCCCGTCGGCGGTCCGCCGCGGGCTCGGCCGCCACGCCCAGCGCCACCGCGGCGCGGCTCGGCGACCGGCTCAGGTGCGGTGGAGGGCCTCGCCCCCGACGTAGGTGGCGACGAGGTGGCCGTCGCCGTCGAGGACGACGAGGTCGGCCCGCCGACCCGGCGCCAGCACCCCTCGGTCGTCGTCGCCCAGCAGGCGGGCCGGGGTCGTGGCGGCCGCCGTCACCGCCTCGACGAGCGAGCAGCCGGTCATCGCCACGAGGTTGCGGACCGCCTGGTCCATCGCGAGGTCGCTGCCGGCCAGCGTGCCGTCGGCCAGGCGCACCCCGGGCTCGGCGCCGACGGTCACCGCCTGCGGGCCCAGCCGGTGCGCCCCCGCACCCAGGCCGAGCGCGCTCACGGCGTCGGTGACGAGCACGAGCCGCGGGCCGAGCAGCCGCTGCGCCAGCGCCACCGCGGTGGGGTGCACGTGGATGCCGTCGACGATGAGCCCCACGTGCAGGCGCTCGTCGGTGAGCGCCACCCCGACGACGCCGGGCTCGCGGTGGTGCAGCGGCGCCATCGCGTTCCACAGGTGGGTGACCCAGCGGGCGCCGGCCTCGACCGCCGCCCGGGCCTCGTCGGCGGTGGCGTCCGTGTGGCCGATCGAGACGAGCACGCCCCGCTCGACGAGCGCCTCGACCACGGCCAGCGCGCCGGGCAGCTCCGGGGCCAGCGTGGCCACGGCCACGCCGGCCGCCCGTGACCAGCCGGCCACCGCCTCGACCGAGGGCGCCCGCAGGTGCTCGGCGGCGTGGGCGTTGCGGCGGACCGGGTTCAGGAACGGCCCCTCCAGGTGCAGGCCCAGCGGCACCGCGCCCCGCCAGCCCGGCGGCGGGCCCGCCGCCAGCGCGGCGAGGGCGCGGTCCACGACCTCCCCCGGCCCGGTCACGACCGTGGGCAGCCACGCCGTGACCCCGGTGCGGGGCAGCTGGGCCGCCAGGTCCCAGAGCCGCTCGGGCTCGCTCGACACGTCGATCCCCCAGCCGCCGTTGCACTGGAGGTCGACGTAGCCGGGGGCCACGACGAGCCCGTCCAGGTCGACCGCGGCCGCGCCAGGCGCGCCGGCCTCCGCGATGCGCCCGCCGACCACGGCGAGGTCGCGGCGCTCGGGGCCGGCCGGGCCGAGGACGGTGGCGCCGGTGAGGACGAGGTCGGTCACGGGGCCAGTGTGGCCCCGGACGCGACGCACCGCCGGCACGGGATCCGTGCGGCGGTGCCACGAGCGGAGCGGGTGGGATTTGAACCCACGGACGAGGTTGCCCCCGTCACATCCTTAGCAGGGATGCGCATTCAACCAGACTCTGCCACCGCTCCAATGGTGGAGGGGGAAGCCTACCAACGGGGCTGCCCCCGGTCCGATTCGCCGGCGGAGCGGGTGGGATTCGAACCCACGGACCCTCGCGGGTCGACGGTTTTCAAGACCGTTGCCTTCGTCCACTCGGCCACCGCTCCGGCGCCGACGATAGCGGTGCGCTCGCCGGGCCCCGGCCGGTGGCCGGCGGCCGGTCAGCCGCTCAGCTTGGCCCGCTGGGCTTGGAGCCAGGCGTCGGCCTGCCGCCAGGCGGCCTCGGCGTCGCGGCGGCGCGACGGGCTCTGCTCGCCGGCCGCCGGGTAGCTGCCGAGGAACTTCACGTCGGCCACCTTGGCCCGCACGTCGCGCAGGCAGTCGGCCACGATCTCGTCGGCCAGGTGCCCCTCGAAGTCCATGATGAAGCAGTAGTCCCCGAGCGCCTTCTTCGTGGGACGGCTCTCGAGCTTCACCAGGTTGATGGCCCGGGCCGCGAACTCCTGGAGGATGGCGAGGAGCGACCCGGCCCGGTCGGTGCGCTGGAACACCACGATCGTGGTCTTGTCGTGCCCGGTGGGCGGCGGGACCGGGCCCCGGCCGACGAGCACGAAGCGGGTGCTGTTCTCGGGGTGGTCCTCGATGTCGGTGGCCAGCACCTCGAGCCCGTAGATCTTGGCCGCCAGCGCGGGCGCCACCGCGGCCACGGTGGCGTCGCTCGACTCGGCCACGAGCTGGGCCGCCTCGGCGTTCGAGTTCGCCGCCACCACCTCGACGCCGGGCAGCTCCCGGGCCATCCACTGGCGGCACTGGCCGGCGGCCACCGGGAACGTGTGGACCGTGCGCACGTCAGCGATCGACACGCCGGGGCGGGCCATCAGGCACAGCTGGATCCCGAGCACCACCTCGCGCTGGATCAGGAGGTCGTGCTCGAGGGCGAGCGCGTCGATCGTGACGTTGACCGTGCCCTCGATCGAGTTCTCGACGGCCACGAAGCCGAGGTCCACCTCGCCGCTGTCGGCCGCCGCCAGCACCTCGGCGAAGGTGGCCATCGGGACGAGCTCCTCCGTGGCCAGGTCGGGCTGGGACAGCAGGGCCTGCTCGGTGAAGGTGCCCTCCGGACCCAGGAACGCGACGCGACGCCGGGGCTCGGGTGCGGCGTCGTCGGTCACGAGGGGCAATGCTACTGAGGTGGACGAAGCGGCCCTCCAGCAGATCCTGTCGGCGGTGCGCGCCGGCGAGCTGCACCCCGACGACGCGCTGGCCGAGCTGCGCCGCCTCCCGTTCGCCGACCTGGGCTTCGCCCGGGTGGACCACCACCGCACGATCCGCCAGGGCCTGCCCGAGGCGGTGTACGGACCGGGCAAGGAGCCGGCGCACGCCGCGGCCATCGTCACCGAGCTGCTCGACGCCGGCGCCGCGCCCGTGCTGCTCACCCGGGCCACCGACGAGCAGGCCGACGCCGCCCTGGCCGCCAACCCCGGCGGCCGGCGGGTCGGTCGCACGCTGGTGTGGCGGCCCGCCGCCCCCCGCCCGGAGCGGATCGTGGTCTGCACCGCCGGCACCGCCGACCTGCCCGTGGCCGAGGAGTGCGTGGCCGTGCTCGAGGCCCACGGCGTGGAGCCGGTGCGGCTCACCGACGTGGGCGTGGCCGGCGTCCACCGCCTGCTCGCCGACGTGGACGTGCTCGACGGGGCCGACGCCGTGGTCGTCGTGGCCGGGATGGAGGGCGCGCTGGCCAGCCTCGTCGGCGGCCTCACCGGCGCCCCCGTCGTCGCCGTGCCCACGAGCGTCGGCTACGGGGCTGGCCTCGAGGGGGTGACGGCGCTGCTGGCGATGCTGTCGTCCTGCGCCGCCGGGCTCACCGTGGTGGGGATCGACAACGGCTACGGCGCAGCCTGCGCGGTGCTGCGGATGCTGAAGTGACGGCTCACCGCATCGCCTGGTTCCACTGCTTCTCCGGCATCGCCGGCGACATGGCCTTCGGGTCCCTGCTCGACGCCGGGGCCGACCTCGACGAGGTGCGGGCCCTGCTGCAGCGGCTCCCGGTGGACGGCTGGGCGATCGAGGCCGAGCCGGTGCTGCGCTGCGGGATCGCCGCCACCAAGCTGCACGTGCACGCCGAGGAGGGCCCGGTGGTGCGCACGGCCGCGCACATCACCGCCCTCGTGCGCGAGGCCGGGCTCCCCGAGCGGGTGACCCGGCGGGCCCTCGCCACCTTCGAGGCCCTGGCCGAGGCCGAGGGCCGGCTCCACCGCCGCCCGCCCGAGCAGGTCCACTTCCACGAGGTCGGCGGCCTCGACGCGATCGTGGACGTGGTCGGCACCTGCGCCGCGCTCGAGGTGCTCGGCGTCGACGAGGTGCGGGCGTCGCGGGTGGTCACCGGCACCGGGATGGTGCGGGCCGCTCACGGGCTGATCCCGAACCCGGCGCCGGCGGTCGTGTCGCTGCTGGCGTCGGTCGGCGCCCCGACGGTGGGGCTCGACGTGGGCGTGGAGCTCACCACCCCCACCGGCGCCGCCCTGCTCGCCGCGCTGGCCAGCGGCTTCGGGCCGCTGCCGGCGATGGCGGTGGAGGCCAGCGGCTTCGGGGCCGGCAGCCGCGAGATCGACGGGCGCCCCAACGCCACGCAGGTGGTGGTGGGCGCCGCCGCCGAGGCGCCGGTCGCCGGCCAGCCCGTGGTGCTGCTCGAGGCCAACGTCGACGACGCCACCGGCGAGGTGCTCGCCGCCGCCGTGGCCGGGCTGCTCGACGCCGGCGCCCACGACGCCTGGGTGACGCCGATCGTGATGAAGAAGGGCCGCCCCGCCCACACCGTCTCGGCGCTCGCCGACCCGGCGCTCGCGGCGCAGGTGGCTCGCCGGCTCACCGCCGAGACGGGCTCGCTCGGGGTGCGGGGCACGACGCTGGAGCGCTGGCCCGCCGCCCGGGTGGAGGGCGCCGTGGAGGTGGCGGGCCTGCCGGTGCGGGTGAAGGTGAGCCCCGGCCGGGTGAAGGTCGAGCACGACGACGCCGCCCTGGTGGCCCGCCACCGCGGCCTGCCGCTGCGCGAGGTGCTCTCCCGGGCCGAGGCCGCGGGGCGCGCCGCGCTCGCCCCCGCCGCGCCGGGCGCCGACGCCGACGCCGGGGGGAGCGGGTACGACCTGCCGCCGGGACCGGGCCACGGGCACCACGACCACCCGCACCCCCACGACCACCCCGAGCCGCCGCCGGCCTGACGCCCGGCGGCGGGGGCGCGGCGGCGGGGGCCGGGTCAGGCCTCGGGGCGGGAGGACAGGGCCCGCCAGAGGGCCCGGTAGCTGGGGTAGGTGAGCTCCGGCGTGATGTAGCCGGCGGCCTCGAGCTCGGCGTGGAGCTTGGGGAGGTTGCGCCACGGCACGCCCATGTCGACGTGGTGGGCGAGGTGCCAGCCGGTGTTGAGCGGCACGAGGAAGAAGTTGGCCAGCCGGCTCTGGCGGACGTGGTGGGTGGTCTGGCGCCGGTCCGAGGAGCGCTGCATGCCGCCGTGCTCGGCGATGGCCCGCAGCCGGTTGATGACCCGCCAGCTCGTCATCCAGGGCAGCAGCCACAGCAGCGGGTACGCCCACCAGCACCCGGCGGCCACGGCGACGGCGAGCAGCACCGCCTGGGCGCCGAGGATCCGCAGCGCGATCGGGCGGGCGGTCGTGCTGCGCAGCGCGAGGAGGAGCCCCTTCAAGTTCTTCCAGCCGGAGCTGCCGCGGGCGTCGCGCCACAGCTTGCGGCGGAAGCTGGACCGGGTGATCGGGTACCCGACGTAGAGGTTCATGTCGGGCTCGTTGGGCCCGAGCTCGTCCTTGTGGTGGGCGAAGTGGCTGCGCCGGTACGCCTCGAGGGGCACGAAGGCGGGGTAGGCGACGAGCCAGCGGCCGACCACGTCGTTCACCCGCTTGTTGGTGAACAGCAGCTTGTGGGCCGCCTCGTGGCCGATGATGGCGAAGCGGGCGTGGGCCGGGCCCATGAGCACGATGGCCGCCAGGTAGGCGAGCGGGTGGTGGAGCCACACCGCGACGCCGATCGTGACGAGCGCCTGCGCCCAGGCCAGGACGACCTGGCCGGCGTTGCGGAGGTCGTCGATCTTGCGCAGCTCGGCCCGGATCTCGGGGACCGGCATGCCGGTGGCGGTGAGGCGGTCGGTGGGGAGCACGTCGGGCAGACGCTCCGGAGGCGGCACCATCGTCGTGCGAGGCTCGAGCACCGTGGCCATGACCCGACCTTACACTTCATCGACAGATGTCGCCAACTCGTAACACCGCGCCGTCGGCCGACCGGCGGCTGACCGCCCGCTCGGTGCTGGCGTCGGTGCTGCTCGGCACCGACCCGCCGTGGCTGCCCACCCCCCGGCTGCTGCGCACCGCGGCCCTCTTCGGCATCTCCGAGGGCAGCGCCCGCACCGCGCTGTCGCGGATGTCGGCGGCCGGTGAGGTGGTGGCCGAGCGCGGCGGCTACCGGCTCGCGGGTCGCCTCGTCGCCCGCCAGGCCCGCCAGACGGCCAGCCGGCGGGCCGAGGCCCGCCCCTGGGACGGCACCTGGGAGCTGTGGACGGTGGAGGGCGACGGCGGCCGGGCCGCCGCCGACCGGGCCGCGCTGCGAGAGGCGATGCGCCAGCTGCGCCTGGCCGAGCTGCGCGAGGGGGTGTGGGGCCGCCCCGACAACCTCGACCCGGACCGCACCCCCGAGGCCCGCGACCTGGCCGTGGTGTGGTGCCGCCGCTGGTCGAGCGCGGTGCCCGACCCGGCGCCTGACCCGAGCGCCCTGTGGGACCTCGAGGGCTGGGTGGCCGCCGCCGACGCGCTGCGGGCGGACATGGCCCGGCTCCTCCCCGGCCTCGAAGCCGGCGACCGCACGGGGCTGGCCGAGGGGTTCGTCACGTCGGCCGCCGTGCTGCGCCTGCTGCAGGCCGATCCGCTGCTCCCCGCCGAGCTGGAGCCGGCCGGCTGGCCCGGCCGGGCCGTGCGCCGGGACTACGACCGCTACGACGCTGCCTACCGGGCCGTGCTGCGCGGCTGGCTCACCACCGACTGACCGGCCGCCGCCGGCGGTTGGCGTCGCCCCCGGAGGGGTAGCGACGGACCGTGCCGACCGATCGGGCGGAGATCGCCACCACCTCGGCCACCGAGCTGCTCCGCCAGCTCGCGTCGGGCCGCACCACCAGCGTCGAGCTCGTCGACGCCCTCCTGGAGCGCATCGAGCGCCACGACGCCGTCCTCGGCGCGTTCGTTACCGTCGACGCCGACGGCGCCCGCCGGGCGGCGCGGGAGGCGGACGCCGCCCGGGCCGGGGGCGACCGCCGACCCCTCCTCGGGCTGCCGATCAGCCTGAAGGACTCCTTCGCCACCGCCGGGCTGCGCACCGCCTCCGGGCGCCCCGACCAGGCCGACCACGTGCCCGACGGCGACGCCGTGTCCGTGGCCCGCCTGCGGGCCGCCGGCGCCGTCGTCCTCGGCAAGACGAACCTGCCCACCGCGGTGAGCGGGCAGGAGACGGCCAACGTGGTGGCCGGCCGCACCCGCAACCCGTGGGACCTCGACCGCACCCCCGGCGGGTCCTCCGGCGGGGCAGCCGCGGCGCTGGCCGCCGGGCTCACCCCGCTCGAGCTGGGCAGCGACAGCGGCGGCTCGATCCGCCAGCCCGCCCACTGCTGCGGCGTCCACGGTCACGTGGCCACCCACGGGCTGATCCCCCAGCGGGGTCACCTGCCGTCGGTGCCCCTCGACGACGTGGGCGCCACCCTCGACCTGTTCTCGACCGGCCCGATGGCCCGCCACCCCGAGAACCTGCGGCTCGTGCTCGAGCTCCTCGCCGGGCCCGACCCCGTCGGCCCGAAGGCGTGGAGCGTGACGCTCCCGCCGCCGAGGGCCACCACCCTCGACGGGCTGCGGGTGGCGGTGGTCCCCACCCACCTTGCCTGCCCCACCGGCCGTGCCGTGCGGGGGGCCCTCGAGCGCACCGCCGACCAGCTCGACGCCGCCGGCGCCCGGGTGCTCGACGTCGCGCTGCCCTTCGACGTCGAGCACGCCATGGACGTGGGGTTCCGGC
>DATGRC010000196.1:0-7011 GCA_035303865.1 Acidimicrobiales bacterium
CTCCACAACGACCTGCTGCTCCTCTGGACGGCGGTGCCGTTCCTGCTCGCCTCGGTGCGGCTGCGCTGGGACCAGCGCCAGCCCCGCCGGGACCACGGCTGGCCGCTGCGGGCCGCCTGGGTGATCGCGGCGCTCATCTACTTCTTCGCCGGCTACCACAAGCTCCGCCGCTCCGGCCTCGACTGGGCGATCGGCGAGAACGTCCGGTACGTGATGCTCTGGGGCCCGAGCGTGGGTGCCGCCAAGTGGGACGCCATGGCCACCTGGATCGGGGAGCAGCTGTGGGCCGCCCGAGCCACCGGCGCCTTCATCCTCGCCTTCGAGCTCACCTTCCCGATCGTGCTCGTGAAGCGGTGGCTCCAGCCCCCGTACGCGCTCGTGGCGGTGGCCCTCCACGTCACCACCTTCCTGTTCCTCGGCCTCGACTACTGGGCGTGGGCGATCACCGTCCTGGTCCTGTTCGTCGACTGGCCCCGTCTCGTGGACCGGGTGCGCCAGGCCGAGCCGGCCTCGGGGTAGGGTGTGCTCCCGTGGTCGCGTCGCTGGAATCGCCCATGGGAGGCCCCCGATGACCAAGCACATCTTCGTCACGGGGGGCGTGGCCTCGTCGCTGGGGAAGGGCATCACCGCCTCGTCCCTCGGGCGGCTGCTCAAGTCCCGGGGCCTGCGGGTGACGATGCAGAAGCTCGACCCGTACATCAACGTCGACCCGGGCACGATGAACCCCTTCGAGCACGGTGAGGCGTTCATCACCGACGACGGCGGCGAGACCGACCTCGACCTCGGGCACTACGAGCGGTTCATCGACGAGAGCCTCACCCGGGACTCCAACGCCACCACGGGCTCGATCTACAGCGCGGTGCTGGCCGCCGAGCGCCGCGGCGACTACCTGGGCAAGACCGTCCAGGTGATCCCCCACATCACCGACGAGATCAAGCGCCGCATCGGGCGCCTGGCCACCGACGAGGTCGACGTCGTGATCACCGAGGTGGGCGGCACCGTCGGCGACATCGAGATCCTCCCGTTCCTCGAGGCGATCCGCCAGGTGCGCCTCGACGTCGGCCGGCACAACGTGTGCTACGTGCACGTCACGCTGGCCCCGACGATCGTGAACGAGCAGAAGACCAAGCCCACGCAGCACTCGGTCACCGAGCTGCGGGGGCGCGGCATCCAGCCCGACGTCATCGTCGTGCGCAGCGACCAGCCCCTGGCCGAGGACCTGCGCCGCAAGATCTCCAACCTGTGCGACGTCCCGATCGAGGGCGTCGTCAACGCGGCCGACGCCGACAACCTCTACGAGATCCCGCTCGTCCTCCACGACGAGGGCCTCGACACGGTGGTCTGCGACCTGCTGCGCCTCGAGGCGCCCGACCCGGACCTCTCCGAGTGGGAGGTGCTCGTGGACCGCATCGAGTCCGCCGACCGCAAGGTGCGGGTCGGGGTGATCGGCAAGTACGTCAGCCTGCAGGACGCCTACCTGTCGGTCGTCGAGGCGCTCAAGCACGGGGGCTTCCACCACGGCGCCCAGGTGGAGATCGACTGGATCCAGGCCGAGGACGTCGAGGGGCTGCTGGCCGCCGGGCGCCTGCGCGAGCTCGACGCCATCGTCATCCCCGGCGGGTTCGGCGAGCGCGGCACCGAGGGCAAGATCGCCGCCGCCACCTACGCCCGGGAGGAGGGCATCCCCTGCCTCGGGCTGTGCCTCGGGATGCAGATGATGACCGTCGAGTACGCCCGCAACGTCCTGGGCCTCACCGGCGCCAACTCGAGCGAGCTCGACCCGACCACCCCGCACCCGGTCATCGACCTGATGGAGACCCAGCGCGGCGTCACCGACCTCGGCGGGACGATGCGCCTCGGTGCCTACGTGGCCCAGCTGGCGGAGGGCTCGAAGGTGGCCGAGGCCTACGGCGCCACCGTGGTGTCCGAGCGCCACCGCCACCGCTACGAGTTCAACCCCAGCTACCGGGCCCGCTTCGACGACGGCGACTTCTGGTGCTCGGGCACGTCGCCCGACGGGCGGCTGGTGGAGTTCATCGAGCTGCGCAGCCACCCGTTCTGGGTGGGCACCCAGGCGCACCCCGAGCTGAAGAGCCGACCCACCCGGCCGGCTCCGCTGTTCCGCGAGCTCATCGGGGCCGCGCTGGCCAGGGCCGAGGGCCGGGCCCCGCACCTCTTCGACCTCACCGACGACCACTCCGCCGCGGTCGCCGGCTGACGTGGGCGGCTTCACGCCCCTCGGAGAGGTCGAGCAGCACCGCGGCTTCCGCTTCAGCGTGCACCGGGCCCGCTTCCGGGGGCCCGACGGCGTCGAGCTCGAGCGCGACGTCGTCCGCCACCCGGGCGCGGTCGCAGTGCTGCCCCTGCACGAAGACGGCACCGTCACCCTCGTCCGCCAGTACCGGGCGGCCCTCGACGCCTGGCTGTGGGAGCTGCCCGCCGGGGTGCGCGACGTGGCGGGGGAGCCCGACGAGTCCACGGCCCGACGGGAGCTGCAGGAGGAGGTCGGCCTGGCGGCGGGCCGGCTCGAGCCGCTGGCCCGGTTCCACAACTCGCCCGGCTTCAGCGACGAGGACGTCGTGGTCTTCCTGGCGTCGGACCTGGCCGAGGTCGGCCGCACCCCCCACGGGGTGGAGGAGCAGGAGATGGAGATCGCCCGCCTCCCCGTCGACGAGGTGGTGGCCATGGTCGACGACGGCCGGATCACCGACGCCAAGACGGTGATCGGGGTCCGGGCCCTCGTGGCTCGGGGCCTCGACCGGAGGCCGCCTGCAGGTGGCGACCGCGCCTGAGCCCGAGCCGGCCCCCCGGCCGCTGCCGCCGGAGGTCGAGGACCTGCTGCTGTGGCTGGCGGCCGAGCGGGGCCGGGCCCCCGCCACCCTGGCCGCCTACCGACGGGACCTGCAGGCGTACTGCGACTGGCTGGCCGAGCGGGGGAGAGGGGTGCTGGAGGTCGACGAGGTCGACGTCGTGGCCTGGATCGGCGAGCTGCGGGCCCAGGGGCTGGCCCCGGCGTCGGTGGCCCGTCGCCTCGTCCCGGTGCGGGGCCTGTACCGCTTCCTCGCCGCCGAGGGCCGCATCGCCGCCGACCCGACGGCCGGCGTGGACAAGCCCCGGGTGCCGCGGGGCCTGCCGAAGGCGCTCAGCGAGGAGGAGGTGGCCCGCCTGCTCGCCGCGCCGGTCGGCGACGACCCGCTGGCCCGCCGCGACCGAGCGCTCCTGGAGCTCCTCTACGGCACCGGGGCTCGGGTGTCCGAGGCGGTCGGGCTGTCGCTCGGCGACCTCGACCTCGACGCCTCGCTCGTCCGGCTCTTCGGCAAGGGCGCCAAGGAGCGGATCGTGCCCCTCGGCTCGCACGCCACCCGGGCCCTGGTGGCGTGGCTGGGGGAGGGCGGCCGGCCCGAGCTGGTGCCGGAGCGGTGGCGACGCCGGGACGACGCGGCCGCCGTCTTCCTGGGGGCTCGAGGGGGGCGCCTGACCCGCCAGGGGGCGTGGGACGTGATCCGCCGCCACGGCCTGGCCGTCGGCCTGGCCGGGCGCCTCAGCCCGCACGTGCTGCGCCACTCGTGCGCCACCCACATGCTCGACCACGGCGCCGACATCCGGGCCGTGCAGGAGCTGCTCGGGCACGCCACGATCTCGACGACGCAGGTGTACACGCTGGTGTCGACGGAGCGGCTGTGGGAGGTCTACCGGCAGGCCCACCCGCGCGCGACCCGCCGCGGATCGCAGTAGCCTCGGGCTGATGGCTGACCAGACCATCCCCGCCAGCGTGCGCGCCGACCTCGAGGCCGAGCGCGACCGGCTGACCGCGCAGATCGAGAGCCTCGTGCCGGGCTCCGAGGCGACCGCGGCCGACGACAACTTCGCCGACTCCGGCCAGGTGGCGGCGGAGAAGGGCGAGTACCAGGCGCTCGCCGCACAGCTCCGGGTGGAGCTCGAAGAGGTGGAGCGGGCGCTCGCCAAGCTCGACGACGGCACCTACGGCACCTGCGAGACCTGCGGGCAGCCGATCGCCCCGGCCCGCCTCGAGGCCATGCCGGCCACCCGCTACTGCATCGAGCACGCCTGAGGCCCGACCGCTGATGGCCTCGGCCGCGCACCTCGTGCGGCGCTTCGCCGGGTCGCTGCGACCCGGCGGGCCCACCGCCGACGACGAGGCGTGGGCCCGATCCCAGCTCCTGCCCGACGAGGCGCGCCTCTGGGCGCGCCTGTCGGGGCCTGACCGTCGACACGCCGTGGGCGTGGCCCGGCGGGTGGAGCGGGCCCTCGGGGCCGAGGCCACCCGTGCGGTCCTGGCCGCCGCGCTGCTCCACGACGTCGGCAAGGTGGAGGCGGGGCTGGGGACCTACGGCCGGGTGGTCGCCACCCTCGCCGCCGCGGTCGCCGGGCGCGACATGGCCGACCGCTGGCAGCGCAGTCGCGGGTTCACCCGCCGGGTCGGGCTGTACCTCAACCACCCCGCCATCGGCGGGGACCTCCTCGCGATGGCCGGCAGCGACCCGCTCACCGAGGCCTGGGCGCGCGAGCACCACCTGCCGCCGGAGCGCTGGACCGTGCCCCGGCCCGTCGCCGACGCCCTCAAGGCGGCCGACGACGACTGATCCCGGCGCGCCGGCCGGTCAGCGGGGGAGCAGCCCGAGGCGCTCCCGGGCCCGCTCGAGTGTGGGGGCGGCGAGGGCCCGGGCCTTGGCCGCGCCCTTGGCCGCGACCGCCTGCACCTCGCCGGGGTCGGCCATGAGCTCGCGGTAGCGGGCCTGAATCGGCTCGAGCAGGGCGATCACGGCCTGGGCGGTGTCGGCCTTCAGCGGCCCGTACTGCTCGTAGCGCTCGGCCAGGGCCACCGGGTCCTCGCCGGTGGCCGCGGCCAGGATCCCGAGCAGGTTCGACACGCCGGGCTTGGCCGCGGGGTCGTAGCGGACGACGGCCTCGTTGTCGGTCACCGCCCGCTTCACCTTCTTCTCGATCGCCTTCGGGTCGTCGAGCATGAGCACGGTGCCCTGGGGCGACTCGATCGACTTCGACATCTTGCGGGTGGGCTCCTGGAGGTCCATGACCCGCGCCGCCACCTTCGGGATGTCCGCCTCCGGCACGACGAACGTGTCGCCGTAGCGGCTGTTGAACCGCTCGGCCACGTCGCGGGTCAGCTCCAGGTGCTGGCGCTGGTCGTCGCCGACGGGGACCCGATCCGTGTCGTAGAGGAGGATGTCGGCGGCCATGAGCGCCGGGTAGGTGAACAGCCCGGCGCTCACGAACTGCTGGCGATCGGACTTCTCCTTGAACTGGGTCATCCGGCTGAGCTCGCCGAAGCTGACCGTGCACTCGAGCAGCCACGCCAGGCCGGTGTGCTCGTCCACGTGGCTCTGCACGAACAGGGTGCAGGCGTCGGGGTCGAGCCCGCAGGCCAGGTAGAGGGCGAGGGTCTCGACGGTGCGGCGGCGCAGGACCTCGGGGTCCTGGGGCACGGTGAGGGCGTGGAGGTCCACCACGCAGAACAGCGAGTCGCTCGTGTGCTGGTCGGCCACGAACCGGCGCAGGGCGCCGAGGTAGGTGCCGAGGGTCAGGTCGCCGGTGGGCTGGATGCCGGAGAAGACGCGGGCCACGTCGAGCGATGGTAGGGCGCCGGCTCGGAGCGGCCCGAACCCGCTTCCCCAAACCACACCGGTGTGATTAGCATGGCCACGATGTCCTACGAGGTCACCACCGCCGTGTTCGAGGGCCCGTTCGACCTCCTCCTGCACCTGATCCTGCGCGAGCAGGTGGACATCTACGAGATCTCGCTCACCCGGGTGGTCGACGCCTACCTGGCCGAGATCGAGGCGATGGAGCAGGTGAACCTCGAGGTCGCCACCGAGTTCCTCCTGATCGCGGCCACGCTCGTCGAGCTGAAGACCCGCCGGCTGCTGCCGAACGACGACGAGCTCGACCTCGACGACGAGCTGGCCCTGTGGTCGGAGCGGGACCTGCTGCTGGCCCGCCTCGTCGAGTGCAAGACGTTCAAGGACGCGGCCGTCGTCTTCGAGCGGCTGGCCGCGGAGGCGGGGCGGTCCTACCCCCGCACGGCGGGCCCCGACGAGCGCTTCCTCGACCTCCAGCCCGACCTGCTGGCCGACGTCACCCCGGAGGACCTGCGCCTCGCCTTCCTCAAGGCGGCCACCCCGAAGCCGGCGCCGCGGATCGACCTGCAGCACGTGGCCCCCATCCGGGCGTCGGTGGCCGACGCCGTCACCGAGCTGCTCGAGGAGCTACCCCGGGTGGGACGGATCGGCTTCCGGGAGCTCACCGGCGGGCTGGTGGAGCGGCTCGAGGTCGTCGTGCGCTTCCTCGCCATCCTCGAGCTGTTCAAGCAGGGCTTCGTCGACCTCGACCAGCCCCGCACCTTCGCCGACATCCAGATCGTCTGGCTCGGGCGGGACCGCTCGGAGCTGGAGGAGCTGGCCCCGGTCGACGCCTACGATGGCTGAGATCATGTCCGACGAGCGCACCCTGGAGGCTCGGCGGGCCATCGAGGCGGTGCTCATGGTCGCCGAGGCCCCCGTCGAGGCCCAGCTGCTGGCCCAGCTGCTCGAGGTCCCGGTCAGCGAGGTCGAGCGGCTGTGCCAGGAGCTGTCCGACGCCTACGAGGCCGAGGGCCGGGGCTTCTCGCTCGTCGCCGTGGCCGGCGGATGGCGCTTCCAGAGCCACCCGGACTGCAACGCCTACGTCGAGCGGTTCGTCCTCGAGGGCCAGTCGTCGCGCCTGTCGAGCGCCGCGCTCGAGACCCTCGCCATCGTCGCCTACAAGCAGCCGATCTCGCGGGCCCAGGTGGCCGCCATCCGGGGCGTGAACGTGGACGGCGTGATGCGCACCCTCCAGCAGCGGGGCTTCATCGCCGAGGTCGGCAAGGACCCAGGTCCCGGTCAGGCCGTCCTGTTCGGCACCACGGCCCTGTTCCTGGAGCGGATCGGGCTGCGCTCCCTCGACGAGCTGCCGCCCATCGCCGAGTTCGTGCCCGGCGCCGACGTCGTCGAG
>DATGRC010000197.1:0-4243 GCA_035303865.1 Acidimicrobiales bacterium
CGTCACCGACGCGCTCTGCTCGTCGGTGACCGCACCGGTGGCGTCGTCCTGGCACGGGACCGGACCGGAGTCCGACAGCACCTCCACCTCGCCGGTGGCGGCCACCGCGGCGACGGTGCGGTCGAGGAAGCCCCGCAGCTCGGTGGTCTCGCCGAAGCGCACCAGCCGAGCCGGTCGGGCCGAGGAGGTGCCGCCGCTCACCGGCCGCCCACCCCCGGGTCCTCCTGGTCCTGCAGCCACTGCTCGTAGAGGGCCTGCGCGGCCTTGGCCTGCAGGGCGCGGGCGCGGATCACCGCGGCCATCTGCTGCAGCGTGCCGGCCAGGAACGAGCCGCCCAGCACCGTGCGGCCCAGCTCGTGGTCGAAGGTGGTGCGGAACCGGCCCTGCCAGTCCTCGGTGACCACCTCCCGGTCCGCCTCCAGCACCGACAGCGCCTCCACCAGGCTCTCCGCGGTGACGAGCAGCTGGTTCGCCGCCTCCTCGGCGGCGTCGTGATCGAAGCGGACCGGTCGGGGCGTCATCGGCTCAGCGGCCCGGACGCGACGTCAGCCGCCGACGAGGGCCTGGGACTCGTGGACGACGATCGAGGTGGTGGAGTCCGGCTCGATCGTGCCGAGGTCCCCGCCCACGCCGACGTTCGAGGAGAACGACACGTCGTAGACGATCGTGGCGGTGGCGGTGTACCGGCCGGCCCGGGTGTAGGTGTGCGTGCAGTTCGACGACTGGGCCCGGGCCGGCTTCGTCGAGTCGTAGGCCGGCTGCGGGCCGGTGCAGGTGAACGGCCCGCTGCCGTCGCCGGGGTCGACCACGAGGGCCCGGGGCTCGGCCGACACGGTGACGCTCACGTCGCCGGCGGTGGCGGTGGCCTCCACGCCGTCCCAGGTCTCGGCCCAGAACCAGGCCTCGAGGTTGACGAGGTGCCGCCCGGTGGCCGGGTTGGTGCGCAGCACCGGCGCCTTCGGGACGATGCGCACGCTCTCGGCCAGGCTCACGGGGTCGATCTGGGCCGCCGGCGGCACCTCGGGGAAGAAGTCGAAGCGCTGCCACTCGTCGTCGCAGTACACGTGGAGGTACACGCCGGGGCGCTGCTCCTCCGGGCGGATGACCTCCCGCTGCTCCTTCATCGTCGTGTACTTGAGGCCCTCGTAGCGGAGGTAGCCGCGGGTGCCGTCGCGCTTGGTGCAGTTCGGCTCGTTCGAGCCGCCCCCGCTGGAGCCAGGCGTGCCCGGCTGCCCGGGGCTCGTGGTGACGGCCGTGGCCTCGGCGGCGTCGTCGTCCACGTCGGTGCTCACCTCGTCCTGCACGTCGTCGAACCCGTGGCTCGCGGCGGCGGTGGGGGACAGGGCCAGTGCTCCGGCCAGCAGGGCGCCGATCCAGCGCGTCCTTATTGCGGGCAGACCTCCTGTGCTGCGTCCAGCTTCGTCACCCGCCAGGTGTCGTCCTCGAGCGTGAGCTCCGCCCGGAACCCGACCGGCTTCCCCTCGGCCGGCTCCACCACCTCGTCGCTGTGGACGAGGTAGAGCTCGAGGTCGTCGATCACGCAGTCCTCCAGCGTGGCCCGCGTGGCGCCGACGTGGACCACCCGGGGGTTGAGCTCGTAGTCCCCGCGGGCGGCCACGCCCTCGGCCTCGTAGCGGCGCACCACCGTCTGGATGTCCTCGAGCGCCTTCCCGCCGGTGTGCTCGGCGAGGGCCTCGGCGTCTGGGTCGGGTGGGTCGATGGCGGCCACGAACCCGGCCCAGTGGGCCTCGTAGGCGGCCAGGACGGCGGCCTCCTCGGCGGCCGCCGCGTCCTCCGTGGTGGTGGTGGCCGCGGTGGTGGAGGTGGTGGGGTCGGCGCTGTCGTCGTCGCCGCACCCGGCCCCGAGCGCGAGCACGAGCAGGGGCGCGAGCGCCACCGTCCGTGGTC
The DNA here is from genome assembly GCA_035303865.1 of Acidimicrobiales bacterium. Classification (GTDB taxonomy): domain Bacteria; phylum Actinomycetota; class Acidimicrobiia; order Acidimicrobiales; family VFJN01; genus VFJN01. The sequence goes on from DATGRC010000197.1 coordinate 1,909, forward strand.
GCCCCCGGATCGACATGGGCGAAAGGCTACCCCTTGTCCCGGTCGTCCATCCGACCCGCGCCCTCCCGGCCGTGCGCCGCGGGGCGGTACCGTCCGCACGATGGAGCGCCTGGGTGACCTCGACCTGATCGCCCGGGTGGGCGGCGGCGCCCGCTCGGAGGTGTGGCGGGCGCGGCGCCGCAGCGGCCTCGGTCAGGTGGTGGCGGTCAAGCGGCTCCGGGACGAGGCGAGCGGCGCTCAGCGGGACCGGCTGCGGGCCGAGGCGGCCGTGCTGCAGGACCTCGACCACCCCCACATCGTGCGGGTCCTCGACGTGGTGCCCGACGGCGACGGGGTGGCCGTCGTCATGGCGTTCGCCCCCGGCGGCACCCTCGCCGACCTGCTCGCCGAGCGGGGCCCGCTGCCGCCCGGCGAGGTGGCCGCGGCGGCGGTGTCGCGATCGGCGGCCAGGAACCAGGTGCCGAGGTCGGGGTCGTGGGCGTGGGGGAGCCACTTCACCCAGTCCCAGTCCCGCTGCCGCTCCGGGCTGGTGAACACGGCGACCACCAGATCGGCGGGGCCCGACAGCACCGCCGCCTGCACGACGAGCGAGCGGGCCACGGCCAGGCTCGTGCCCCGGTCGCCGACGAGGCCGACCACGCCGGCCTCCTTCAGGTCGACGGCCACGGCCGCGTCGGCGAGGCGGCGGTGCCCGTCCACCACCTCGCGCACCTCGTCGGGCAGCTCGCCGCGCTCGGCGGCCACCACCGGCGGGTCCCAGCGGGCGGTCCCGCTGGCCACCCGCAGCGTGAGGAAGTCCGCGGCCTGGGCCCGGCGCTCCCACAGCCGGGTGGAGGGCAGCTCGGCCCGACGGCACACCTCGGCGGGGTGGGGCCACGCCGCCTCCCGTCGGGCCCGCTCGAGGTCGGCGGTGTGGCGCAGGGCGCGCTCGAGGTCGTCGAGCTCCGCCCGGAAGCGCGCCGCCTCGCGGCGCGAGGTCTTGCGGTTGCGGCGCCGGCTGTCGAAGTAGGAGCCGATCAGCATCACCGGGCTGAGGATCCCGAAGATGGCGAACCGCCAGCTGCCGAGCGTGAGCACCATCACCGTCGCGAAGAGGATCGGGCCGAGGATGGCGAAGATCCCGATCGGGGTGACCCGGCTGCGCTCGGTGGGCGGCTTCGGCGCCGTGACCGGCGGGGGAGGGTCGGGGAGCGCGGCGCGGGGCGGCCGGTTGAACGGGATCGTGGGGCTGTGCAGGTTGAGGGCCCCGTCGAGGCGGGGCGCGTCGTCGACGATCGGCGCCACCCGCAGCTCGACGTTGCCGAGCCGCACCAGGTCCTCCGGGGTCAGCGGTCGAGCGTCGACGACCTCCTCGCCGTTCACCCAAGTGCCGTTGCGCGACGACCGGTCGGCGATCGTGACCGCGCCGCTGGCGTCCACCACCAGCTCGGCGTGCACGGCCGACACGGTCTCGGACGGGAGGCGGAGGTGGGCCGGCTCCTGGCGGCCGATCAGGTAGGTGCCGGGGACGAGCTCGGCGCGGGCACCGCTGTCGGGACCGCCCACCACCTCGAGCGCCACCACCGGCGGCACCCCGGCTCGGCGCCGGCTGCCGGCGCCCGCACCGGTGAGCCGGGCGCCGTGGCGGATCTCGACCTCGACGAGGTCGTGGTCGGCCGGCACCGGGTGGCCGTCGTCGACCACGAGGTGGGTGGCGTCCAGCCGCAGCGCTCGGAGTAGGTCGCCGACGGTGGCCGTGGGCGCCTCGACGGTGACGGTGAGCTCGCGCTCGCCGTCGCCCGTCGCCGCCACGACGTTGAAGGATCCGGCGACCACGCCCGCCATTGTGCCCAGTCGCCGCCGTCTCACCCGGCCCCGCGCCCGAACCGGCGCCCGGCGCGCCCGGCGCGACCCGATCCCGTCGGGCCGCTGAGCGGGACCACGCACCGCCGCCGGGCGGGGCCTTGCGGATGGGTGGGCGGCAGCCCGCCCGGCGGGGTGGGTGTGGATGGGTGCCCGGCGGGGTCGGGCGAGTGTCCCTCGGGGGAAGGGAACGCCGCCACCTCTACCCACCTCGCTGGCGTCCAAACCTGAGGCGGCGGCGGGCGTGAGATCGGGCCGGGATGGGTACACGAGCACCGTTCGCGACCACCGGAGGACGCCCCATGACCGACCGCCCCACCACCGACGCCACCCTCGACGGGCTGCGGGTGCTCTGCCTCACCGCCAACGAGGGCGTCGAGCAGATCGAGCTCACCGAGCCGCGCGCCGCGCTCCAGGCCGCCGACGCGCTCGTCACGCTCGTGGCCCCCGAGGAGGGCGACATCCAGGCCTTCGACCACCTCGACAAGGCCGA
>DATGRC010000198.1:0-6583 GCA_035303865.1 Acidimicrobiales bacterium
TGCCCACGACCATCAGGCCGCCGGCCACGACGATGGCCAGCCGCACCTGGCTCCGCAGGTGGGCGCCGTCGCGGCCGCCCTCGGCGAGGAGGGCCTGGCCGATCGCCATCGGCACGTAGCAGGCCAGCCCCACGACCCCCCAGGCCACGTAGAAGCTGGCGTTGACGTCGGCGTCGACGTTCATGAGCACGATGACCGGCATCGCGAAGGTGGGCGCCTGGTAGGCGAGCGTGGACAGCCAGTTCACGCCTGAGTAGCGGACCATCGCCCGAGTGGTGTCGGGCAGCGGACGGAAGCGGTGCCGGTCGCCGGTCACGAGCGGCAGCAGCCCGGTGACGAGGATCCCCGACACGGCGGTGGGGATGGCGGCGACGAAGAACAGCCAGATGGCGCGGTGCGACTCGATGGGGACGGCGAGCAGCGGGAAGCGCACCACGGCCACGACGATCGAGCGCAGCACCACCAGCCCCCACCGGCGCTGCGTCATCAGGCGGACGTCGACGAGGAGCGACAGGCCGGTGCCGCACACGAGGAGCACGAAGAGCGCCGGTCCGAGCGTGCCGTCCCAGGCCCGCAGCTCGTCGGCGGCGGCCGGGGACGCCACGTAGAGGTAGCCGAGGCCGAACACGGCGCCCGCCACCGTGACCGCCGCCGTGGCCCACGCGTAGAGCACGTGGTCGTCGCGGGTGCGGCCCGCCGCGTAGCGGGCCACCGCCACCGGCTGGCCCATCCCGGCGAGGAAGGTCACGAACAGCGTGGAGGTGAAGAGCGCGGTGGCGTGCCCGACATCGGTCTGGGTGTCGGATCGGGCGGCGAGCAGCCAGTAGAGCGCCCCCGAGATGGCCTGCACCCCCGCGGTCACCACGAGCGCGGCGGAGCCCGTCAGCAGGTGGCGGTGCCCGGAGGCCCGCTGACGCAGGGCGCGCAGCATCGGCGCGAGGCTACTGGTGGCGGCGGGGTTGCAGCCGACTTGACCCGCCGGTCAAGGTTGGGTGGTGAACGCCCCGGCGGGTGACGACGAGACGAGGACCTACCCCGGTGCGCGCCGGCCCGACCGGCAGCGCCGCGTCGACGCCAACGGCGTCGGCATCGCCGTCTACGAGTGGGGCGACCCCGACGCCCGCCCGGTGCTGCTCACCCACGGCGGCTTCGACTTCGCCGCCACGTTCGACCTGCTCGCCCCGCTGCTGGCCGACGCCGGGCTGCGGGTGGTGGGTTGGGACCAGCGGGGCCACGGCTCCTCGGACCACGCCGCCCTCTACGCCTTCGAGGCCGACGTGCGCGACGCGGCGATCGTCCTCGACTCGATCAGCCCGGAGCCGATCGACGTGGTCGGCCACTCCAAGGGCGGCTCGGTGCTCATGCAGCTGGCCAACGCGCTGCCGCACCGGGTGCGCAGCCTCGTGAACCTCGACGGGGTGCCGGCGGGGCGCAACGTCCCCGACATCCCGGACCACCAGCGCACGAAGCTCATGGCCGAGGACCTGACCGCCCGCCTCGACCACCGCCGCCGCGTCGCCACCCTCCAGCGCAAGCCGGGCACGATCGCCGAGCTGGCCGAGCGGCGCAGCCGCATGAACCCGCGGCTCGACCGGGCCTGGCTCGAGTACCTCGTCACGATCGGCGCCCGGCGCGACCCCGACGGGTGGCGGTGGCGCATCGACCCGGCCATGCAGATGGGCGGCTTCGGGCCCTGGCGCCCCGAGTGGGCGCTGATGCGCCTGCCCGACCTCGGCATGCCGGTGCTCGCCGTCCTCGGCCTCGTCCCCGAGCTCATGGGCTGGGGCACCCGGGCGGAGGACGTCGAGCCGCACCTGCCGCCGGACGGGCGGGTCGTGGCCCTCGACGACGTGGGCCACTTCGTCCACATCGAGCAGCCCCGCCGCATCGCCGACCTGATCCTCGAGCACCTGGAGCGCGTCCCGTGAGCGCCCCCGTCACCCGCCTCCAGCACGGCCGCGTCACCCTCGCCCTCCACCACCTGAGCGACGGCGAGGGCCGGCCCCTGCTGCTGCTCCACGGGCTCGGCGAGCGCACCCCCGACGCCGTGCCCGAGCGCCTCGCCGGCTGGCCGGGCCCGGTGGTCGGGCTCGACCTCACCGGCCACGGCGCCTCGGATGTGCCCGCCGGCGGTGGCTACTACTGCGAGGCGCTGATGGGCGACGTGGACGCCGCGCTGGCCCACCTCGGGCCCTGCACGGTGCACGGGCGCGGCCTCGGGGCCTACGTGGCCCTGCTCATCGCCGGGGCCCGTCCCACCCTCGTGCGGGGTGCCGTCCTCGCCGACGGGCCCGGCCTGGCCGGCGGCGGCCCCAACCCGCCGGCGCCCGCGGTGGTCACCTCCCTCGGCCCGCCCCCGCCGGTGCCCACCCCCGACCCGTGGGCGATGCTCGAGCTGTCCCGCGACGTGCGCCCGCCGGACTACGCCGCCACCTACGCCCGCCTGGCGTCGGTGAACAGCGGGCTCGACGTGGCCGTGGCCGTGGTCGGGGTCAACCGGCCGCCTTGGCTCGAGGCGGTCGTGCAGGAGCCCGGCGTGGTGGCCTGCTCGCTCGCCGAGGCGCTCGAGCGCTTCGCGGCCGTCGACTGACCGGCGGGCGGATCAGGCGTCGCGCCAGGCGACGAAGTGGGCCAGCTCGACGAGCGCGGCCCGGGCCTCCTCGGCGATGTCGGCCCGTTCGATGGCGGCCAGCGCCTCGGCCGTGAGCTCGTCGATCGACCGCTCGATGACCCGCACCGCCCCGGTGTCGGTGAGCACCTGCTGGATGGCGGCGATGTCCTCGTCGTCGAGGTCCGGGGTGCCCACCTCGCCCAGCACCTCGGCCTGGGCCGGGTCGGCGGTGGCTGCGGCGGCCGCCAGCAGCGGGGTGGGCTTGCCCTCCCGCAGGTCGTCCCCGACCGGCTTGCCGGTGGCCGACTCCTCCCCGAACGCGCCGAGCAGGTCGTCGCGCAGCTGGAACGCCTCGCCCAGCGGGTCCCCGTAGGCGGAGAGCTGCGCCTCGAGCTCGGGGAGCCGTCCGGCCAGCGCCGCCCCGACGTGGAGCGGCCGCTCGATCGTGTACTTGCCGGACTTGTAGCGGGCGATGCGGCGGGCCGCCACCGGGTCGATGTCGGCTCGAGCCGTGCCGAGCAGGTCGAGGTACTGACCCATGTTCAGCTCGATGCGCAGCTCGTCCCACACCCGCTGCACGTCCGGGTGGGTGCGGGGCAGGAGCTGGTCGGCGTACACGTGGGCCAGGTCCCCGATGAGGATGGCGACGCCCTCGCCGAAGCGGCGGGGCTCACCCCGCCAGCCGTCCCCGGCGTGGCGGTCCCCGTAGGCGAGGTGGGCGGTGCGGGCCCCTCGCCGCATCGAGGAGCCGTCCATCACGTCGTCGTGTACGAGCGCGAACGCCTGGAGCATCTCGAACGCGGCTCCGGCGTCGATCACGTCCCGGTCCTCCGGGTCGCCGCCGGCGCCGATGAAGCCCCAGTAGCAGAACGCCGGCCGGAGCCGCTTCCCGCCGCTCATGACGAGGCTGCGGAGCGACTCGAGCGGCGGCTCGAGGTCGCTGCTGAGCTTGCGCCAGCGGGCGATCTCCACCTCGAAGACCCGCTCCAGCCGGGCCTCCACCCGGTCGGCGACGACCAGGAGGCTCGGTGGTGCGGTGTGGTCGAGGATGTCCATGGCCGGCCCGATCGTAGGCCGTGCCCCGCTGAACGCGGTCAGCGAGCGCCGCCGCCGGTCGGGGCCTCGTCCTCCAGCGAGCTCGGGTCGAGGTCGGCGACGATCTGGGTGACCTCGATCCGGGCCGCGGTGATGCGGTCCCGGCAGATGCGCAGGAGCTCGGCGGCCCGCTTCACCCGGGCGGCGAGCACGTCGACGTCGACGGCGTCGTCCTCGATCTCGTCGAGGATGGCCTCCAGCTCGGCGAGCGCGGCGCCGTAGCCGATCGGCCCGCCGTCTGGGGCCTCGGGAGCGGGCGTGTCAGGCATCGTCGTCCACCGTAGACCGCACCTCGCCGTCGGCCAGGCGGGTGACGAGCCGGTCCCCGGGGGCCACGTCGCCCCGGGAGCGGACCACCCGCCCGTCGGCCGTGGTGGTGATCGACCAGCCCCGGGCCAGGGCCCGCTGCGGGTCGAGGGCCCGGATCCGGGCGTCGAGCGCCTCGAGCTCGCGCTCGGCGTCGCCGAGCACCCGCGGCGCCCGGTGGCTCAGCCGGCGCTCGGCGGCCGCCACCGCGCCCGCCGCGTCGCGCAGCTGCACCCGAGCGGCGCCGGCCAGGCGACCGAGGTCTCGCCCGAGCCGCTGCTCGGAGCGGGCGGTGGCGGCCACCCCGGCCCGCCGGACCCGCTCGGCCACGACGCCGAGGCGGCGGTCGGCCTCGGCCAGGCACGCGGTGGCGCCCCGGACCGTGCGGCGGGCGTGGCCCGCCAGCGCGGCGTCGTGGCTGGCCAGGTCCCGCACGGCGAGGCGGGCGATGACCCGCCACGCGTCCTCCACCCGCTCGAGGTGGTCCCGCACCCGGGCGACCAGCAGCTGGGCGCAGGCGGTGGGGGTCTTCTCGGCCCGGTGGGCCACCTCGTCGGCCACGGAGCGGTCGATCTCGTGGCCCACGCCGGTGAGGACCGGGGTGGGGCAGCGGGCGATGGTGCGGGCCACCAGCTCGTCGTCGAACGCGGCGAGGTCGGTCCGGGCGCCGCCGCCGCGGACCACGGCGATCACGTCGCAGGCGCGGGCCGCGGCGCTGGCGATGCCCCGGGCGATCGACCGGGGCGCCCCGACGCCCTGGACGCGCACGTCCACGCTCAGCACGTGGAAGGCGAGCCCGCTGCGGCGGAGCTCGTCCACGAAGTCCGCCTCCGCCGCGCTGCCGCGGCTGGTGACGAGCCCGATCCGCAGCGGCACGAGCGGCAGCTCGAGGGCGGCTTGGCGCTCGAGGAGGCCCTCGGCCCGCAGCCGGGCCAGCAGCTGGGCTCGGGCCACCTCCAGCTGGCCGAGTGTGTACGCCGGGTCGATGGCCGTCATCCGCAGCTGCAGCTGGCCCCGGGGGGCGTACCAGTCCAGCCGACCCCGGATCCGCACCTCGGTGCCGTCGACCATCCGCACGGCGCCCCCGGCCAGCTTCAGCGAGCGGTTCACGGCCACCTTGTTGGCCGCCGAGAGCATCACCGACAGCTGCGCCCGCGACCCGTCGGGGCGCTCCTCGACCAGCGTGAGGTACACGTGGCCCGACGGCGGGCGGGACAGGTCGTGGATCTCGCCCCGCACCCACACCTCGTCCCGGAACCGGGACCGCACCGCGTGCCCGATGGCGTCGCTCAGCTCGCCCACCGTGAACGTGGGCTCGGGCACGGTGCCGACGGTGGGGTCGTCGAAGAGCGACATCACCCGCGACGCTACGAGACCGGTGCGACCGCGGGGCGCCGTCAGGGGCGGCGGGCCGTGATCCGCACCACCGACGCGCCGAGCACGACGTGCCCGGCGGCGTCGACGTGCTCGGCCAGCGCGGCCGCCAGCGCGGCCCGCACCCGATCCCGGGTGGTCGGGTCGATCCCCTCGGTCACCACCCGGCTGGGCCCGAGGTCGAGCGCGGTGGCCGCCGCGTCCGGCCCCACCCCGCCGCCGAGGCGGAGCCGGACCGGGATCGGCTCCACCGCCACGTCGACCCACCCGGCTCCCGTGAGCAGCGCGGTCACGGGCTCGGGATCGTGGAGGGAGAAGGCGCCCTGGTCGAGCGGTGGCGCCACCGGATCCCGTCCGAGGGCCCGCAGCGCCGCGGTGACCGCCTCCAGGGGCACCTGGAAGACGGCCGAGCGGTCGCGGCGGTCCCAGGTGGTCGCGGCCAGCCGGCCGCCGGGCCGGGTGGCCGTGGCCAGCGCCGCGAACGCGGCGGCCGGGTCGTCGAAGAACATCACCCCGAAGCGAGAGATGACGACGTCGACCGGGGGTCCGGAGGGGCTCCAGCGGGCCACGTCGGCCTCCAGCCACTCGATCGGGGCGCTGCCCGGCGGCACCGGCGCCGAGGCGGCGGCCTCGAGCATGGCGGGGGACACGTCCAGGCCCACGACCGCGCCGTCCGAGCCGACGGCGACGGCCGCCTGGCGGGTGGTGGGCCCGCTGCCGCAGCCCACGTCGAGCACCCGCTCGCCGGGCTGCAGAGCGGCGGCCTCGAAGAGCAGCTCCGTCACGGGCGCCAGCTGGCGGTCGAGCGCCTCGGCCTGCGCCAGCCAGCGCCGGACGCGCGGGCCCTCCCAGCGCTCGGTGTCGGCCACCTGGTCGCGGCGCTCGTCGTCGGGCATCGGCGGCACGCTACCCCAGCCCTCCGGCACCGGCCCCGCCGGCTCGCGCGCCGGTCGGCCCCCCGACCGGGGTGGAGTGGTCGGGGGGCCGCTGAGCGCTCGCCACCGCGGGCCTTCCCGCCCCGGTCCCGGTGCAGACGCGCGGCCCAGGTCGACCGGGCTCCGGCCGGACGGCAGACTGGGCCCTTCTGCTGGACCGCATGAGGAGGGGGCTCCATGCCCGAAGCCGTCATCGTCGCCACCGCCCGCACGCCGATCGGGCGGGCCAACAAGGGGAGCCTGGTCGAGTGCCGGCCCGACG
>DATGRC010000199.1:0-9557 GCA_035303865.1 Acidimicrobiales bacterium
TGCTGCGCACGATCGAGCAGCGGGGCATCCCGATGGTCCACGCCGTGTCGGACGACTGGCCGACCTACTGCGAGCGGCTCGACCCCTGGACCCGCGCCGTGCGCCGGGTGCCGGGCCTCGACCGGGTGGCCGAGGCGCTGCTGCGGGTGCCGTCGCGGCGCCCCCGGCTCGACGACACCGGCGCCTTCTGCTTCATCAGCGAGGTCACCCGCGAGCGGTGCCGGCGGCTGTCGCCGTGGGCCTTCCCCCGCAGCACGATCGTCTACAGCGGCATCGACGGCCGCCGCTTCGGCCCCGGCGAGGGCGAGCGCGGCTCCGCGGTCCGCTGGGACGGGTCCGAGCCGCTGCGGCTCCTCTACGTGGGGCGCGTCGACCCCCGCAAGGGGATCGAGACCGTGGTGCGGGCACTCGCCCTCCTGCCCGAGGCCACGCTGGTGGTCGACGGCCGGGCCGGGTCGGCCGAGGAGGAGGCCCTCGCCCGCTGGACCGCGGCGGCGGGGGTGGCCGACCGGGTCACGGTCAGGTGCTCGGATCGCGCCTCGCTGCCGGAGGCCTACCGCCACGCGCATGTGTGCGTGTTCGCCAGCGAGTGGGAGGAACCCTTCGGGCTCGTCCCGCTGGAGGCGATGGCGTGCGGCACCCCGGTGGTGGCCACCGGGGTGGGCGGCTCGGGCGAGTTCCTCGTCGACGGCGGCAACTGCGTGCGCTTCGAGCCCGGCTCCGCCGCCTCGCTGGCCGACGCCGTGCGCCGGCTGGCCGGCGACCCCGACCTGCGGGAGCGGGTGGTGGCCAACGGGCGGGCCACGGCCGCGTTCTTCGACGTCGACCACCTGGCCGACGCCTTCGAGGCCTGGTACGACGCGGCCGCCGCCGGGTTCTCGACGCTGCCGCCGCGGCGTCAGCCTCCGCCGGCGCCGGCGCTCAGCGGTCCGTCGCTCGCACCGGGAGGCGACGCCGCAGCCCGGTGACCTCGGCCCGCAGCCCGGCCACCTCGGCCCGCAGGTCCTCCACCGCCCGGCGCAGCGCGGCCAGCTCGCCGCTCACCGTGCCGTCGCCGGCGGGGGCCGCGTCGGCGACGGGCGGGCCCGTCGCCTCGGCGGCGGCGGGGTCGGCGCGACGGGCCGAGCCGTGGTCGCCCGGCCACTGCAGGCGCACGTCGCCGGGGGCGGTCGACTTCGGGCTGGGTTCGGGTGCGCTCAACGCTGCCTCGCAGGGGGGTCGCCCAGGACGGGCGCCAACCGTACCTCGGCCCCACCGCCCCGCCGGGTGAAGGCATCGGGGCGCGGACGGCGAACTCCCACGGGATCGGTGGGCTCGTCCCCCGGCGAGCCGGACCCACCCGACCCACCCGCGGGAGCCGCTTCGATGACCGCTTGGACCCCAGACCCCTCTCACTGGCAGGACCGCCCCGTCGCCGTCACCGGCGCCACCGGGTTCCTGGGCTCGCACCTCGTGGCCCACCTCGTGCGCCTGGGCGCGCAGGTGGTGGTGCTCGTGCGCGACGACGTGCCGCCCACCGCGATCACCCGGGAGTGGCTGCCGAAGGTGGCCGTGGTGCGGGGCCGGGTGGAGGACCAGGGCGCCGTCGAGCGGCTCCTCGGCGACTACGAGGTGCGGACGCTCTTCCACCTCGCCGCGCAGAGCCAGGTGGGCGTGGCCAACCGCAACCCGGTGGCCACCTGGGAGGCCAACATCGCCGGCACCTGGACGCTGCTGGAGGCGGCCCGGCGCTCGCCGCGGATCGAGCAGGTGGTCACGGCCAGCAGCGACAAGGCCTACGGGGCGCAGCCGGTGCTCCCCTACGACGAGGACATGCCGCTGGCCGGCGTCAACCCCTACGACGTGTCGAAGTCCTGCGCCGACCTGATCTCGCAGAGCTACCACGCCACCTACGGCGTGCCGGTGTGCATCACCCGCTGCGGGAACTTCTTCGGGCCCGGCGACCAGAACTGGGAGCGGCTCGTGCCGGGCACGATCCGCTCGCTCCTGCGGGGTCAGCGGCCGCTGATCCGCTCGGACGGGACGATGGTGCGGGACTACCTCCACGTGGTGGACGGCGCCCTCGCCTACCTGCTGCTGGCCGAGCGGATGGCCGACGACGAGTCGATCGTGGGCCACGCCTTCAACTTCTCCACCGAGTCGCCGATGACGGTCCTCGAGCTGGTGGCGCGCATCCAGAAGGCGGCCGGCACCGACCTCGAGCCGGAGATCCTCGGGATCGCCACCCACGAGATCGAGAGCCAGTTCCTCTCCGCCGCCAAGGCCCGCAAGCTGCTCGGCTGGGCCCCGACGATGAGCACCGACGAGGCGCTGTCCCACACCGTCGAGTGGTACCGGGAGCACCTCGCCGATGTCGTCGACGGCTGACGCCCCGGTCGTCGTCACCGGGGCCGCCGGCTACCTCGGCGGCCGCCTGGCCGGGGTCCTCGGCCACCGGGCCCGCTCGCTGGTGCGGGCGCCGGTGGCGTGGCTGCCGGCCCGCCAGCAGGTGCCCTGCGACCTGCTCGGACCGGTCGACGACCTGGCCGCCGCGCTGGCCGGGGCCGCCGCGGTGGTGCACCTGGCCGGCCACAACGAGGTGGTGGCAGCGGCCGAGCCGGCGCGGGCCCGCGACGAGACGGTGGCCATGGCCGAGGCGGTGCGCGACGCGGCCCGGGCCGCCGGCGTGGCGCGCGTCGTCTACGTGTCGACGATCCACGTCTACGGCGACCACCTGGCCCCCGGCGCCCACGTGACCGAGGACGTGCCCGCCGCGCCGCGCAGCGCGTACGCCGAGGCCCGCTGGGCCTGCGAGGAGGCGCTGCGCGCGGGGGGCGACCTCGACGTGGTGGTGCTGCGCCTGTCCAACGCGGTCGGCGCCCCGGCTGACCCCACGGTGGACCGCTGGACGCTCGTGGCCAGCGACCTGTGCCGCACGGCGGTGCTCGACGGGAGGGTGGTGCTGCGCTCGTCGGGGATGCAGTGGCGCGACTTCATCGCGCTGGAGGACGCGGCCCGGCTGGTCGCCCGCTGCGTGGACCCGGCGGTGCCGGCCGGCACCTACAACCTGGCCTCCGGCCGGTCGTCCACGGTGCGGTCGCTGGCCGAGCTCGTGCAGGACCGGGTGGCGCTGCGCACCGGCACCCGCCCGGCGCTCGAGGCGCCACCGGTCACCGGCGGCCCCGACCCCGCCTACACGCTCGACGTCCGCGCCCTGGCCGCCCACGGCCTGCGCGCTGAGCGCACCCTCGAAGAGGCCGTCGACGAGATCGTCGATCACTGCCTCAAGCACGAGTCCGTCCTCCGCTGAACAAGATCTGTGCGTGGTTTCGTGCGCATCGCGCACCGAAACCCGCACAGATCTAGTGGTGGACGACGGCGAGGCGGCCGGTCCAGTCGAGGCGGGAGAGGAACAGGGGGCGGTCGAGGGTGGCGAGGTGCTCGTCGACCGCGGCGCGGGCGCCGGTGAACTGGCCGTAGTCGTCGATGATCAGGATCCCGCCATCGACGATGCGGGGGAACAGGTGCTCGAGCTCGTGGCGGGTGGACTCGTACCAGTCGGTGTCGAGCCGCAGCAGCGCGATCCGCTCGGGCGCCTGGGCCGGGATCGTCTCCTCGACGAGGCCGGGCACGAACCGCAGGCGCTCAGCCGGGTAGCCGCTGCCCTCGAGCACCGCCCGCACCTCGTCTTGGGGCAGGTACCGGTAGCCGTCGGTGTCGTGCGGGTCGACCGGGCCCTCGAAGTAGGCGGAGGCGTGCCGGCCCCAGATGTCGTAGTCCCGCTCCCCCGGCGGCGGCATCCGGGTGAACGTGTCGTAGAGCCACAGGTCGCGGTCTGCATCGCCGCACTCGAGCAGCGTGCGGGCCACGGCGAGCATGCTGCCGCCCCGCCACACGCCGCACTCGACGACGTCGCCGGCGATGCCGTGGGCGGCGAGGTGGCGCACGGCGTGGACGAGCCCGGCGATGCGCTCGGGGGTGGTGAGCGTGTACGGCGCCACCGCCTCGCACGTGGCCACGAGCGCGTCGTCGAAGTCGTGCGGGTACCCGTCGGCCCGCACCGCGGACGCGTCGCGCCGGGTGAGCCGGTACCCGAAGCGCTCGGCGCCGGCCTGCGCAGCCCGGACGATCTGGCGCTTGACCGCGGTGACGGCGCCCGCCCGGCTGCTGCCGTTCGCCGCGCTCACCGCGCCACCTCCTCCGCTGCCGCTGCGGCGTGGCCGACGGCTGCCGCGCTCATCGGGCCACCGCCCGGCTGGCCCGGCGGCGCAGCGCGCCGAGCGTCTCGCGGCCGGTCAGGCCCCACAGCTCGCGCAGCGACAGGCGCATCGGGCCGAGGTCGACGGGCTTGGCCTGGCCCCAGCTGCGCACCGCGGCGGCGGTGCGGGGCAGGCGGTCGAGGGTGAGGGGCGGGTCGGCCGGGCCCTTCACCCCCACCCCGAGCACGGTCTCGGGCATCAGGTCCCAGCCGTGGGCGGCGACGAGGCGGGTCTCGAAGGGGGCGAGGAGCCGGTCGAAGCCCTCGGGGGTGAACCGCCAGAAGTCCCACGGGTGGGCGTGGATCACGAAGAACATCACCGAGGTGATCGCCACCGTGCCGCCCGGCTTCAGGACCCGGTGGATCTCCTGCAGCGCCCGGATCGGGTCGGCCACGTGCTCGAGCGTGTCGGCGGCGAGGACCGTGCCGACGCTGCCGTCGGCGAAGGAGAGCTGGTGGACGTCCTCGATGCGGTCCACGCCGGGGCCGTCCTGGATGTCGCAGCCGACGTACTCCCGGCCGGGGAACAGGGACCGCAGGTCGGTGATGGCCTCCTGGCCCTCGGCGGGCCGGGCGCCGATCTCGACGATCGGCTCGAGCAGCGGGAGCTGCTCGGCCACGTCGGTCATGAAGGCTCGGACGACGTTCCTCATGGGCGCTCCGCTCGGGCGACGAACTGCAGGGTGCCGAGGTCCCCGAGCAGCGGGGCCAGCCGGTTCACGGCGGCCTGGGGCCGGTGGACGCTCAGCAGGTGGTGGCGACGGACCTCCACGAGCTCGAAGCCGGTGCCGGCGACGAGGTCGTCGAGGTTGCGGCGGGCGAAGAAGCGCAGGTGGGTGCGGTCGAAGATCCCCACCGCCTCGTAGGGCCAGCGGCGCTGGAGCAGCGCCCGGAGCGTCTTCACGTGGCGGACGTTGGGGACCGACAGCACGATCGACCCGCCAGGGGCGACGAGCCGAGCGCCCCAGGCCACGACCGCCCACGGGTCGCGCAGGTGCTCGAGCACGTCGGCGAAGACGACGCAGTCCCAGGCTCGGCCGGCGAGGGCGCCGTCGCGCGCCATCGCCTCGACGTCGCCCTCCACGACCTCGTCGAGCACCTCCCGGGCCCGGGCGGCCAGCTCGGCGTCGAGCTCCACGCCGGTGACCTGCGCGCCGCGGGCGCGCAGCGCGGCGCCCATGGCGCCCACGCTGCAGCCGACGTCGAGGACCCGGCGGGCCGACGGGGGCACGAGCGCGGTGACCTCGCGGCGGGGGTTGGCGTAGGCGGGGTGGACCTCGCCGGCGAGGCGGGGGACGGCCAGCTCGGGGCGGGTCACAGCACGAGCCTCCGGTGGCGGACGCTGCCCCGGGCCATCGCCGCGAAGGCGACGGCGTCGGACCAGGCCAGCTGCCCGAGGAGCGGCACGACGCCGAGCCCGGTGCGGAAGCGGCGGGCGTGGTTCACCCGCCATCGCAGCCACGGCAGCCCGGCCAGGGCCACGAGGGGACGGCGGGTCACGGCGGCGGTCACGACGCCGGCGAGGGCCAGGTCGAAGCGGGCCGAGCGCCCGTCGAGGAACACGCCCCGGTGGAGCCAGCGGGCCACGAGCGGCGACCGGCGGGCCAGGCCGGGGAAGCCGGCCAGCTCGCTCTGGTCGGCCAGCCAGCGGCGGTAGTCGGAGGGGATGCAGCGGTGGTGCACGAGCGCCCGGCTGGCGAAGGCCGCGGCGCCGCCGGTGCGCTGCACCTCCCAGGCCAGGCAGGCGTCCTCCCCGAAGGCCCGACCGCTCGGCGGGTGCAGCAGCGGGTCGTGCTCGTCGAACCCCCCGGCCCGCTCGAACGCCGACCGCCGGTACCCGACGTTGCAGGTCTCGTAGAACGGCGTGGGGCGGCGCACCCACTTCGTGTGGTCCCACGGACCCATGCCCGGCAGGTCGGCCGGGTCCGGCAGCACGGCGCCCTGGACGACGTCGGCGCCGGTGTCGAAGGCGCGGCGCATCTCCCGCAGCCAGCGGGGCGTGGGGAGGCAGTCGTCGTCGGTGATGGCGAGCAGCGGGGCCCGCACCTCGCGGGCGCCGGCGTTGCGGCCGGGAGCGGGGCCGGCGTTGCGGTCGAGGCGCAGGGCGAGGGCCCGGCGGGGCGACGCGGCCACGAGGGCCGACAGCGTGGACCAGGTGTCGTCGGTGGAGCCGTTGTCGACGAGGACGAGCTCGACCTCGTCGTCGGGCAGGTCCTGGGCCTCGAGGCAGGCGACGAGCTCCTTCAGGAACCCGGCCCGACCGTAGGTGGTGACGAGCGCGGCGATCGCGGGGGCGGGGCCGTCCCAGCTGGCGCTGGTGACCCGGTCCACCACGGCGGGGCCGCGCTCGCTCATCCCGGGAGCTCGGCGGGGTGGGCCAGGGCCCAGGCGGTGGCGCCGCCGAAGCGCCGCGTGAACAGCCAGTAGGTGAGCTCGCGCGGGGTGCGGGGGATGCGTCGGGGCCAGCGGGGCTTGGCCGCGCCGAGCGGCTGGAAGAGCGGCCCGCCGGCGCGCACGACGTCCCAGCCCCCGGCGTGCAGGAGCCGGCGGTGGCCGGCCACGTTGGGCGTCCACCACTGGGCGTGGTCCTCGTGCCAGAGCTGGGCCACCGGGGTGCGGGGCCGCAGCAGCGTCATCGGCATCGACACCGCCTCGAAGGACAGCAGGGTGCCGCCGGGGCGGGTGACCGAGCGGATCGCCCGCAGCGCCCGGGCCGGGTCGGCGAGGTGCAGGAGGATGTTGCCGAGGAAGACGAAGTCGAACGTGCCGAGGTCCGCGGGGTCGAGGTCGTAGAGCGACCGGTCGACGCGCTCGACGTCGAGCCCGGTGGCGTCGCGGACGATGGCGAACGCGGTGGCGGCCCGGTCGGTGCCCCGGGACCGCTTGGCCGGGTCGAGCGGGGGGCGCTGCCAGTCCTGGCGGGAGGCGTCGGCCAGGTCGACGGACACCACCTCGGCGGCGCCGCGGCGGGCCAGCTCGAAGGCGAAGAACCCGTCGGAGGACGCGGCGTCGAGGCAGCGCAGCCCGGCCAGCGACGCCGGGATCGGCAGCTTGTGCACGACCTTGCGGTGGTCGAACAGGCCTCGGGTGGTGATGCCGCCGGGCAGGTCGAAGGTGTGGTACCAGTCGATCGCCTCGACCCGCCGCCGCAGCTCGGCGACGTCGACGTCGACGTCCACCGCCGAGCCCGCCATCAGACCCTCGGCCGGGCCAGGAGCGCCCGGTGGAGCACGCCCTGGTGGTCCCAGGACCCGGTGAGGCGGCGGACGGCGAGCTGCCGGAGCCGGCTGCGGAGGCCGTTGCCGTACTTGGGGTGGTGGTTGAAGCCCACGATGTAGGGCCGCGACCGCCGCTCGATCTCGAAGCCGGCGGCGTAGAGCAGGCGCTCGTGGCCGGCGGCGTTGAAGTTGAACCACTGGCAGTCGCCGCCGCTGCCGTTCAGCGTGAACAGCGGCTTGTCCCGTCCGAGCAGCGTGAGCGATGCCTCGATCTGGTCCGACGACAGCAGCTGGCCCCGGGTGACGCGGCGCACCGCCTCGAGGGCCCGGATCGGGTCCCGCAGGTGCAGGAGGAGGCTGCCCAGCACCACCACGTCGAAGGTGCCGATCTCGTCGGGGTCGAGGTCGTAGATGCTGATCGGCCGCCAGTCGACGCGCGAGCCGGTGAGCTCGGCGACGAGCCGGAAGCCGGCGCCCTTGGGCGGGCCGGAGAAGCCCGGGTCGCGGGCCAGGTCGGCGGCCCGGTAGTCGGGGGGCCAGTCCCACAGCAGGTGGTCCTCCACGTCGACGGCCACCACCTCGGCGGCGCCGCGGCGCTCGAGCTCGAAGGCGAAGAACCCGTCGAAGGTGCCGATGTCGAGGCAGCGCTTGCCCCGCACATCGGGCCAGGGCATGAGGTCGACGACGCCGCGCAGGTCGAACCACCCCTTGGTGGTCACCCCAGGGGCCACGTCGATCGTGTGGTACCAGAACGGGTGGTCGTCGACCGCCCGGCGCATCTCGTCCACGGTCGTCACGGGGTCGCTCGTCGCCGTCACCCGAGGGAGGTTCGGCGCCGACCCCCGCTTCCCTGCCCAGGCGGGAGCCGGCGGCTCCGGTGTCGAAGGTTCCCCGGCGAACCACCACGACGCAGGACGGGCACGGAGGTGCAGATGACGGTCATCGACGGGATGCGGATCACCCCCTTGCGGCGCATCCCCGACGAGCGGGGCGCGGTGCTGCACATGCTGCGCGAGGACGACGAGGGCTTCGAGCGCTTCGGGGAGATCTACTTCTCGACCGTCCACCCCGGTGCCATCAAGGCGTGGCACCTGCACACCGAGATGACGCTCAACTACGCCGTGCCGGTCGGGCAGATCAAGCTCGTGTGCCACGACGACCGGGAGGGCTCCCCCACCCGGGGCAACACCGTCGAGCTGCACGTCGGCGAGCTCAACTACGTGCGGGTGACGATCCCGCCGCTCGTGTGGAACGGCTTCAAGGGGGTGGGCACGCAGACCGCGCTGGTGGCCAACTGCGCCACGATCCCCCACCGGCCCGACGAGATCGTGCGGGCCGACCCGTTCGACCACGTGAGCGGCTACGACTGGTCGCTGCGCCATGGCTGACGCCGGCGCGGCGCCGGTCCTCGTCCTCGAGCCCCGCCCGGCGACGCGACGGGCCTGGCTGCGGGAGGTGGCGAGCTTCTGGCCGGTGCTGCGGATGCTGGCCGCGAAGGAGTTCAAGACCCGCTACCGGGGCACCACCTTCGGGGTGGTGTGGGCGGTGGTGGTGCCGCTGCTGCAGGCCACCGTGCTCGCCGTGGTGTTCAGCCGCATCGCCCGCTTCGAGGTGGAGGGCGGCAGCTACGCCGCCTACGTGCTCACCGGGATGCTGCTGTGGAGCTACTTCGCCACGTCGCTGCCGGCCGCCACCACGGCGGTGGTGGACGGGTCGAACCTGGCCGACAAGGTGTGGTTCCCGCGGGTGCTGCTGATCCTCACGGTGCCGCTGTCGAACCTCATCGGCCTGGCCGTCACCCACGTGATCCTCCTCGGCGCGCTGCCGATCCTGGGCGCGGATCTGACGCTGCGCCTCCTCGCGCTGCCGCTCGTGGCCCTGCTGCTCGTCGTGCTGACGATCGGGCTCGGGTCCGTGCTCGGCGCCATGCACGTCTACTTCCGCGACACCAAGTACCTGCTCCAGGCGGCGCTGCTCGTGTGGATCTACCTGACGCCGATCATCTACCCGGCGGACCTGCTCGGGCGCTGGGCCGGCCTCCTCGACGCCAACCCGCTCACCGGGGTGGTGGGCCTGGCCCGCTGGGCGGCGCTCGGCGGGGC
>DATGRC010000200.1:0-11581 GCA_035303865.1 Acidimicrobiales bacterium
GCAGCTACGCCCGCCTCTACGAGGACATCGGCCTCGGCCTCACCACGTGGAGCCCGCTCGCCTCCGGGCTCCTCACCGGCAAGTACGTCGACGGGATCCCCGAGGGCAGCCGAGCCACGCTCCCGGGCTACGAGTGGCTCAAGGACCTCCTCACCGACGAGGCCCGCAACGCCAAGGTCCGCAAGCTGGCCGAGGTGGCCGAGGACCTTGGCGCCACCCTCTCGCAGCTGTCGATCGCGTGGTGCGCCCGCAACCCCAACGTGTCGACGGTGATCACCGGCGCCAGCAGCGTCGAGCAGGTCCACGAGAACATGAAGGCGCTCGAGGTCCTGCCCAAGCTCACCGACGACGTGATGGCCCGCATCGACGAGATCATCCGCTGACCCGTGCCGTCGGCGCCCGCCCCCGGGTTCCGCCGGGCGGGCGCGAACGGGCTAGAACTGGTGTCGTGCGTGCCGTCGTCATCTACGAGAGCCTCACCGGCAACACCGCGCGGGCCGGGCAGGCCATCGCCGCCCAGCTGAGCGCTGCCGGCGTCCCCACCACCGCGCACCCGATCACCGCCATCGACTACCAGGCCCTGGCTGACGCCGACCTGGTCATCGTCGGGAGCTGGGTCGACGGGCTCATCCTCTTCGGGCAGCGGCCCGGTCGGCTGGGGCGGATCACCTCCATGCCGACGCTCGTCGGCAAGAAGGCCGTCGTCTACGTCACCTACGCCATCGACGCCGGGAAATCGCTGCAGAAGCTGCACGACGCCGTGGCCGACCGGGGCGCTGAGGTGCTCGGCGGCATCCGCATCCGGCGGGACCGCCTCGACGAGGGCGTGGCCGAGCTCGTCGACCGGGTCCTCGCCGTCACCCAGGCCGCCTGAGCGGCCGTCCCAGCCCCCGCGGCGCTACCAGGGACCGACGCCGCTCACCTTGTCGACGGTAATCCGCACCACGCTGCCCGGCGGCGGGTCGTCCATCGGGGGGAACCGGGCGTCCGGGCCGATGTAGACCCGGGCCAGCTCCTGCAGCAGCTCCGGTGCGCCGCCCTGGCGCACCTCGGCCGTGCCGTGGATCACCAGGTACTCCCGCATCCCGGTCTGCGCCTGGCGGTCCGACTCCACGGACAGGGCGATGCGAGGGTCCCGGGCGAGGTTGCGGAGCTTGCGCCACGGGCCGAGCGAGGCGAACACCACCTGCTCGCCGTCGAGGCCCACCCACACGCAGCTCACGTGGGGGCTGCCGTCGGGGTTGACGGTCACGACGTGGGCGAGGTGGGGGCCCTCGAGCAGTTCGCGGGCGGCGGGGGACAGCGACGGCATGGGCGGCAGCGTACGGCCTCTGGTCCCCGCTCCCGCCCTTCGGGGTAGGTTCGGCCCGTGCCGATCCCGCCGCTCTGGCTCGACGCCCGCAGCCCGGCGCTGGAGGCGGGCCTGGCCCGCATCCGAGCGGAGTTCGACGTCCCCGGGGAGCACTCCCCGGCCGCGCTCGACGAGGCCGCCCAGGCGGCGCGCGCCGTGCTCGGCGCCCTCGACGCCGGGGCCGACCGCGTCGACGCGCGCGACGTCGAGCTGGTCACGATCGACCCGCCGGGCAGCCAGGACCTCGACCAGGCGGTGCACATCGAGCGCCGGGGCCGGGGCTGGCGGGTCCGCTACGCCATCGCCGACGTGCCCGCCTTCGTCGGCCCCGACGGCGCCCTCGCGGAGGAGGTGCAGGCCCGCGGCGTCACGTACTACCTCCCCGACGAGCGAGCCCCGCTGCACCCGCCCCGCATCGGAGAGGACGCCGGGAGCCTCCTGCCGGGCCAGGACCGGCCGGCGCTCCTGTGGGAGATCGACCTCGACGCCGACGGGCAGCCCGAGCGCGTCGACCTGCGCCGAGCGGTGGTCCGCAGCCGAGCCCAGCTCACCTACGCCGAGGTGCAGGCCGAGGTGGACAGCGGCCGCGCCACGGGCACGCTCGCCGCGCTGGCCGAGGTGGGGGAGCGGCGACTCGCCCTCGAGGCGGCCCGCGACGGGGTGAGCCTCGACCTCCCCACCCAGCGCGTCATGGCCGACGGCGGCGGCTTCCGGCTCGAGCACGAGGCGGTCGTTCCGGCCATGGGCTGGAACGCGCAGATCTCGCTCCTCACCGGCATGGTGGCGGCCGAGGCGATGCTGGCCGGTGGCGTCGGGCTGCTGCGGACCCTGCCGCCGCCGGATCCGGAGGTCGTGGCGAAGGTGCGGTGCACGGCGCTCGGGCTCGGCCTCGACTGGCCGGAGGAGGCGTCCTACCAGTCGGTGGTCCGCGGGCTCGACGGCAGCGACCCGCAGGAGGCGGCCGTGCTGATGGTGGCCGCCCGGGGGCTGCGGGGCGCCGGGTACCTCGCCCTCGTGCCCGGCGAGCCGGTGCCGGAGGACCCCGCCGCGCTCCGCCACGCGGCGGTGGCCGCCCCCTACGCGCACGTCACCGCCCCGCTGCGCCGCCTCTGCGACCGGGCCGCGCTCGAGGTGTGCCTGGCCCTCCACGCCGGCTCGAAGGTGCCCGACCACGTCCTGGCGGAGCTGACCGAGCTGCCGCGGGCGATGGCCCGGGCCAGAGGGCGCGAGAGCGGGGCCAGCCGCGCCGCGGTCGACCTCGTGGAGGCGCTGCTGCTCGAGCCGCACGTCGGCGCCGTCGTTCCCGGCACGGTGGTGGCGGTGGGCGAGGACCGGTCCTCCGTCGTGCTCGGCGACCTGGCCGTCGAGGCCACCGTGGACGGCGTCGCCCTGCCACTCGGCGAGCGGGTCCCGCTGAGGGTGACCGGCGTCGACGTGACGGAGCGTCGGGTGGCGCTCGATCCGGCATGATCGCGGCGTTCCTGGACCGGTGCCGCCAGGCGCTCGGGCCTCGCCACGTGCTCACCGATGCCGACGTGGTGGCCGGCCAGAGCGTGGACTGGACCCGCCGGTGGCAGGGCCGGGCCGGGGCGGTCCTGCGGCCCGGCACCACCGACGAGGTGGCCGCGGTGGTCCGTGCTGCCCGCGACACGGGCGTCGCCCTCGTCCCGCAGGGCGGCAACACGGGCCTCGTCGGCGGCTCGGTCCCCGTCGACGGCGAGGTGGTCGTGGACCTGCGGCGCCTCGACCGCCTCGACCCGGTGGACCGCCTGGCCGCCCAGGTCACCGTCGGCGCCGGTGTGACCCTGGCCCGCCTGCAGGCCCACCTCCGAGGCAGCGGGCTGGCCTTCGGCGTCGACCTGGCCGCTCGCGACAGCGCCACGATCGGGGGGATGGTCGCCACCAACGCGGGCGGCCTGCAGGTCCTGCGCCACGGGCACATGCGGGCCCAGGTGCTCGGGGTCACCGCCGTGCTCGGCACCGGTGAGGTCGTCGAGGTCAACCCGCGCGGCCTCACGAAGGACAACACCGGCTACGACCTGGCCGGGCTCCTGTGCGGCAGCGAGGGCACGCTCGGCATCGTCACCGAGGCCCGGCTGCGCCTCGTCCCGGCGCACACCGACCGGGCCGTCGCCCTCCTTGCCTTCACGACGGCGGCAGAGGCGGTCGCCGCCCTCCCGGTGCTGCGGGCGGTCCCGGCCGTCTCGGCGATCGAGGTGATGGCGGCCACCGGCCTCGACGTGGTCGCCGAGCACCTCGACCAGCCGTTCCCGATCGATCCGCTCCCCCCGTGGGTGCTGCTCGTCGAGGTGGTCGGGGACGACGACCCCACCGACCACCTGGTGCCGATCCTCGACCACTTGGGCGACGTCATCGTCGGCTCAGCCGTCGCCGCCGACGGGCCAGGGACGGCGGCGCTGTGGCGCTGGCGGGATGCCCACACCGAAGCGATCTCCCGTCTCGGTGTGCCCCACAAGGCGGACGTGACCGTGCCCGCCGCCGCCATGGCCGACTTCCTCGACTCGGTCCCCGCCGCGGTGGGCGCCGCCCGCCCCGGATCCACGACGATCTGCTTCGGGCACCTCGGCGACGGCAACGTCCACGTCAACGTCGTGGGCCCCGACCCTGACGACGAGGCGGTCCTCGACGTCGTCTACGAGGCGGCGGTGGCGGCCGGCGGCAGCGTCAGCGCCGAGCACGGCATCGGCCGGGCCAAGCGACACTGGCTGGTCGCCCAGCGCGGCTCGGAGGCCGTCGCCGCCATGCGGGCCGTCAAGGACGCCCTCGACCCCGACCACATCCTCAACCCCAACGTCCTCCTGCCCTGAACGAGATCTGTGTGGGTTTGCGTGCGGATCGCGCACGGAAGCACGCACAGATCTCGTGTTCGGTCAGCGGAACTGGGCGAGGGCAGCTTGGGCGTCGGGGTCGACGAGGAAGAGGACCGAGCCGGCCTCGTTGCTGCCGACGCGCACGGGGAGCTCGACCGGCTCCGGATCGAGCGAGCGGAGCCGCCAGCCGAGCTTGATGGCGTCGAGGAGCCCGAGCGTGTCGTCCACCCGCACGCCGCCGCTGGCGGATCCCGCCGCCCGCATCAGCTCGAACGGGTTGCGGGTGCTGCCCAGCTCGCTGAAGACCGCCCTCAGGAACTGCTGCTGGCGCTGCACCCGACCGAGGTCGGCGGTGGGGTCGGGGCGCTGCTGGCCGTCGATCACCTCGACGTAGTGGCGGGACCGCACGTAGGCCAGCGCCATCGGCCCGTCGAGGTGGTTGGGCCCGGCCTGGTCGAGCTGCAGCCCCGAGTTGCGGTCGAAGGCGGGGTGCTCGACCTCGATCGTGATCCCCCCGAGCGAGTCGACGAGCCGCGAGAAGCTCACGAAGTCCACCTCGAGGTAGTGGTGGACGGGCAGGCCCAGCGACTGCTGGACGGTGAGCACGAGGCGGCGGGGTCCGCCGTTGTAGGCGGCGTTGAGCTTCTGGGAGCGCCCGGTCTCCGCGATCGGGACGTAGAGGTCTCGGGGGAGCGACATCATCTTCGCCCGACCGCCCTCGAAGCGCAGGAGCAGCATCGTGTCCGAGCGCTGCCCGCCGCCGTCCTCGAAGGCGGCGGGGTTGAGGCCGGCGTCGACGAGGTCCTCGACGTTGCGCGAGTCGGACCCCACGATCAGGTAGTTGGTGCCGCTCCCGCCGTCGGAGAGCACGTCGGCCAGCGGGATCCTCTCCACCCGGTTGTAGACCGACCGGGCGTAGAGCCAGCCGCCGAGCACCGCCAGCAGGAGGAGCAGCGGCAGGAGGAGCGACCCGAGCACCAGCACGCGGCGCAGCTTCGGGCGGCGGGGGAGGAGGCGCCGGCGGGACCGGCCCCGCCGGGCCGTGGCGCCAGCGACCGGCCGGCGGGTGGAGGCGCTGGCCGGGGTCTGGCCGGCACGGGTCCCGGACCTGCTCGCGCGGCGGGCCGACCCGCCGGAGGCGGCCCGGCGCCCAGCGGCTCCCGAGCCGGCCCCTCGGCCGGCCGCGCCGCCCGCGGCGCCGCTCCCGGCCGAGCCGCGACCCGCTGCGCCGCCGCCCGAGGCGGGCGGGGCGGGGACGTGGATCTTGCGGGAGTCGCGGGGCGGCGTGCGTTCGCTCACGAGGCAGCAGACGCTACGCAACCACGGCGGCGATCGGCGACATGCACGGGCGGGTCACGAGGTGTTCGACGCTGGCGGAGCTCCCCTCGTTCCCTCGCCGGGGACGCCGGGTCACCGACGCCGATCAGGCCGGGTCGAGGTCCAGGCTGGCGGAGTTGATGCACCACCGCTCGCCCTTGGGGCCCGGCCCGTCGGGGAACACGTGGCCGAGGTGGGCGTCGCAGCGGGCGCAGCGGGCCTCGGTGCGGATCATCCCGTGGCTGGTGTCGGTGAGCAGCTTCACCCGGTCCGGTGAGATCGGCTCGGTGAAGCTGGGCCACCCGCTGCCCGAGTCGTACTTCGTCTCGGACCGGAACAGCTCGGCATGGCACACGATGCACCGATAGACACCGGGCTCCTTCGTGTTGACGTAGGCGCCGGTGAAGGCCCGCTCGGTGCCGCCCCGCTGGGTCACCTCGTACTGCAGCGGGGTGAGGCGCTCCCGCAGCTCCTCGTCGGTGGGGATGGCGTCGTCGGACATGGGACCAGTCTGCCGTGCTCCTCGGCCGTCGGGACGGTCAGCGCGCCCTCAAGGGCCCTCAGGGGCGAGGAACGCCGCCATCGCCGCCGCGTAGTGGGCCGGGTCGTCGGCCCCGCACAGCTCTCGGGCGGCGTGCATGGCCAGCTGGGCCACCCCCACGTCGAAGGTGGGGATGCCGAGCCGGGCGGCGGTGATCGGACCGATCGTCGAGCCGCAGGGCAGGTCGGCCCGATGGGCGTAGCGCTGGTGCGGCACCCCGGCCCGCTCGCAGGCCAGGAGGAACTCGGCCGCTGAGGTGGCGTCGGTGGCGTAGCGGACGTTGCTGTTCACCTTGAGCACCGGCCCGCCGTTCACGGCGATGTGATGGCCCGGTTCGTGCCGGTCCGGGTAGTTCGGGTGGGTGGCGTGGGCGTTGTCGGCGCTGCAGCAGACCGACGCGGCGAGGGCCCGCAGTAGCTCCTCCCGGCCCCCGCCGGCCGCCAGCACGATGCGCTCGAGCACGGTGGGCAGGAGCGTGGAGTCCGCGCCCCGGTCGGTGCTGGAGCCGATCTCCTCGTGGTCGAACAGGACCAGCACCGGGATCTGCGCCGGCTCCGCCCCGCCGTCGACCACCGCGGCCAGCGCCTCGGTGCCGGCCCACGACGAGCACAGGTTGTCGAGGCGGGGCGCCGACAGGAGCGAGCGGTCGACGCCGAGGAGCGTGGACGGGGTGAGGTCGTGGAGCATGAGGTCCCAGCCCAGGACGTCGCGCTCGGGCACGCCGAGGCGGGCAGCCACCCAGGTGAGGAAGGCGCCCGGCTGCGGGCTGCCGGCCGCCCACACGGGGGTCAGGTGCTGCTGCGCGTTGAGCAGCAGGCCCTTCGACGTGACCTCCCGGTCGAGGTGGATGGCCAGCTGCGGGATCCGCAGCAGCGGCTCGTCGACCCGCAGCAGCCGCTCCTCGGGCCCGTCGGCGCCCCGCACGGTGACCCGACCGGACAGGCCGAGGTCGCGGTCGAGCCACGAGTTGAGGAGCACGCCCCCGTAGGGCTCCACCGCCACCTGCCGGAACCCGTGGCCGCCGGCGTCGGGCCGGGGCTTCACCCGCAGGTTCGGGCTGTCGGTGTGGGCGCCGACGACGCGGAACCCGCTGGTGGCGTCGTGTCGAGGGCCGACTGACCACGCCACCAGGCTGCCCCCGCGCCGCAGGTACCAGGCGCCCGGCCCGCTGGGCCAGGCCGCCGCCTCGTCGAGGGGGCGGAACCCGGCGGCCTCCAGCCGCTCGGCGGCGGAGGCGCAGGCGTGGAAGGGCGAGGGCGAGGCGTCGATGAAGGCCATGAGGGCCCGGGCGGCGTCGAGGCCGGCGGGCGTCCCGAGCACGTGGCGGTCGGTCATCCGACCAGCGTGCCAGGTGCCGTCGGGTCGGGGTGACCGCCCGCGGCGTCCCCGCCGGCGCGCCCGTCGACCTGAGCCGCGGTCAGGAACCGCTCAAGGCGCGGCCTGTGACGGCCGACACAACACCGAGGGCCGGTGCGAGCGGTCCTCGACGGGTGGGAGGAGCCACGATGCTGCGGAGCTTGCGGGTGCGCACACGGCTGATGGTCGTCATCGCCGTGCCCCTGTTCCTCCTCGCCGCGGTGGCCGTCCCCGAGGTCGGCCAGCGGCGGGACGACGCCCGGGCCGCGGACCGGGCCGAGCGGCTCGCCGGGCACGCCGCCGACGTGGCGGTGGCCGTGGACGCGCTCCAGACCGAGCGGCTCCTCGCCGCCGCCGCCCGAGCGGGCGCGGCGGACGAGGTGGCCGGCGCCCTCGGGGCGCAGCGGGCGGTCGTCGACCGCGCGCTGCGGCCGGTGGCGGCCAGCCAGCAGGACGTCACCGACCCCGAGCTGCGGGAGCGGGCCGAGCGGGCGCTCGACCGCCTCGCCGACATCCGCGACGAGATGGACGCAGCCGAGTCGATCGTGCCGTGGTTCGACCCCTACGAGGCGGTCATCGGCCCGCTCCTCGAGCTCCAGGAGGCCTTCAGCGCCGCCGCCGCAGGGATGGCCGGGGGCGGCGACCTGCCGGCGGCGGCGCTGGTGGGCCGAGCCAAGGAGGCCACCGCCGCCCAGGCCGCGCAGGTGGCGGCCGCCGTCGTGTGGGGCGAGCTGCGAGGCGACCAGCAGGGCATCCTGGCGTCGCTGCGAGCCGACGAGCAGGCCTACCGGACCGCCTATCTGGCGGCGCAGCCCGGCGACCCGGTGGCGGCGCGCGCCGAGCTCCAGCAGGCTCCGGTCTCCGACGTGGGCCGGGCCGTCGACGGCCTCGTCGACGGGGCCCCGGTGTCCGGGCTCGGAGGCCTGAGCGCCTGGCAGGGCGCCTCCCGCGCCCGCCAGGACGTGCTGCGGGGCGTGGAGGCGGCGCGCACCGACGCCGCCGTCGACGCCATCGCCGCCGCGGGGTCCGAGGCCCGGCGGGAGGCCACGCTCTACGGCGCCCTGATGGCCGCCGGCTTCGCGGCGGCGCTGGCGCTCGCGGTGGTCACCGCCCGGTCGATCACCCGGCCGCTGGGCCGGCTCACCCGCGCCGCCGACGACCTGGCCGAGGAGCGGCTGCCCCGTCTCGTCGAGGCGCTGCGCCACCCGAGCGACGACGACGAGCGCTACCTCGCCGCCACCGCCGAGCCGCTGGAGGCCGACGGCGCCGACGAGCTGGCCCGCCTGAGCAGGGCGTTCAACGAGGTGCAGTCGGTGGCCGTCACCGTCGCCGCCGAGCAGTCGACCCTGCTCCGCAAGGGGATCAGCGACCTGTACGTGAACCTCGCCCGCCGGAACCAGGCGCTGATCGAGCGCCAGATCGGGCTCCTCGACCGCCTGGAGGCCGAGGAGCAGGACCCTGACGCCCTGGAGCACCTCTACCAGCTCGACCACCTCGCCACCCGCATGCGCCGCAACGCGGAGAGCCTCCTCGTGATGGCCGGCGCCGAGGGTGGCCCCCGTCGCAGCCGGCCCCTCGCGGTGGCGGACGTCGTGCGAGCGGCGCTGTCCGAGGTGGAGCAGTTCCACCGGATCGAGCTGGGCGAGCTCACCCCGGCCGTGCTGCGGGGCCACGCCGTCAGCGACGTGGCCCACATCCTGGCCGAGCTCCTCGAGAACGCCACCCACTTCTCGCCGCCGACCACCAAGGTCCGGGTGGAGGGGGCCCGCACGGGCGGCAGCTACCAGCTGATGGTGGTGGACGAGGGTCTCGGGATCCCCGAGGAGCAGCTCGAGCACCTCAACGACGTGCTCGCCGACCCGCCGGTGACCGGCCTGGCGATGTCCCGCTCGCTGGGGGTGCTGGTCGCGGCCCGCCTGGCCGCCCGCCACGGGGTCACCGTGCGGCTCCGCCGCGGCGAGGTGGGCACGATCGCCTACGTCGTGCTGCCCAAGCCCCTGCTCGCCGACGACGAGCCGATCTCGGGCTCGGCCGCACCGGGGGCGGGCGGTCGGGGGGTGCGGATCGGCGGGCGCGCCCCCCGGACCGCTCCCGACGCGCCGGCCTCCCTGCAGGAGGCGCTCCCGTCGGCCGAGACCGCCGACGCCGAGCTGGAGGCGCTGGTCGCCGAGCCGTCGGGACGGGCCGCCGAGCCCTCGGCGGAGGTCCCGGCCCGGCCTGCCGCGGCCACGCCCGCCGGCCTGCCCCGGCGTCGACCTGGCGCCCACGCCGACGCGTTCGCCCGCCCGGCCGAGGACGCGCCGCGCACCCGGCGCTCCCCCGAGGAGGTCCGGGCGATGCTCTCCCGCTACCGCTCCGGGCGAGCGGCGGCCCGGCGCGGCGACGCTTCGACGGGCTCGATCGAGCCGGCCGGCGCCGCGCCCGCACCTGTCGCACCCGTCCCCGACCGAGAGGAAGAGGGCAGATGAACCAGACCCACCAGCTCAGCCAGGAGGCCCAGAACCTCGGCTGGCTGCTCAACAACCTCGTCACCCAGGTGCCGGGCGTGACCGAGGCCGTCGTGTTCTCGGCCGACGGGCTCCCCATGGCCGTGTCGGAGAACCTCGACCGGGAGTCCGCCGAGCGGTTCTCGGCCGTGGCCTCCGGCCTCATGGGCCTCGCATACGGCGCAGCCGGGCGCTTCGGCGGGGGACGGGTCAACGAGGTGATCGTGGAGATGGAGCACGCGCTCCTGCTCGTCAGCGGCATCAGCGACGGGTCGGCGCTCGCCGTGGTCGCCACGGCCGGCTGCGACATCGGCCTCGTGGGCTACGAGATGGCGGTGTTCGCCGACCGGGCCGGGGCCGTGCTCACCCCGGCCCTGCGGGCCGAGCTCCAGGGCGCGCTCCTCGGCTGAGCCGCCCGCCACGAGCGCCGGCGGGACGTGCCGCCCACCCCGGCTGGTGGGCGGCACGTGCGCGCGAGCAGGATGACCGCGTGCTGCCGGTCGTGATCCTCCACCGGAACCGGCCGGAGCGGGTCGGGGCCACGGTGCGCCGCTTCCTCGCCCAGGACGTCCCCGGTGGCGTGCGGGTCGTCGTCGTCGACAACGGGTCGACGCCGGCCAACCGCGAGGCCGCCCTCGCCGCCCTCCCCGACGGCGTCGAGGTGGTGACGCTGGCCACCAACGTCGGCTTCGGACCCGGCGCCAACGCCGGGTTCCGCCACGTCCTCGCCCACCCGCACCCCGCGGACGGGCCGTGGGTGGCGCTCGCCCCCGACGATGCCGAGCCCGCCGACGGCTGCCTGGCCCGCATGGTGGCGGCCGCGCAGGCCCGGCCCCGGGCGGGGCTGGTGAGCGCCGACTTCGGCGACGGGGCCACCCCGGTCGTCGACCCCTACTTCGGGGGCATCCTCGCGCCGGCCACGGTGGCTGAGGGCTGGGAGCCGGCCGGGCACCCCCACGGCACGCTCATGATGGCCCACCGCGACCTGCTCCAGGAGGTGGGGCTCTTCGACGAGCGGTACTTCGCCTACTGCGAGGAGGCCGACCTCGCGCTGCGGGCCAAGGCGCTCGGCTGGGAGACCGGCCTCGTGCGGGGCGCGATCGTCGTGAACCCGGACATGGCCACCCGCCACGCCGTGGTCGACTACCTCCAGCTGCGGAACACACTGCTCCTCGTGCGGGAGCACTCCGGGCGCTACCACGCCACGATCCGGGGGATCATGGCCGTCGGCCAGCTCCTCAGCGGGCTCGTCTGGCCCTCCCGGCGCGGGCCGTACTGGACGCCGGCGGCGCGGGTGCGAGCCATCGTGGACTTCCTCCGCGGCCGCTTCGGACCGCCGCCCGCGGCCGTGGCCGGGCCGCCGCCGTGAGCGACAGCTAGAGCCGTCCCTCCTCGGCCGCGGCCACCTCGTGACGGACCCGGGCCAGGTACCACGACGACACGGCCAGCCCGGCCACCACGGTGAGCGCCGAGAACATGATGGCGGCCATCCACACCACCCGCCGGCGCCCGGCCAGCGCCCACGCCCACTCCGGGCGTCGGGCCGCGTCGAGCAGGGCCCAGATCGTGAGGGCCAGCGGCACCGCGAACAGGCAGGCCAGCAGCAGCGCCCAGGTGAGGGCCAGCGCGTCCACGGCCCCCGGTCTAACCGGCCCGTCCGACCGGCGCCCGTCGGACGCCGGCCACCCCGGTGCGGGCG
>DATGRC010000201.1:0-4070 GCA_035303865.1 Acidimicrobiales bacterium
GCACCTCCTGCCGGTGCCCGACGGGCTCGGCTGGGCGGAGGCGGGGGCCTTCCCCGAGGTGTTCACCACCGCCCACGACGCCCTGTTCACCCAGTGCGGGCTCCAGCTGGGGGAGCGGGTGCTCGTGACCGGCGCGGCCGGCGGCGTGGGGACGGCGGCGGTGCAGCTGGCGCTGGCCGCGGGGGCGTCCGTGGTGGCCAGCGTCCGCGACGAGGCGCGGCGGGCCGACCTCGCAGCGCTCGTCGGGCCGGCGGCGCCGCTGACCGTCGTCGCGCCTGAGGCGGCGCCCGACGCCGGGCCCTACGACGTGGTGCTCGAGCTGGTCGGCGCCCCGAACCTGGGGGACGACCTCGCCGCCCTGGCCGAGGGCGGCCGGATCTCGGTGATCGGGGTCGGCGCGGGCGCCAAGGCCGAGGTGAACCTGCTCGTGCTGATGGGCAAGCGAGCTCGGATCCACGGCTCGACGCTGCGGGCCCGCTCCCTGGAGGACAAGGCCCACGCCGCCCGTCGGGTGGAGCGCCACGTCCTGCCGCTGCTGGCCGCCGGCACCGTTCGGGTCCCGGTCCAGGACAGCTTCGACATGAGCGCCGCGGTGGCGGCGTACGCCGCGTTCGCCGCCGGCGGGAAGCTCGGCAAGCTCGTCCTCGTCCGCTGACCGCGTGGGGGCAGCCGGCCGCTGCGGGGGCCGGGCGGTGCGAGCCTGGCCCCGACGCGCTCAGCAGGTCAGCGCTGGCCCATCGGGACGTAGTCCCGGGTGCCGGCCCCGGTGTAGAGCTGGCGGGGCCGCACGATCTTCTGGTCCTGCTCGAGCAGCTCCACCCAGTGGGCCAGCCAGCCCGCCGTGCGGGGGATGGCGAAGAGCACGGTGAACATCGCGATCGGGAAGCCCATCGCCTGGTAGATGAGCCCGGAGTAGAAGTCCACGTTCGGGTAGAGGCGCCGCGAGGTGAAGTACTCGTCGGAGAGCGCCACCTCCTCGAGCTTCAGGGCGATGTCGAGGAGCGGGTTCTTGCCGGTGACCTCGAAGACGTCGTAGGCGGTCTTCTTGATGATCTTCGCCCGGGGGTCGTAGCTCTTGTAGACGCGGTGGCCGAAGCCCTGGAGCTTGCCCTCGCCCCGCTTGACGCCCTCGATGAAGGCGGGGACGTTCTCGAGTGAGCCGATCTCGCGCAGCATGTGGATCACGGCCTCGTTGGCGCCGCCGTGGCGGGGCCCGTAGAGGGCGGCGGCCGCCGCCGCGGTGCTCACGTAGGGGTCGGCGTGGGCCGAGCCGACCGTGCGCATCGCGGTGGTGCCGCAGTTCTGCTCGTGGTCGGCGTGGAGGATGAACAGCACGTCGAGCGCCCGGGCCAGGACCGGATCCGGCTCGTAGCGCGGCTCGGCCACCTTCCACATCATCGACAGGAAGTTCTCGGTGAACGACAGCGAGTTGTCCGGGTAGACGAAGGGCATCCCGACGCTGAAGCGGTGGCAGGCGGCGGCCAGCGTGGGCATCTTGGCGATGAGCCGGACGAACTGCTTGTAGCGGTTCTCCGGGTCGTGGATCTGGTTCGCCTCGGGGTAGAAGGTCGACAGCGCGGCGATCGCGGACACGAGCATCCCCATCGGGTGCGCGTCGTGGTGGAAGCCCTCGAGGAACCGCTTCCGCACGTTCTCGTGGATGTACGTGTGGTACGTGATGTCGCGCACCCACGGGTCGTACTGCTCCTTGGTGGGGAGCTCCCCGTGGATGAGCAGGTACGCCACCTCGAGGAACGACGAGTGCTCGGCCAGCTGCTCGATCGGGTAGCCCCGGTAGCGGAGGATCCCGTTCTCGCCGTCGAGCTCGGTGATCGAGCTCGAGGTGACCGCCGTGGTCATCAGCGCGGGGTCGTAGAACCAGATCCCCGGCAGGAGCTTGCGCCAGGCTGCTGCGTCCACCCCCCCGTTCACGATCGGGACCTCTACGGTCTCGCCGGTCCGGTTGTCGGTGATCGTGATGCTGTCGGCCACGTCGCCCGAGACTACCGGGCCTGAGCAGCGCTCCCGACCAGCGGGGTCCCGGCCCGGGCAAAGGCCGCGAACCCCCTCGACGGGGCGACGACACCGGCGACGACGCGGGCGACGGCGCCGGTCACAGCGGCGTGTTGTCGTGCTTGCGGTGGACGAGTCGCTCCTGCTTCGTGGCCAGCAGCTCGAGGCCGGCCGCCACCTCGCGGCGGGTGTCGGCGGGGTCGATGACCATGTCGACGAGGCCCCGGTCGGCGGCCACGTACGGGTTGAGGAAGCGGGCCTCGTACTCCTTCTCGAGCTCGAGGCGGCGGGCCTCGTCCTCGCGGCGGTGGAGGATCTCGACCGCCCCCTTCGCGCCCATCACCGCGATCTCCGCCGACGGCCAGGCCAGGTAGAGGTCGCTGCCCATCGTCCGGCAGTCCATGACGATGTACGCGCCGCCGTAGGACTTCCGCAGCACCACCGCCACCCGGGGGACGGTGGCCCGGGCGTAGGCGAAGGCCAGCTGGGCGCCGTGGCGGATCATGCCCCGCCACTCGAGGTCCTTGCCCGGGTAGAACCCCGGCGTGTCGACGAGCGTGAGGAGGGGCAGCCCGAACGCGTCGCAGAACGCCACGAAGCGGGCGCCCTTCTGCGAGGCGGGGATGTCGAGGGTGCCGGCGATGGAGACCGGCTGGTTGGCGACGATCCCCACCGGTCGCCCGCCGATCGTGGCCAGCGCGGTGACCAGGTTGGGGGCCCAGCGGCCCCGCAGCTCGAGGTGCTCGCCGTCGTCGACGATGGCGGCGATCACGTCGCGCACGTCGTAGCCGCCGGTGGGGGACGCGGGGATGCACGCACCCGCCTCGGGCGTGGGGCGATCGACGGGGTCGTCGGTCCACCAGCGGGGCGGCTCCTCGTCGACGCTGCTCGGCAGGTAGGCGAGGAGCTCGCCGAGCGCCGCCATCGCCTCGTCGCGGTCGGCCACCACCAGCGCGGCGAGCCCGGTGCCCGCGGCGTGCACGCCGGCGCCCCCGAGCTCGACGGCGTCGATGGCCTCCCCGGTGTAGGTCTCGACCATCCGGGGGCCGGACACGAACGCGTAGGCGTCCTCGGTGAGCACGACCTGGTCGGCGAGGCCGAGGAGCAGGGCGGGGCCCGACAGGACCGGCCCGGTGGCGGCGAAGAGGATCGGCACCCGTCCCGAGCAGCGCGAGAGCGCCGCCGCGGCCCGACCCCACCCGTGGAGGGCGGCGACGCCCTCGTCGACGTCAGCGCCGCTCGAGGAGAAGAGCCCGAGGAGCGGCAGGCCGGCGGCGAGCGCGTGCTCGGCGGCGGCGGCGAGGACGTCGCCGTCGGCCTCCGACAGGGCGCCCCGCCGGTCGCCCCCGGCCACCTCGACGAGGACCACCGATCGCCCGGCGATCGTGGTGAGCTCGGCGGCCAGGGCACCGGGGTGGTCGGCGGCGACGGGGATCAGCGGTTCGGCGATGGCCATGCGGGCGGTGCGACCCGCGCCCCGGGGGCGTTGGTTACGGCGGGGGCGTTGGTTACGGCCCCGCCGCGAGTCACCGCGCGGTCACCGCTCGTCCGCTCAGGACGCCTCCGTGACGCCAGGGAGCGGGTGGATGCCCTCGAGGGTGAGGGCCCCGTCGGTCACCACCTTGGCGATCACCTCCCGCAGGGCGCGCACCGGCGCCGACGGCAGCGCCCGCCGCCGCGACGCCAGGCCCACCCGGCGTCGGGCCAGGCCCTCCACCGGGATGCGCTCGATCGGGAAGGTGCTGACGAAGTTCGGGGGCACGGCGGTGACCGGCACGAGGGCGGCACCGAAGCCCTGCAGGGCGAGCGTGGCGATGAGGCGCAGCCCGTCCACCTCGGAGCGGGCCCGCAGCTCGATGCCCACCTCGGCGGCGGCGGCGTCGAGCGAGTCCCGGAACGAGGTGCCGACCGGCTCGAGGAGCAGCTCGTGGTCGGCCAGCTCGGTGAGGTGGACCGTGGTGCGGTGGGCGAGCGGGTGGTCCTCGGGCACGACGAGGAGGTGGTCCTCCTCGAAGAGCGGGTCGGCGACGAGGTCGTCCTCGTCGAGCGGGAGGTTC
>DATGRC010000202.1:0-16466 GCA_035303865.1 Acidimicrobiales bacterium
TCGCCCTCGCCAACCTCGTGCTCAAGGGCCTGATCCGTCGCGGCGCCGTGGACGAGGCGTTCGTGGCCGAGCACACCACCGGCTGGGAGCAGCTCGTCGCCGCCCTCGAC
The DNA here is from genome assembly GCA_035303865.1 of Acidimicrobiales bacterium. GTDB lineage: Bacteria > Actinomycetota > Acidimicrobiia > Acidimicrobiales > VFJN01 > VFJN01. Next base: position 111 of record DATGRC010000202.1, read on the forward strand.
GCGCAGGACGACGCCGACCTGCGGGAGCAGGCCGGCGTCGACGAGGCCACCGTCGACGCCTTCACCGACGCCTACGCCGCCGCCGGGAGCGCCATCGTCATCTGGTCGATGGGCATCACCCAGCACCACGACGCCGTCGACAGCGTCCGGGCGCTGGTGAACCTGGCGCTGGCCCGCGGCAACGTCGGGCGCGACGGGGCGGGGCTCATGCCGATCCGCGGCCACTCCGGGGTGCAGGGCGGCGCCGAGATGGGCGCCTACGCCACCTCGCTGCCCGGCGGGCAGCCCGTCGACCCGGAGCACGCGGCCCCCCTCGGCGAGCAGTGGGGATTCACGATCCCCGACCACCCCGGCCTCACGGCTCCCGAGATGGTCGACGCCGCCGCGGCCGGGGGCATCGACGTGCTGTGGACCTCCGGCGGCAACTTCCTGGAGGTGCTGCCCGACCCGCCCGCCGTCGAGGCCGCGCTCGAACGGGTGCCGCTGCGGGTCCACCAGGACATCCTCCTGTCGTCCCAGATGCTCGTGGACGGCGACGACGTCATCCTCCTGCCCGTGGCCACCCGCTACGAGCAGGAGGGGGGTGGCACGGAGACCACCACCGAGCGGCGCATCGCGTTCAGCCCCGAGATCCCCCGCCAGGTGGGGGAGGCCCGCAGCGAGTGGCGCCTCTTCGCCCACGTCGCCACCCGGGTCCGGCCCGATCTGGCCTTCGCCTTCTCGTGGCCCACCAACCAGGCCCTGCGAGCCGAGATCGCCGAGGTGGTGCCCGCCTACGCCGGCATCGAGCGGCTCGAGCGCACCGGCGACCAGGTGCAGTGGGGCGGCCGCCACCTCTGCCCCGGCGGCGCCTTCCCCACCCCCGACGGCAAGGGCCGGTTCACGGCCCTCACCCCGCAGGCCCCGGACCTGCCCATCGGCGCCTACCTCGTGTCCACCCGGCGGGGGAAGCAGTTCAACTCGATGGTCCACGGCGAGGTTGACCCGCTCACCGGTGCCGGGCGCGACGCCGTCTACATCGACGCCGCCGACGCCGCCGCGCTCCACGCCGAAGACGGCGACCGCGTGCGGCTCACGAGCGAGCACGGCACGTTCGAGGGGACGCTCAAGGTCGTGCGCCTGGCCCCCCGCACCCTCCAGGTGCACTGGCCCGAGGGCAACGTGCTCCTCGGCGGCGGGCCCGACCGGCGCGAGCCCACCTCGAAGGTGCCGGACTACAACGCGGTGGTCATCGTCGACGTGCTCGACCCGGTGGCCGAGCGCCTCGTCGAGTTGCCTCGCCGCCGGGCCGAGTGACGGCCGGCGCCGATACCCTCGGCGCCATGCCTGATGCCCTCGTCCCCACCATCGGCTGGGGGGTCCTCCACCTGTTCTGCAAGCCCGGCTCGCTGGCCGACGCCGACGCCGTCACGGCCGCCGTCGACGCTGCCCGCGCCGACGACCACCAGGTCGTGCCCGTCGCCATGCTCGGCCACAAGGCCGACCTGGCGTTCATGGCCCTCGGGCCGGACCTGTGGCGGCTGCGCCGCCTGCAGACCGAGCTCGCGCAGGCCGGGCTCGAGGTGGTCGACAGCTACGTGTCGCTCACCGAGGTGTCCGAGTACGCGCAGGGCGTGCCCGAGGAGCTGAAGCAGGCCCGGCTCCACCCGAACCTCCCGCCCGAGGGGAAGACGGCGTTCTGCTTCTACCCGATGTCGAAGCGCCGGGGGGATGCCCACAACTGGTTCACGCTGCCCTACGAGGACCGCAAGAACCTCATGTACGAGCACGGAGCCAGCGGCCGGAAGTTCGCCGGGCGGGTGCTCCAGGTCGTCACCGGCTCCACCGGCGTCGACGACTACGAGTGGGGCGTCACCCTCTTCGCCGTGCACCCCGACGACCTCAAGGAGGTCGTCTACACGATGCGCTTCGACGAGGCGTCGGCCAACTACGGGGAGTTCGGCCCGTTCTACACGGGCATGGTCGCGCCGCTCCCCGACGTGCTCGAGGCGGTCGGCCTCACCTGAAGCAGCACACCCCGCCGGTGCTCGGCGCCTAGGATCTGCCCCCTCGGGGAGGGAGCCTCCTCCTCGTCGACCTGACCAAGGGGAGAGATCGAGTGAGCACACGGAAGAGGTGGCTGAAGGCCGTAGCCGCCGTCGGGGCGCTGTCGCTCATGGCGGCGGCGTGCGGCGACGACGATGACGACGCCGGCACCGACACCACGGAGCCTGCCGACACCTCCGACACCACGGAAGGTGGCGGCGGGGGCGGCGACGGGCTCACCATCGGCGTGCTGTTCCCGGAGAGCGGCAGCCTGTCGGCGATCGTGGGCGCACTGCGCACCCCGGTCGACATGGCGGTGGACGAGATCAACGCCGCCGGGGGCGTGCTCGGCCAGGACGTGACGATCGCGGCGGCCGACGACGGCACCGACGACACCAACCTGGCCCGCACGGGCCTCGAGCGCCTCGTCAGCTCCGACGGCATCAACGCCCTCCTGGGCCCGGCGTCGTCCACGCTGACCGAGGCCCTGATGGACGACATCCGCTCCGCCGGGGTGGTCGCCTGCAGCGGCTCCAACACCGCGGCTTCCCTCGAGGACCTCGAGGACGACGGGCGGTACTTCGGCTTCGCGCCGAACGACAACCTGCAGGGCCCGGCGCTGGCCGAGGTGATCGCCGACGACGGCCACACCCGCGTCGCGATCCTCGTCCGCAACGACACCTACGGCACCGGCTTCGGCAACGCCATCCAGCAGGGCCTGGAGGACGCCGGCATCGAGGTCGTGCTGAACGCCGCCTACGACCCCGACTCGTCGACCGGCTACGCGGCTGACGTCCAGGCCGTCGTCGAGGCGGACCCCGATGCCCTGGCCCTCATTGGCTTCGGGACCGACGGCGCCCAGGTCGTGTCCGAGCTCATCGAGCAGGGCGCCGGCCCCGACACGCTGCCGATCTACACCGGTGACGGCATGCAGAGCAGCGGCTTCTGGGAGGGCGTCGACGCGTCCGACCCGAGCGCCGTGGCCGGCATCAAGGGCACCGCGCCGGCGGCCGCCCCGTCGGGTGTGGAGCACCCCTTCGCCGAGGCCTACGCCGAGACCGGCGAGGACACGATCTTCTCGGCCTACTACTACGACTGCACCATCGCCATCGCCCTGGCGGCGGAGGCGGCCGGCTCGACCGACGCCGACGCCATCGCCGAGGCGCTGCACGAGGTGACCTCCGGTGGGACCGAGTGCCAGACCTTCGCCGAGTGCAAGGAGCTGCTCGACGCGGGCGAGGACATCGACTACCAGGGCGCCTCGGGCGACCTGACCCTCAACGACGCCGGGCACGTGGTCTCCGGCGCCTACGACGTCTGGGAGTACGACGAGGAGGGCGCCCCCGTCACCCTCGACGTGCCGCAGATCATCATCGGCCGCGACTAGCGGTCACCTGACAGCCCTGCGCTGACGGATCCGGCCCGGGTCACCCACGGCGGTGGCCCGGGCCGCTCCGCGCCCGGCCACCTCGCGAACCTGCACCTCGGAGCCTGCGAAGCGGCGCGCTCCAGGGGCCGGCTCGCGCCGGTGGCAGCGGCGAGCGGCGGGGGAGGGGGCGCCGGGTCAGGCGCGGAGGGTGCCGAGGTAGAGCTCGACGACGCGGGGATCGGCGAGGAGCTCGGAGCCGGTGCCGGTGTAGGCCTCGCGGCCCTGGTCGAGGACGTAGGCCCGGGCGGAGATCTGGAGGCACCGGTGGGCGTTCTGCTCGACCATGAGGACCGACACGCCGGCCCGGTTCACCTCGACGATGCGCTCGAACACCTCGTCTTGCATCGCGGGGGAGAGGCCAGCCGACGGCTCGTCGAGCAGCAGCACGGACGGCTCCATCATGAGCGCCCGGCCCATGGCTAGCATCTGGCGCTCGCCGCCCGACAGGGACCCGGCTCGCTGCCCGGCCCGCTCGCCGAGGCGGGGGAACAGCTCGAAGATCTCCTGGCGGCGCTGGTCGGCGACCCTGGGTCGCAGGAACGCGCCCATCCAGAGGTTCTCCGCGATCGTCAGGCTCGGGAACACGTTGTCGCGCTGGGCCACGTACCCCACGCCGCGCTCCACGAGCTCGTGCGCGGGGAGGCGGCTGATGTCCTCGCCCCGCAGCACGACGCGCCCCCGCCGCACCGGCACGAGGCCGAAGATCGTCTTGATCAGCGTGGACTTGCCGGCGCCGTTCGGGCCGATGATGCCGACGAGCTCGCCCTCGTAGAGGTCCACGCTGCAGCCCTGGAGGATGTCGACGCCGGCGACGTAGCCGGCCACGAGCTCCTCGGTGTGCAGGAGCGGGGACGGGCGGCTGGCGGGTGCGGGGGCGTCGGTCACCGGGGGATCTCCGGGTCTCGGTGGTGGGCGGTGCCCAGGTAGGCGTCGATGACGACCGGGTCGGCGGTGACCTGGGCCGGCGGACCCTCGGCGATCACCCGGCCCTCGGCCATCACCACCACCCAGTCGCTGATCTCGTGGACCACCTCCATGTCGTGCTCGACGAAGAGAACGGAGCGGCCCTCGTCGCGCAGGGCGGTGATGTGGCCGAGGAGGGACTGGGTGAGGGCGGGGTTCACGCCGGCCATCGGCTCGTCGAGCATGACGAGCGACGGCTCGACCATCAGGGCCCGGGCCATCTCCAGCAGCTTGCGCTGCCCGCCGGAGAGGGTGCCGGCGAGGTCCTGCGCCTTGGCGTCGAGGCCGACCTTGCGGAGCAGGTCGCGGGCCCGCTCCTCGCGCTCGCGCTCGTGCTGCCGCCAGCGCCCCGGCACGAGCGCACCGAAGAACCGCTCGCCGGGGTTGTCCCGGGAGGCGAGCAGCATGTTGTCGAGCACGCTCATCTCGGCCAGGACCTTCGTGAGCTGGAAGGTGCGGACCATGCCGAGCCGGGCGATCTGGTGGGCCCGCAGCCCGGTCAGGTCGTGCCCGTCGAAGGACCAGGTGCCCGCCTGGGGCCGGTCGAAGCCGGTGAGGAGGTTGAAGAACGTGGTCTTGCCGGCGCCGTTCGGCCCGATCAGCGCGGTGATCACGCCCCGCTGGATCTCGAGGTGCTCGACGTCGACGGCCTTCAGGCCCCCGAACGTGCGGGTGATCCCGTCGGCCACGACGAGCGGGTCCGGCTTCGGGACGCCGGGGCGGCCCTCCACGCCGGCCAGCGACCCGGGACGGCGACCGGTGGGCTCGGTCACTGGGCCTTCCCCGGGGACCGGCCGCCCAGGACCCCCTGGGGACGGAAGATGACGAGCAGCATCAGGGCGAGGCCGACGAGCGCGAGGCGCAGCTGGCCGATGTCGCGCTGCTCGATGTAGGTGGCGGCCCAGGATCCGGGCTGGATGAGCTGGCGCAGCAGCACGTCGGTGGCCTGGAGGGTGAACCAGAAGAGCATGCTCCCGAGCACCGGTCCGAACAGCTTGCCGATGCCGCCCAGGATGAGGGCCACGTACATGTAGAAGGTGAACACCGTCTGGTACTCGCCGGGCGTCGTGTAGTTGGCGTTGATGGCGAGGAGCAGGCCGGCCAGGGCTCCGAGGACGCCGCCGTAGACGAGGCTCTGCACCTTGAACGCGTACACGTTCTTGCCGAGGCTGCGGGCGGCGTCCTCGTCGTCGCGGATCGAGCGCAGCACACGGCCCCACGGGCTGCGCACGAGCAGCCAGGTGACGAGCACGGCCAGCGCCACGAGCGCCCACCCGACGAGCATCACCCACAGCTCGCGGTGGTTGAAGGCGATCCGTCCGATGCCGTACTTGCCCGAGGGGATCGGGTTGATGTCGTAGAACGAGCTGGCCCACCGGCCGATGCCCTGGGGGCCGCCGGTGACGCCCTCCACGGAGGTGGACCGCACGGTGATGCGGATGATCTCCGACGCCGAGATCGTGACGATGGCCAGGTACTCGGCCCGCAGCCGCAGGGCGGGGAGCCCGAGCAGCAGGCCGAGCAGCACCGCCGCCACCACGCCGGCGAGGATGGCGAGCGGCAGCGGCCAGCCCCACAGGGAGGCGCTGATCCCCGCGCCGTAGGCGCCGGCGGCGAGGAAGCCGATCTGGCCGATGTTGAACAGCCCCGTGTACCCGAAGTGCACGTTGAGGCCGATGACGGCGAGCGCGTACGCGATGGCGGGGACGCCGACCGCGGCGCGCAGACCGTCGGTGAGGACCTGGACGAGATCCATGGGCTACCCCACCCGCTCCGGGCGGCCGAGCAGGCCCTGGGGCCTGATCAGCAGCAGGATGATGAGCCCGAACAGGGCCCAGGCGAACTTGAACTCGGCCGGCACCCACAGCGTGGACAGCTCGGAGACGAGGCCGATGGCGAGGCCCCCGACGAGCGGCCCGTAGGCGGTGCCGAGGCCGCCGAGCACCACGGCGGCGAAGATCGGCAGCAGCAGCCGGAAGCCGATGTCCCACTCCACGCCGTACAGCGTGGCGAAGCTGAGCCCGCCGAGCGCGGCGAGCGCGGAGCCCGCCACCCACACGATCAGCACCACGCGGGTGACGTTGATGCCCGACGACTCGGCGAGGTCCCGGTTGTCGCTCGTAGCCCGGATGGCGGTGCCGAGCCGGGTCTTCTGGAGCACGAGCGCGTAGAGGGCGATGACCACGACGCCGATGGCGAGGACGACCAACTGCTTCGGCCGCAGCACGAGCGGGCCCCACACCCAGGGGGCCTGGGCGGCGTACTCCCGGAACGGGCGCACGTTGCTCCCGAAGAACACCGTGAACGTGTACCGCAGCAGCATGGCCAGGCCGATCGACACGATCATCAGCGAGATGAGGTCGGTGCGCCGATCGAGCAGGGGGCGCCACAGCAGCCGATCCTGGACGGCGCCGAACAGGCCGGAGAGCGCGACGGCGATCGCGCCGGCGATGAACAGGCTCCAGCCCGGTCCCACCGTGCCGGAGCTGAAGAACCAGCCCAGCAGGGCGCCGAGGGTGACCATCTCGCCGTGGGCGAAGTTCACGAGCCGGGTGGTGCCGAACACGAGCGACAGCCCGATCGAGGACAGGGCGATCACGATGCCGACGACGAGCCCGGTCCAGAGCCGGTTCACGACCCGGTTGCCCGACGGCGGTCGAGCCACGTCGTCGGGTCGGGGCCGGGCCCGCTCGCCGAGGGCGAACACCACCCGCTTGTCCCGACCCTCGAGGACCCGCACGGCCTCGAGCTCGGTGCGCTCCGGGTCCCGGAGGCTGACGCCCTCGGGGAGGGTGGTGGGGTCGAGCCGCACCCGGTAGGTGCCGGGCCCGGGGACGACGATGCGGAACTCGCCGTTCTCGTCGCTGGTGGCGGTGCCCACGACCTCCTCGCCGAGGAGGGCTTCGAGCTCGACGCCCTCGACCAAGCCGTGCTCCGCGTCGTCGAGCGCGCCGAAGATGGCGACCTCCGCCTCGGCGGGGTCGCCCTCTTGCGCTGAGGCCACGGGGATGACAGCCAGCCCCGCCAGGACGGCGAGCAGCACGACCATCGCCCCGCGGACCAGGCGCTGGGCCAGGTCGCTCTTCATCGGGGGCGCATCCTAGGGCCTCGTGGTACCCGACGAGATGTTGGGCCCCGGCCCGCGCCGCCCGGTGGGGGCGTGGACCGGATCGCAGCGGGGTTCGCCGCCGCTCGAGCCCGACGGGCAGACTGGCCGCATGGCCGACGCCTCCCTCGACGCCCTGCGGGCTCGCCTCCGCGAGCTCGGCTCGGTGGTCGTGGCCCTCTCCGGCGGGGCCGACTCCGCGTTCTTGGCCTGGGTGGCCAACGACGAGCTCGGCGACGGGGCCCTGGCCGCCACCGCCGTGTCGCCGTCGCTGCCCGGCGACGAGCGCCTCGCCTGCGCCCGGCTGGCCGAGTCGTGGGGCCTGCGCTGGATCGAGGTCGAGACCGACGAGCTCGACAACCCCAGCTACGCCCGCAACGACGGCGACCGGTGCTACTGGTGCAAGGAGGCGATGATGCGGGCCCTCGGCCCCATCGCCGCGCGCGAGGGCGCCACGATCGTGCTGGGCGTGAACCTCGACGACCTCGGCGACCACCGGCCGGGCCAGCAGGCCGCTGCCGAGCGGGGAGCGGCGTTCCCCCTCGTCGACGCCGGCTTCACGAAGGCGGACGTCCGCGAGCACTCCCGCCGGCTCGGCCTGTCCACCTGGGACAAGCCGGCCGCCGCCTGCCTCGCCTCCCGCGTCCCGTACGGCACGCCGGTCACGCTCGGCCGGCTCAGCGCCGTGGAGCGGGCCGAGGCCGCGCTGCGGCGCCTCGGCTTCCGCGAGCTGCGGGTCCGCCACCACGGGGAGGTGGCCCGCATCGAGGTGCCCGAGCACCAGCTCGACGCCGTCGTCGCCCAGCGGGCCGACGTCGTCGCCGCCGTCACCGCCGCCGGGTACCGCTGGGCCACGCTGGACCTGGCCGGGCTCCGCAGCGGTGGGTTCAACTCGCTGCTGTCGCTGGCCGACGGCGCCCCCTGACGCCCGCTACCCGGCGTCGGGCGCCACGGGCGTCCAGGTGGGGAACACGATGTGGGGGACGTCCAGGAACGTGGTGATGCGGCCCTTGGCCTCCAGCTCGCGAAGGCACGGCTCAGCCACCTCCCGCCCGCCGGCCATCACCACGTAGTCGGCCACCGGCAGCAGCAGCGGGCCGCTGTCGGCGTCGCCGGGGCGCAGCAGCGCCTCGACCTCGAGGGTGGGTCGGCACGGCTGGGCCGGGTCCACGCACCACGAGTGGTACACGACGCCCTCGAACACCGACAGCGCACGGATGCGCACTACCGGCTCCCGGGGGTTCGTCGGCAGGTGGGCATCGCCGCCAGCATGGCTCCCGTCCCGAGCACCGTGCGACACCGGCCGCGCGCCGCTCAGCGGTGCTCGGCCCGGCGGCGGCGGATGACGACGTGGGCCTTGGCCGCGCCCCACACGAGGCCCGGTTCGTGGACCGACGGGTCGAGGTCGGCGAACGACGCCGGCACGAGGTCGTAGCGGTCGTCGGGGAAGAGGCGCTCCGCCTGCTCGTCGCGCTCGACCGGCGGGACCCCCGCCGCCTCGAGCACCCGGGTGGCGTGCGGCGTGGCCCGCCGCACGAGGGCCAGCGGGTTGGCTCGCTGCTCGTCGACGTCGAGCGCCAGGAGCGCCCGGAGCGCGGGGAGGACCTCGGCCTCGGCGGCGGCGGCCGCGGCCCGGCTGGCCTCCACGAGCGGTGCCGGCGGGGGCTCCCCGGACCACTCGCGCCAGCGCTGGGCGACGACCCGCTCCACCCAGCTGCCCAGCGTCGCCTCCACCGCCGAGGCGAGGGCGGCGGCGTGGCGGGCCAGGGCCTCGAGGTCGGCCGGGTCGTCAGCGGGGTGCGCCACGCCCCCATCCTGGCCCCGGGGCGGGCCCGAGCCGGCGCGCCTGCGCGGTGGACGCCGCTGGGCGGTGCCCGTCGCCGCGGGTCGCGCCCCGGGCGGGGGGCTACGGGGTGGGGAGGGCTCGCTCGACGATGGCGGCCACGTCGACGCCGGCGGGGAGCGTGCCGAAGGCCCGGCCGCTCTCGCCGGCCAGGCGGGACGCGCAGAACGCGTCGGCCACGGCGGCGGGGGCGTGGCGCACGAGCAGGGATCCTTGGAGGACGACGGCCATCTGCTCGACGATGCGGCGGGCCCGGAGCTCGATCGAGTCGAGGTCGGTCAGCTCCTTGCCGAGCGCCTCGACGGCGGCGTCGAGGCGGGCGTCGGCGCCGGCGGCCAGGCCCACCTCCGCCCAGTAGGCGTCGACCGACTCGGGAGCCCGGGCCATGGCCCGCAGCACGTCGAGGCAGATCACGTTGCCCGACCCCTCCCACACGCCGTTCACCGGGCTCTGCCGGTAGAGGCGGGGGAGGGGGGACTCCTCGACGTACCCCGCCCCGCCCAGGCACTCGAGCGCCTCGGCGGCGTGCTGCGGGGCCCGCTTGCAGGTCCAGTACTTCACCACCGGCGTGAGCACGCGCAGCAGCGCCGACTCGTGCTCGTCGCGGTCGCGCTCGTCGAAGGCCCGGGCCAGGCGCAGCGCGGCGGCGGTGGCGGCCTCGGACTCCACGGCCAGGTCCGCGAGGACGTTGGCCATGAGCGGCTGCTGGTCGAGCGGCGCGCCGAACGCCTGGCGGTGGTGGGCGTGCCAGGTGGCCTGGGCGACGCCGTGGCGCATGATGGCCGCGGACCCGAGCGCGCAGTCGAGGCGGGTGTGGCCGACCATCTCGATGATCGTGCGCACCCCCCGGCCCTCTTCGCCGACGAGCGCGCCCCACGTGTCGAGGAGCTCGATCTCGCTCGACGCGTTGGACCGGTCGCCGAGCTTGTCCTTGAGGCGCTGGATGTGGATCGGGTTGCGGGCGCCGTCGGGCGCGTACCGGGGCACCCAGAAGCACGACAGGCCGCCGGGCGCCTGGGCCAGCATCAGGAACCCGTCGGACATCGGGGCCGAGCAGAACCACTTGTGGCCGGTGAGGCGGTACCCGTCGCCGTCGGGGCGGGCCACCGTCGTGTTGGCCCGCACGTCCGAGCCGCCCTGCTTCTCGGTCATCGCCATCCCGCAGGTGGCGCCGGCCTTCTCCGCCGCGGGGCGGTTCGACGGGTCGTAGGCGCGGGAGGTGAGGCGCGGCTCCCACTCGGCGGCGAGGGCGGGCTCGTGGCGCAGCGCCGGCACCGACGAGTAGGTCATCGAGATCGGGCAGACGTGGCCGCCGTCCACCTGGTACCAGGCGATCACCTTGGCCGCCCGGGCCACGTGGGCGCCCGGGCGCTCGTCGGCCCACGGCGCGCCGTGCAGGCCGTGCGCCACCGCCGTCTCCATCAGGCGGTGGTACGCGGGGTGGTACTCGACGAGGTCGATGCGGTGGCCGTAGCGGTCGTGGGTGCGCAGCTCGGGCCGGTTGGCCTCGGCCCGGCGGCCCTCCTCCTGCCACTCCTCGCTGCCGGCCAGCCGTCCCAGCTCGTGGAGCTCGTCGACCGCCCAGGCCGCGCCCTCTCGCACCACCGCCTCGCGGAGGGCGGCGTCGGCGCCGAACACGTCGTAGCCGGTGAGCGGCGGGGGCTGGTTGGTGACCGCGTGCGTGGCAAAGGGGCTGGCCATCGGGGCCTCCGATCGTGCGCCGTCGGGTCCGAGGCGAAGGGTAGGCACCGCCGCCCCGGTTCGCTCGGCGCCCGCGGCCGGCTCAGGCCTCGGTGCGGGCGAGGGGGCGCAGGCGGTGGTCCTCGGTGAAGAGGCGGCGGGTGAGGCCCAGGCCGACGATCGCCGCGTTGGTGGCCACGCACCCGAGGATCAGGAACATCACCGCCGCCTGCACGAGCACGGCGTCGACCGGGTCGGCCCCGGCCAGGATCAGGCCGGTCATCGCCCCGGGCAGGAACACGAGGCCCACCGCCTTCGTGCTCTCGATCTGACCGACGAGCGCCGTGCGCACCGCGGCCCGCACGAAGCGTCGCGACGCCTCGGGCCACGGCAGCCCGAGCGCGAGGCGAGCCTCCACCTCGGCTCGGTTGTCGGCCAGCTCCCCGATGACCCGCCGGGAGGCCGTGACCGTGCCGCCGATCGAGTTGCCGACCATCATCCCGGCGATCGGGATGATCGCTCGGGGGACGGCGTCGTAGACGTCGAGGCCGAACACCACGCCCAGGCTGAGCACCGCCGACGCGCTGGTGGCGGCGAGGGCGAGCGAGAAGGCGCCCGGCACTTCGGGGGTGCGGCGCCGCACGGTGATCGCGGCGAACAGCACCATGCCCACCACCCACAGCCAGGCCAGCGCCACCGGGGCGTCGTCGTCGATGAGCGCGGCGAGCGCCCAGCCGACGAGCAGCAGCTGGCCGAGCGCCCGGGCGCAGGCCCACAGGATCGTGGCCTCGAGGCCCAGCCGCCGCCACACCGACAGGGCCACGGCCACCCCGACGAGCAGCAGCGAGGCGGCCAGCCCGCCCCAGCCGATCGCGCCCTCACCCACGTCGCAGCCTCCCCGCGTCGACCACGAAGCGGTGGTCGGCGATGCGGGCCACCTGCTCGGGGTCGTGGGACACCCACACGATCCGCACCCCGTCGTCGGCCAGCTGACGGGCCAGCGCCTCCAGCTCCGCGGTGGCCGCCGGGTCGAGCGCGGAGGTCGGCTCGTCCATCAGCACCACGTCGGGTTCGGTGACGAGCGTGCGGGCCACGCACATCCGCTGCGCCTCCCCGCCGGAGAGGTCGTCGGCCACCCGGTCGAGGAACGACGCCGGCAGGGCGGCGCGCTCGAGCGTGGCTCGGAGGAGGTCGTCGGCCGCCCCCGGCCGGGCGACGAGGAGGTTGTCTCGCACGGTCCCGGGGAACGGCGTGGGCCGCTGGAACACCATCCCCACCTGGCGGCGGTGCTGCAGCGGGTCGAGGGACGCGACGTCGCGCCCCCGGTACCGGACCACCCCGCTCGTCGGCACCTCGAGGCGGTTCAGGAGCCGCAGCAGCGTCGACTTGCCGCTGCCCGACGGGCCGACGAGGCAGGTGATCCCGTCGTCGGGGAGCTCAGCGGAGACGTCGTCGAGGATCCGGCGCCCGCCGAGGTCGAGCGTCACCCGCTCGAGGGCGAACAGGGGCGGGCTCACCCCGGCGGGTCAGTCGGCCTCGCCGAAGCGCTGCCAGCCGGCGTCGGTGATCGAGCGGGGCTCGACGAAGAGGCAGTCCGGCGGGCACGCGAACGGGGCGTCCTCGGCCATGGAGAGCCGGCACCGCTGCACGACCTCGCCCGTGGGGATGGTGCGGGTCGAGTAGTGGCGACAGTCCTCACGCACGGCCATCTCTCCAGTCTCCCACGATCACCCCGGTAGCCTCACCACCCATGGCTGATCGGCTCGTGGTCATCGGCGGCGACGCGGCGGGGATGACCGCGGCCATGCAGGCCCGGCGCCGCCAGCCCTACCTCGAGATCGTGGTGCTCGAGCGGGGCCCGTGGACCAGCTACGCGGCCTGCGGCATCCCGTACCTGGTGGGGGGCGAGGTCGAGCGGCTCGAGGACCTCGTGGTGCGCTCCCCGCAGCAGTTCCGAGATCAGCACCGCATCGACGTGCGCATCCGCCACGAGGCCATGGCCATCGACCACGACCGCCGCCAGGTGGAGGTGCGGGACCACCAGCACCAGCGCACCATCGCCCTCGGCTACGACAAGCTGCTCGTGGCCACCGGGGCCCGGCCCCTCCGCCCCGACCTGCCCGGCATCGACCTCGAGCACGTGAAGGGCGTGCAGACCCTCGACGACGCTCGGGTGCTCCTCGACCACGCCCGCAGCCGCCAGTGCCGGCGCGTGGTGGTCGTGGGCGGCGGCTACATCGGCCTCGAGATGGCCGAGGCGTTCTGCCGGTGGGGCGCGGAGGTGACGATCGTCGAGCGCCAGGCCCAGCTGATGGGGACGCTCGACCCGGACATCGCGGCGCGGCTCGTGGAGCCGATGGAGGGGCTCGGCATCGAGGTGCGGCTCAACACCGCGGTGGCCGGCTTCGAGCCCGGTGCCGTGCTGCTCGACGGCGAGGAGCGCCTCGACGCCGACCTCGTGGTGCTGGGGCTCGGCGTCACCCCCAACGCCGAGCTGGCCGCCGATGCGGGCGTGGCCACCGGCGCCCGCGGCGCGCTCTCCGTCGACCGCCGCCAGCGCACCAACCTCGACGGCGTGTACGCGGCTGGCGACTGCTGCGAGTCCTGGCACCTCGTGTCCGGCCGCACCGTGCACGTCGCGCTCGGCACCGTCGCCAACAAGCAGGGGCGGGTGGCGGGCATCAACCTCGGCGGCGGGTACGCCACCTTCCCCGGCGTGGTCGGCACCGCCATCACCCGGGTGTGCTCCCTCGAGGTGTCGCGCACCGGCCTCACCGAGGGCGAGGCGGCCGACGCCGCCATCGACGCTGTCGCCGCCTCCATCGACACCACCACGCGGGCGTCGTACCTGCCCGACGCCGAGCCGATGACCGTGAAGCTGATCGCCGAGCGGGGCACGGGTCGGCTCCTCGGCGGCCAGATCGTCGGCGGGGAGGGCGCGGCGAAGCGCATCGACACGGTCGCCACGGCGCTCCACGCCCGCCTCCGCGTCGACGAGGTCGTCGACCTCGACCTCGCGTACGCGCCGCCGTTCTCCAGCGTGTGGGACCCGGTGGCGGTGGCTGCTCGGGTGCTTGAGGGCCGGCTCTGAGCCGCGCCGCAGCGGTGCTGAACGACACCTGAACGGACCCTGAGCGGCACCTGTACGGCGGTGTCGGCGAGGTCCCCGCGGCTGGCAGACTGCGGCGATGGCCACCGTCCCCGACCGAGCGTCGCTGCAGGACGACCAGGGCCTGGTGGGGCGCGAGCTGTGCCAGCGCCACAGCGACCTCGTGGACCGGTGGATGGCCGAGCTCTTCGCCGAGGCGCTCCCCGCGGGCGACGCCCACGGCCTCGCGCTGATCGCCGTCGGCGGCTACGGCCGAGGTGAGCTGAGCCTCCAGTCCGACGTCGACGTGCTGCTGCTCCACGACGACCGAGCGGACATCGGCGCCGTCGCCGACCGCATCTGGTACCCGGTGTGGGACGCGGGGGTGAAGCTCGGCCACGCGGTGCGCACGCCCCGCGAGGCGCTCGCGCTCGCCGCCGACGACCTCGACACCGCCACCTCGCTCCTGCAGGTCCGCCACCTCGCGGGCGACCGGTCGCTCACCGACGAGCTGGCCGGACGAGCCCTCCAGCAGTGGCAGAAGCGCTCGAAGCGGTGGCTCGCCGCACTGGCTCGCCGCGTGGCCGAGCGGCACGCCAAGGCGGGCGAGGTGGCGTTCCTCCTCGAGCCGGACCTGAAGGAGGGGCGGGGCGGCCTGCGCGACGTCCACGCCCTGCGCTGGGCCGAGGCCGCCCGCCGCCTCCTGTGGGAGGGCGACGACGCCGCCCTCGACGCGGCGTACGAGATGCTGCTGTCGGCTCGGGTGGAGCTCCATCGCCGCACCGGCCGCCCGAGCGACGTCCTCCTCCTCGAGGAGCAGGACGCGGTGGCCGCCGCCGTCGGCTACGGCTCGGCCGACGCGCTGATGCGCGACGTGGCCGACGCAGCCCGCACGATCGCCTGGCGGGCCGACGACGCGTGGCGCCGCATCGAGGCGTCGCTGGCCGGGCCGCTCGGGTTCTTCGGGCGGCGGGACCGCCACGTGAGCCCCGGGGTGGTGCTGCGCGACGGCGAGATCCACCTCACCGCCGACGCCCGCCCCAGCGACGACCCGGCGCTCGGCCTGCGCGCCGCCGTGGCCGCCGCCGCCCACGGCACCCGCATCCACCGCGCCTCCCTCGAGCGGATCGGCCACGAGCAGCCACCGCTCCCCACGCCCTGGACCGACGAGCTGCGATCCACCTTCGTCGAGCTGCTGCTCACCGGTGAGCGGGCCATCCCCGTGATCGAAGCGCTCGACCAGGTGGGCGCCTGGACCCACGTGCTGCCCGAGTGGGAGCGGGTGCGGAGCAAGCCGCAGCGCAACGCGTACCACCGCTTCACCGTGGACCGGCACCTCCTCGAGGCGGCCGCCAACGCCGCCGACCTCGTCACCCGGACCGATCGGCCCGACCTGCTCGTGGTCGGCGCCCTCCTGCACGACATCGGCAAGGGCTACCCCGGTGACCACACCGACGTCGGCATCGAGCGGCTCGCCGAGATCGGCCCCCGCATGGGCTTCGGGCCCGACGACGTGGCCGTGCTGCAGGCGCTCGTCCGCCACCACCTGCTGCTGCCCGACGTGGCCACCCGCCGCGACCTGGACGACCCCTCCACGCTGGCCGCCGTCGCCGACGCCGTGGGCGACCCGCTCACCCTCGGGCTCCTCGCCGCGCTGACCGAGGCCGACAGCCTCGCCACCGGGCCGGCGGCGTGGGGGCGCTGGAAGGCGGAGCTGGTCCGCGAGCTGACCCACCGGGTCGGGCACCTGCTGCGCGGCGGCGCCGCCGACGAGGTGCGGGGCGCGTTCCCCGACGAGGCGCAGCTGGCGCTGCTGCGCGCCGGCCGCCAGGTGGTCCGCGGCGACGGGGACGTGCTCACCGTGGTGGCCCCGGACCGGCCCGGCCTGTTCAGCCGGGTGGCCGGCGCGCTCGCCCTCAACGGCCTCGGGGTGCTCGAGGCGAACGCCACCAGCCAGGACGGGATGGCCCTCGAGGTCCTGCGCGTCGAGTCCAGCTTCGGGCCGTCGATCGTGTGGGAGAAGGTCGAGGCCGATCTCGAGAAGGTGCTGTCGGGTCGGCTCGCCCTGCAGGCCCGGCTGGCCGAGCGGGCCCGCATGTACGGCAGCCGCCGGAAGAGCCCCGGCGCGTCGACCCCGCCCCGCATCCACATCGACAACGACGCCTCCCGGGGAGCCACGGTGATCGAGGTGCACGCGCCGGACTCGATCGGCGTGCTCTACC
>DATGRC010000203.1:0-3496 GCA_035303865.1 Acidimicrobiales bacterium
TGAGCGTCTGCACGCCGACGCCCCGCAGGTCGCCCATCGCCCCGCGCACCTCGTCGGCCGTCTCGCCCAGCCCGAGGATGATGCCGGACTTGGTGTGCAGCCCCGCCTTGGCGGCACGGCCCAGCACGGCGAGCGACCGGGCGTAGGCGGCCGACGGCCGCGCCGCCCGCTGCAGGCGGGCCACCGTCTCGAGGTTGTGGTTCAGCACGTCGGGGCGCTCGGCGAAGATCACCTCGAGCGCCTCGGGGTCGCCCTTACAGTCCGAGATGAGCACCTCGACGGACACGTCGGGGGTGCGAGCCCGGACGGCTCGGATCACGGCAGCGAACTCGTCGGCGCCGCCGTGGGGCAGGTCGTCTCGGGCGACCGCGGTGATGACGGCGAAGCGCAGGCCCATCCGCTCGACGGCCTCGGCCACGCGGGCCGGCTCGTCGGGGTCGGGGGGCAGGGGCTTGCGGGTGTCGACGAGGCAGAAGCCGCAGGCTCGGGTGCAGCGCTCGCCGTTGATCATGAAGGTGGCCGTGCCGTCGCTCCAGCACTCGGAGAGGTTCGGGCAGCCCGCCTCCTCGCACACGGTGACGAGCCCGAGGTCGCGCATCGTGCGACGCACCTGGGTGACCTCGGGGGTGAGCCGCAGCGGCGCCCGCATCCAGTCGGGCTTGCGGTCCTCGATCGGCACGGCCTCGGTGACGCCGGCCTCGGCGAGGCGCACCCGCCGGCGCTCGGTGGTGCCGGCGCGGCGGCGACCGAGCAGCTGCACCGGGGTGGCGGTGGGCGCATCGTCCGTCGCGGGCTGGGCGTGCCCGTGCCGGCCGACGAGCTCGCCGGCGCCGGCGCCCCGGCTGAACGGGGCCAGGTCCTCCGGGCGGTGGCGCCACACGACGTCAGCCCGGTCCCACCCGGCGGTCCCCCACCGCTCGGCGGCGCGGCGGGCGACGGCGTCGACCACGTCGCGCATCGTCACCTCGATGCCCTCCGCCGCCAGCGACGTGACCCCCTTGTCGGCGATGCCGCAGGGGACGATGTGGCCGAACATCGTGAGGTCGGGGTCGACGTTCAGCGCGAAGCCGTGCATCGTGCGGCCCCGGCTCAGACGCACCCCGATGGCGCAGATCTTGCGGGGGTCGGGCCCGTCGGCGTCGACCCACACGCCGGGGTAGCCGTCGAGGCGCGACGCGCCCTCCAGCCCCAGGTCGCCGAGCACGTCGATGACGAGCTGCTCGACGGCGGCGACGTACGCCCGCGTCTCGGCCAGGCCGCCGCCGCGGCGACCGGGGAGGCTGAGGATCGGGTACCCGACGAGCTGGCCCGGCCCGTGGTAGGTGACGTCGCCGCCCCGGTCGGTGTGCACGAGCTCGGCCCCCACCTCGGCGGGGTCGCGGATCAGGTTCCCGAGGTCGCCGCGCACCCCGAGCGTGTAGACGTGCGGGTGCTCGAGGAGCAGCAGGTGGCTGTCGGGACCGTGGGCGAAGAGCGCCTGCTGCAGCGCCAGGGCCTCCCGGTACGGGACCGACCCCAGCCACCGGATGTGGAGGGGCCGGTCGGTGCCGGGGGCGGCGCTGCCGGGCTCGGTCACAGCTCGGCGGCCCAGTCCCTCGTCTCGAGGTTGTCCTTGACCCGGGCGAGGAAGGCGGCCGCGTAGGCGCCGTCGAAGGCCCGGTGGTCCCAGGTGAGGGCGAGGTTGCCGACCGAGTGGATAGCGATCCCCTCGCTGCCGTCGGGGAGGTCGATCACCACGGGCCGGCGCTTGACGCCGTCGGTCGACAGGATCGCCACCTGGGGCTGGTTGATGATCGGCAGGGTGAGCAGCGTGCCGAACGGGCCCGGGTTGGTGATCGTGAAGGTGCCGTCGGCGATGTCGTCCGGCGACAGCTTCTTCGAGCGGGCCCGGGCGGCGAGGTCGCTGATCTCGCGGGCGAGGGCTCGCAGCCGCTTTCCGTCGGCGTCGCGGACCACCGGGACCATGAGCCCCTTGAAGTCGAGGTCGACGGCGATGCCGAGGTTCACGTAGTTGTGCACCACGAGGGCCTCGTCGCTGAAGGTGGCGTTCACCTCGGGGAAGTCGTGGATGGCGTCCACGACGGCGCGGGAGATGAACGGCAGGTAGGTGAGGCTGAAGCCCTCCTCGGCCCTCCACTGGTCCTTCTCGGCGCGGCGCACCCGGTCGACGGCCTCGAAGTCCACCTCGATCGAGGCGTACACGTGAGCGGACGTGTCGAGCGAGCGGCGCATGTGCTCGGCGGTGCGCCGGCGGATGTTCGAGTGCGGGATGGTGGTGTCCCGCTCGCCGGAGCGCACCATCGGGGCCGGCTCGGGCCGTCGGCTCGGGGCGGCCGGCGCCGCCGTCGAGGCAGCTGGCGCCGCGGGGGCCGGAGCGGCCGCCGGGGCCGCGCCGCCACCGCTGCGGCCGAGGGCCTCGGCCGCGGAGAGGACGTCGTTGCGGGTGATGCGCCCGCCGACGCCGGTGCCGGTGATCGTGGCCGGGTCGAGCCCGTACTCGTTGAGGAGCCGCCGCACGACCGGGGACAGGACCCGACCACCGCCGCTGCCCTCCCCCGCGGGTGCGGCCGGCGCCGGGGCGGGGGTGGGCGCAGGCTGCGCCGGCGCTGGCGCCGGGGCCTCCGGGGCCGGGGCCGGCTCGGCGGGGGCCTCCGCGGCCGGCGCCTCCTCGGCCGGCGCCTCCTCGGCGGGCGCCTCGGCCGGCGCGGCGTCGCCGTCGCCCACCACCGCGAGGACGGCACCGACGTCGACGGTCTCGCCCTCGGGCACCTTGATCTCGAGGAGGGTGCCGCTGACCGGGGACGGCACCTCCGAGTCGACCTTGTCGGTGGAGACCTCGAAGAGCGGCTCGTCCTCGGCGACCGTCTCACCGACCTGCTTGAACCACTTGGTGATCGTGCCTTCGGTGACGGTCTCGCCCAGCTGGGGCATCGTGATGTCGGCCATCGGGGCTGACTCCTTGTGTGGTTCGGTGGCGGTGGGGGCGTTCGGGGGCTACCCGTGCAGCGGGCGACCGGTGAGGGAGATCATCGCCTCGCCGAGCACCTCGGTCATCGTGGGGTGGGGCTGGATCAGCACGGCCATGTCTTCGACGGTGGCTTCCCAGTTGACGGCCAGGTAGCCCTGTCCGAGCTGCTCGGTGACCCACGGACCGGCCATGTGGACCCCGAGGATACGTCCGGCGTTACCGTCCGGGTCGCGCTCGGCGACGACCTTCACCATGCCCTCGGCCTGGTTGACGATCATCGCCCGGCCGTTGTGGTTAAAGCGGCTCTTCTGGACGACGACGTCGAGGCCCGCCTCCTTGGCCTGCTCCTCGGACATGCCGGTGAACGCGGCCTCGGGCCGGGTGTACACGCACCACGGGACCTTGGCGTAGTCGATGCCCGGCGGGTCCTCGCCGAGGATGTCCTGGATGGCGACCATGCCCTCCATGAAGGCGACGTGGGCCAGCGCCGGCGTGGCGATGCAGTCGCCCACGGCCCACACGCCCTCC
>DATGRC010000204.1:0-3791 GCA_035303865.1 Acidimicrobiales bacterium
GCGGCGCAGGTGGCCGCCGCCGAGGCGACCCTGGAGGGCCCCCAGCCCGAGGACCACCTCGAGGCCCTGCGGGCCCTGCTCGAGGAGAGCGACCGGGTCGTCGTGCTCGACGAGCCCCTCGCCGCCACCTCGCTGCCGCGCGACGCGATGTGCGAGGTCCTGCTCGGCGCCGGCACCCGTCCGGTCGTGCTGCTCACCGAGGACCCCGAGCTGCTCGGCTGGGCCATCGAGCTCCCCTCGGACCGGGGTCGCGTCGTCCCCATCGACGCGCTCAACCTCGGTCCCGAACCTGCCGACGAACAGACGATGGAACGGGCGATCCTCGAGCTGAGCGACCAGGGCTCGTCCGTCGACGTCGAGGCCCCCATCCCGCCGGCGCCCCGTTGGGCCGGGCGACGCTGAACGAGGAGACCACGTGTTCCGCACCACCCACATCCGCACCAAGCTCGCGGCCGCGCTCGCTGTCCCGCTGATCGCCCTCGTGGCGGTGGCCGGCTACGAGGTCATCTCCGCCACCCGGGCCGCGGAGGAGGTCGAGCTGCAGACCGAGCTGGCCACCGCCTCGCTCGGCCCCGGCAGCTTCGTGTCGAGCCTCCAGGACGAGCGCAACCGGGCCGCCATCGACCTGATCGGCCTCGGCGACGCCGCCGAGCTGCCCGTCCAGACCAACGACGAGGCCCGCGAGCTCTCCGACGCCGCCCTGGTCGAGCTGCGGTCCCGGGTCGAGGGCGCCTCCGACGACGTGAAGGCCGCCTTCGCCGAGCCGCTCGAGGCCGTCGAGGGCCTCGTGAAGCTCCGCGCTGACGTCGACGCCTACGACGGGCCGATGGACATCAGCAACGAGGAGTTCGCCGACGAGATCTTCACCCGGTACACGGACCTCATCGAGAGCTTCTTCGACGCCACCTCGACCGTGGCGCTCAGCGTGGACGACGCCGACCTGCGCAACGGCGTGGAGCTCATCGACGCCGCCACCCGCCAGGGCGAGATGCGGGCGCGCATCGTGCGCAGCGCCGTGCTCGCCGTCGTCACCGACACCGCCCGCGACCCGGGCGTGATCGCGGACATCGCCGCCCTCTACGACCGGGGCCTCGGCTACGACCTCGACATCCGCACGAACGCCGTCGGCCCCTTCGCCGGCATCGCCGAGCCCACCTTCGCCGAGCCGGACGTCCAGGACTTCAACAGCCAGGTGGAGGCCTACCTCGCCGGCGAGCCGCTCAACATCGCCACGATGCTCGCCGCCGTGTCGAGCGACCCCGACAGCGGGTACCTCGGCCTGCGGAACCGGGCCGGCGCCGCCCTGCAGGACACGGCCCAGTCGCTGCGCGACGACGCGGCCGCCCGCCAGCGCCTCTTCATCCTGATCGCCGGCGGCACCCTGGCCCTCGCCATCGTGGTGACCTGGCTGGCCAGCCGATCGATCACCCGGCCGCTGCGCTCGCTGAAGGTGCAGGCCGAGCACATGGCCGGCGAGAGCCTGCCCGCCGCCGTGCGCCAGATCCTCGAGACCCCCGCCGGCGAGGACGTGGTGATCCCGGAGATCGAGCCGATCACGGTGAAGAGCCACGACGAGGTGGCCGACGTGGCCGGGGCCCTGAGCGCCGTGCAGTCGAGCGCGCTGGACCTCGCCGTCGAGCAGGCCGTGCTGCGCCGGAACATCTCCGACTCGTACGTGAACCTCGGCCGGCGGAACCAGAACCTGCTGAGCCGCCAGCTCGACTTCATCACCGAGCTCGAGCGCAACGAGTCCGATCCCGACACCCTCGAGGGCCTCTTCAAGCTCGACCACCTGGCCACCCGCATGCGCCGCAACGCCGAGTCGCTCCTCGTGCTGGCCGGCATCGAGCCGCCCCGCCAGTGGTCGGCGCCGGTGAAGGTGGCCGACGTGGTCCGCGCCGCCCTCGGCGAGGTCGAGGACTACCAGCGGGTCGTCGTCCGCCACCTCGAGCCGGCGGCGATCACCGGCGCTGTGGCCTCCGACGTGGCCCACGTGGCCGCCGAGCTGCTCGAGAACGCCCTGTCGTTCTCGCCGCCCGACCAGACCGTCGAGGTCAAGGGTCGCCTCACCGTCGAGGGGTACACCCTCGCCATCACCGACAACGGCCTCGGCATGAGCGCCGAGGACCTGGCCCGGGCCAACCGGCGCCTGGCCGGCGAGGAGTCCTTCACCGTCGCCCCGTCCCGCTACCTCGGTCACTACGTGGCCGGCCACCTGGCCAAGCGGATGGGCGTGAAGGTGGAGCTGCAGGACAGCCCGGCCGGCGGCGTGGTCGCCCGGATCGACCTGCCGATGGCGCTGCTGGCCGACGAGGAGACCGACCCGTTCGTGGCCGCCCGGGCCGGCGACGCCCAGCCGAGCGCCGAGCCGGTCGAGGCTGCCGACACCGCCGCGGAGGCACCCGCCGAGGACCCGGCCCCCGCCGCGCCGGCGTCGTTCACCGAGAGCGGCCTGCCGCGACGGGGCGAGCGACGCAGCGAGCCCGCCGAGGTCGAGGCGTCGCCGACCGCCGCGTCGAGCGACGACGCGGGCACCGAGCGCTCCGTCCCCCAGCCCACCCTGTCGTGGGGGGCGGCGCCGGCCGACGGCGACGCCTGGGCGGCGCCGAGCGTGACCTCGTGGGCCGACCGGCCGCTCAGCGACGAGCAGCCGGCCCCCGACGGCCCGCGGATCGCCGCCCCCCGGGCCGGCGACGACGCCAACGGCGGCGACACTCCGGCGCCCGAGTCCCGGCCCGAGCCGTCACGGGGCTTCGGTGGCCTGGCCGTCACCCAGCCGAGCGGCCCGTCGATGTTCTCGGTGGCGGCCGAGCAGGCCCGCCAGCGGGGGGACGCGCCGGCCGACGCCGGCACCACGCCCACGGGGCTCGTGAAGCGGGTCCCCGGTGCCCAGCGCCCGGACGCGCCGCTCGGCGGGGCCCGGCCCGAGCCGGAGGCGCCCGCCGAGGAGGAGCGCAGCACCCCCGAGGACGTCTACGCCTTCCTGTCCAGCTTCCAGTCGGGCGTCAGCCGCGGTCGTGCTGACGCCCACCGCGACCACCCGGAGGACGAGCGATGAGCACGAGCTCACTGAGCGAGGGCGCCCGCAGCTTCAGCTGGCTGCTCAACGGCTTCGTGGAGAAGACGGCCGGCGTCGAGCAGGCGGTGGCCGTCTCCTCGGACGGGCTGCTGATGGCGATGTCGAGCAGCCTCGACCGGGCCTCAGCTGAGCAGCTGGCGGCGATCATCTCGGGCATGGTGAGCCTCGGCAACGGGGCGTCCCAGTGCTTCGGGTTCGAGGGCCTCGAGCAGGTCATCGTGTCGATGCGGCGCGGCTTCCTGTTCGTGTCCGCCATCTCCGACGGCAGCTGCCTCGGCGTCGTGGCCAGCAAGGGCTGCGACATCGGCCTCGTCGGCTACCAGACGACGCTGCTCGTCGAGCGGGCCGGCACCGTGCTCACCCCGGACCTCGTGGCCGAGCTGAAGCAGGAGATGCTCGTCTCATGAGCGAGCGTCCCGGCCACGACTTCGTCCGGCCCTTCATCATGACCGGCGGGCGCACCCGCGCCGCCCGCCGGGACCTGCGGCTGGAGACGATGCTCCAGTCGACCGTGGAGGAGGCGCCCCCCGGCCTGCCCTCCGAGCAGGAGGAGCTCCTGGCGCTCTGCCAGGAGCCCCAGTCGGTCGCCGAGGCGGCCTCCAAGCTGGGTCTCGTCGTCGGCGTGGTCACCGTCATCGCAGGTGACCTGATCGCTGAGGACCTCCTCACCGTCCACCACACCGATCCGGTCGAGATCGAGCTCGACGTGCTC
>DATGRC010000205.1:0-6670 GCA_035303865.1 Acidimicrobiales bacterium
ACCCGGAGACGGAGGACCCCGAGACGGAGGACCCCGAGACGGAGGACCCCGAGACGGAGGACCCCGAGACGGAGGACCCCGAGACCGAGGATCCGGAGACGGAGGATCCGGAGACGGAGGATCCGGAGACGGAGGATCCGGAGACGGAGGACCCCGAGACCGAGGACCCGGGCGACCAGCCTGAGGACGAGGAGCCCGCCGTGGACGCGTGCCCGGACGTCGAGGGCGTCCAGGTCGACGCCGCCGAGTGCGAGGTCGGCCTCGTGCCGCCCTTCGTCGTCGAGAACGACGATGCCGAGGTCGCGGCTGACGGCGAGGTCGCCGGCCCCCGTGGCCCGGCCCGCCGTCCCACCGAGGTGGCTGGCATCCAGGTCCTGCCCCAGGGCCGCACCGGGACGGCCCAGCAGCTGCCCCGCACCGGTGCCGACACCACGGCCCTGGCCCTCGCCGGCCTCGGCCTGGTCCTCATGGGCGCCGGCGCCGTGGTCGCCGCACGCCGCCCCAGCGGGGCGCCCGTGCGCTGATCGGTGGACCCGGTGGGGCGGGGAGGCGGGCGCCCACCCCACCGGGTCGCCGTACGAGGTCTTCGTTGGAGGGCGACGATGACGGGCCGGGGCCACACCCCCGGCCCGCCGTCGCGCCTGGGGCCGGGTTCGGGACCGCCCCCCTGCCCGCAGTAGCATCGACCGCTGTCCCGAAGACGGCTGAGGAGGCCGGAGCCCCGTGCCTGCAACGATCATCGTCGGCACCCAGTGGGGTGATGAAGGCAAGGGCCGGTTCACCGACCTCTTCGCCAAGGAGATGCACCTCGTGGTCCGCTACCAGGGCGGCCACAACGCCGGCCACACCCTCGTGGTGGACGGGGAGACGTTCGCGCTCCAGCTCATCCCGAGCGGCGTCCTCTACCCCCACATCACCCCGGTCATCGGCAACGGGGTGGTCGTCGACCCCGCCGTCCTCCTCGCGGAGGTCGACATGCTCGAGCAGCGCGGGATCGACTGCTCGAAGCTGAAGGTGTCCGGCAACGCCCACCTGATCCTGCCGTACCACCAGATCATGGACCGGGTCACCGAGCGCCACCTCGGCAAGAACGCGCTCGGCACCACCCGCCGGGGCATCGGCCCCGCCTACGCCGACAAGGCGTCCCGCGTCGGCCTGCGGGTGCAGGACCTCTACGACGAGAAGATCTTCCGGGAGAAGCTGGCCCTCGTGCTCAAGGAGCGCTCGGCCGTCCTCGCCAAGGTCTACAACCAGCTCCCGCCCACCCTCGACGAGATCGCCGACCGCTACCTCGGCGAGCTCGCCCCCCGCCTCGCCCCGTACGTCGCCGACACGGTGAACCTGATCCACGACGCGCTCGAGGCCGGTCAGCACGTCCTCTTCGAGGGCGCCCAGGCCACCTTCCTCGACCTCGACCACGGCACCTATCCGTTCGTCACGTCGTCGAACCCGATCGCGGGCGGCGCCTGCACCGGGGCCGGGGTGGGCCCGCGCCACATCGACCGGGTCGTCGGCGTGGCCAAGGCGTACGTCACCCGGGTGGGCGCCGGGCCGTTCCCCACCGAGCTCTTCGACGAAGTCGGCGAGGCGATCGTCGACCGGGGCCACGAGTTCGGCACCAACACCGGTCGCCGTCGCCGACCGGGCTGGATCGACGCCGTCATGCTCCGCCACGCCGTGCGGGTCAACTCGCTCTCCGAGCTGGCCGTCACCAAGCTCGACGTCCTCGACGCCTTCGACGAGCTGAAGGTGTGCGTGGCCTACGAGATCGACGGGCAGCGGATCGACCACCTGCCCGACGACCAGAGCGCCCTCCACCGGGCCAAGCCCGTCTACGAGGTGCTCCCCGGCTGGAAGACCGACATCACCGGGGCCACCGAGCCCCACCACCTCCCGCAAGCGGCCCGGGACTTCATCGCCCTCCTCGAGGAGCAGGTCCGCGTGCCGATCGACCTCCTCGGGGTCGGACCCGGCCGCGACCAGTACGTCCAGCTGTCGTCGTCCTCGGCGGCGACCGGCGCCCCGCAGTGAGCCGGGGTCCGGGCGCCGCGCGGGGCCTCGCGGAGGGCCCGCCGCCGGCATGAGGGTCGTCGTCGTCGGCTCCGGCGGGCGCGAAGCCGTGCTCGCCGAGGTGCTCGGTCGGACCGCCGAGGTGGTGGTGACGCCCGGGAACCCGGGCATCCCCGGCTCGGTCCCCACCCCGCCCGAGGACCTCGACGCCGACCTCTTCGTGATCGGTCCCGAGGTGCCGCTCGTGGACGGGCTGGCCGACCGGCTCCGGGCCGCCGGCAAGCGGGTCTACGGCCCCGGTGCCGACGGGGCCCGGCTCGAGGGCTCCAAGGCCTGGATGAAGGAGGTCGTCGAGGCGGCCGGCGTGCCCACCGCCCGGCACCGCACGTTCACCGACGCCGACGACGCCATCGCGTTCCTGTGCACCCTCCCCGCCCCGTGGGTGGTGAAGACCGACGGCCTGGCCGCCGGCAAGGGCGTGCTCGTCA
The DNA here is from genome assembly GCA_035303865.1 of Acidimicrobiales bacterium. Classification (GTDB taxonomy): domain Bacteria; phylum Actinomycetota; class Acidimicrobiia; order Acidimicrobiales; family VFJN01; genus VFJN01. The sequence goes on from DATGRC010000205.1 coordinate 2,499, forward strand.
CCCACGACCGGGACGAGGCGGAGGCCGACGTCCGCGCCAAGCTGGCCGGCTCCTCCTTCGGCGACGCCGGCCGCACGGTCGTGATCGAGGAGGGCATGACCGGCCCGGAGGTGTCGGTCTTCGCCGTGTGCGACGGCACCGACGCCGTCGTGCTGCCCCCAGCTCAGGACTTCAAGCGGGTCGGCGACGGCGACGCCGGCCCGAACACCGGCGGCATGGGCGCCTACAGCCCGCTGCCCTGGCTGCCCGACGGCTTCGAGGACGACGTGCTCGTCCGCTTCATCAGGCCCACGCTCGTCGAGCTGCAGCGGCGAGGCATCGACTACCGGGGCACCCTCTACGCCGGGCTCATGGTCACCGAGGCCGGTCCCCGCCTCGTCGAGTTCAACGTCCGCTTCGGCGACCCCGACAGCCAGGTCGTGCTGCTGCGCCTCACCTCCGACCTCGCCGCCCTCCTGGCCGAGGCGGCCGACGGGCAGCTGCGGTCCACCCCCACCGTGGCCAGCGACGCCGTCGTGCTCGTGGTGGCCGCGGCCGAGGGCTACCCGGCCACGTCCCGCGCCGGCGACGTGATCGAGGGCATCGAGCGGGCCCGGCTGATCCCCGACGCCAGCGTCTTCACCGCCGGCGTCGCCCTCGACGACGAGGGTCGCCTGGTGACCGCCGGCGGACGGGTCCTCAACGTGGTGGGCCGGGGACCCGACGTCGAGTCGGCCCGGCGGGTCGCCTACAGCGCGCTGTCCTGCATCTCCTGGCCGGGCCTGCACCACCGCCGCGACATCGCGGTCCTGCCCCGCTCGTGACCGCGCCCAAGGCCCCCCGGGTGGCCGTCATCGGCGGCGGCCAGCTGGCCCGGATGCTGGCCCAGCCCGCCATCGCGCTCGGCGTGCCCCTGCGGCTCCTCGCCGAGGCCGAGGGGGTCTCGGCGGCCCAGGTGATCCCCGACCAGCTCGTCGGCGACCACCGCGACCTCGACGCGCTGCGGGCGGTGGCCGACGGCTGCGCCGTCGTCACCTTCGACCACGAGCACGTCCCCACCGAGCACCTCCACGCGCTCGAGGCGGCCGGCGTGGCGTGCCGCCCCGGTCCCGCCGCGCTCGTGCACGCCCAGGACAAGACCGCGATGCGCGCCGCCATGGACCGCCTCGGCGCCCCGCAGCCCCGCTGGGCGGTCGTCGCCACCCCGGCCGAGCTCGAGGCCTTCGGGCTCCCCTGCGTGGTGAAGGTGGCGCGCGGGGGCTACGACGGCCGGGGCGTCTGGGTGGTCCGCACGCCCGCCGACGCCGACGAGGCCTTCGCCGACGCGGCGCGCCGGGGGGTGGCGCTCCTCGCCGAGGAGTTCGTGGCGTTCCGACGGGAGCTGGCCGCGCTCGTCGCCCGCGCGCCGAGCGGCGAGGTGGTCGCCTACCCCGTCGTGGCCACCACCCAGCTCGACGGCATCTGCCACGAGGTGATCGCGCCCGCCCCGGACCTCCACCCGGCGCGAGCCGCCGAGGCGCAGGACCTGGCCCGCCGGATCGCCACCGAGCTCGACGTCACCGGCATCCTCGCCGTCGAGCTGTTCGACGCCGCCGACGACCGGATCCTCGTCAACGAGCTGGCCATGCGCCCCCACAACACCGGGCACTGGACCCAGGACGGCGCCGTCACCTCGCAGTTCGAGAACCACCTGCGGGCCGTGCTCGACCTCCCGCTCGGCTCCCCGGAGCCGCGGGCACCGTGGACGGTGATGGTCAACGTCCTCGGCGGCGCCGACCCCGGTGCCGGCCACCTCTTCGACGGCCACGCCCGCGCGCTCGGCCGCGACCGTCGCCTGCGCGTCCACCTCTACGGCAAGGAGCACCGGCCCGGTCGCAAGGTCGGCCACGTCAACGCCTTCGGCGACGACCTGGAGGACTGCCTGGCCCGGGCCCGCACGGCTGCCGCGTGGTACCGGGGCGACCGCCCGGCCGACGGCTGAGGCCCCGGGGCGCGAGGATGGCGGCGTGAGCGCACAGGTGGGGATCGTGATGGGGTCGGACTCGGACTGGCCGACGATGCGGGCGGCGGCCGAGGCGCTCGACGAGTTCGGGATCCGCTGGGAGGCCGACGTGCGCTCCGCGCACCGGATGCCCCGCGAGATGCTCGAGTACGGCGCCACCGCCGCCGAGCGGGGCCTGTCCGTCCTCATCGCCGGGGCGGGCGGCGCCGCCCACCTCCCGGGGATGCTGGCCTCGGTCACGCCGCTGCCGGTCATCGGCGTGCCGGTCCCGCTCAAGCACCTCGAGGGGCTCGACTCGCTGCTGTCGATCGTCCAGATGCCCGCCGACATCCCTGTGGCCACCGTCGCCATCGGGGGCGCCAAGAACGCGGGCATCCTCGCCGCCCGGATCCTCGGGGTCAGCGACCCCGCCGTGCGCGAGAAGCTGGTCGACTACGAGCGGGCCCTGGCCGATCTCGCCCGCGCCAAGGGCCAGGCCGTGCGCGACGCGGCGCGCCCGGAGGGCTGAGCGCGACCTTCGGGCTCAGTCCGCCAGCGTGGGCTGGCGGCTCTCCCACCACGGGGAGGACCAGTCGGTGACCTCGGGGGCCGCGGTCGGGATCGACGGCTCCGGCACCGCCGGCAGCTCCACCGGCGCCGGGGCCGGGGTGGGGGCCGGCTTGCCCTTGGCCGCGGCCCGGGCCGCCTTCTCGAGCGCCTTCAGCTCGCGCCGGCTCAGCGCGGGGCGGTCGGCGTGGGTCCGCACGCCGGCGGCGAACATCGCGCACGACATGCAGTAGGGCGGCTTCTTCGGGCCGAAGGGGTGGACGAGGCAGTCACCGCACCAGGACCCGCCGCAGCGACCGCAGTGGCTCACGCCGACCTCGTGTGGGTGCTTGATGCAGCTGTCCATGACTCGAAGAGCCCTCCTGGGCACGCCCGCTCTCCTGGTGGCATCGGCATCGGGGAGACCCCGCTTGAGCGATCTCCGTCACCTCCGAGGCCCCGTCGGGCCGGCCGAACCGCCGTGATCTGGACAAGCCCGCCCATCGCGGCACGCGGTCGGGGGCGACCCGGCCACCGTTGGGTCGGCCGGCTGGGGGCATGGGAGACTGCCGGGCGATGCCCGGTGCCGTGCTCCCCAACGTCCTGGCCGCCCGCTACGCCAGCTCCCCGATGGTCGAGCTGTGGTCCCCGTCCCACAAGGTGGTGCTCGAGCGGCGCCTGTGGATCGCGGTGATGCGGGCGCAGGCCGAGCTCGGCGTCGACATCCCCGACGACGCCATCGCCGCCTACGAGGCGGTCGTGGACCAGGTCGACCTGGCCAGCATCGAGGCCCGCGAGCGGGTGACCCGCCACGACGTGAAGGCTCGCATCGAGGAGTTCTCCGCCCTCGCCGGCCACGAGCGGATCCACGCCGGCATGACCTCGCGCGACCTCACCGAGAACGTCGAGCAGCTGCAGGTGCGGGCCGCGCTCGAGCTGATCCGGGACCGGATGGTGGCCGCCCTCGCCCGGCTGGCCGAGCGGGCCGCCGAGCACGCCACGCTCGTGGTCACCGGCCGCAGCCACAACGTCGCCGCCCAGGCCACGACGATGGGCAAGCGCTTCGCCAACGCCGGCGAGGAGCTGCTGCAGGCCCTGCGCCGGGTGGAGGAGCTCCTGGCCCGCTACCCGCTGCGGGGGATCAAGGGCCCGGTCGGCACGCAGCAGGACATGGCCGACCTGCTCGGCAGCGCGGAGGCCGTCGCCCGCCTCGAGCAGGCGGTGGCCCGCCACCTCGGGTTCGAGGAGACGCTCACCAACGTCGGGCAGGTGTACCCCCGCAGCCTCGACCTCGACGTGGTCAGCGCCCTCGTCCAGGCCGGGTCGGGCCCGGCGTCGCTGGCCACCACGATCCGGCTCATGGCCGGCCTCGAGCTGGTCACCGAGGGCTTCCAGGAGGGTCAGGTCGGCTCGTCGGCCATGCCCCACAAGATGAACAGCCGGTCCTGCGAGCGGATCAACGGGCTCCTCGTCGTCCTCCGGGGCCACCTGTCGATGGTGGGGGAGCTGGCCGGCGATCAGTGGAACGAGGGCGACGTCTCCTGCTCGGTGGTGCGCCGTGTGGCGCTGCCCGACGCCTTCCTCGCCGCCGACGGCCTCTTCCAGACCTTCCTCACCGTCCTCGAGGACCTCGGCGTCTACCCCGCGGTGATCGCCCGGGAGCTCG
>DATGRC010000206.1:0-7527 GCA_035303865.1 Acidimicrobiales bacterium
GCCTCGCCGCCGGGGGCGGCGACCGGCCAGCGGGCCGACCGCAGGATCCCGTCGTTGCGGCTCGAGTACGAGGCCCGCTCGTCGTCGCGGGTGGTGGCGGTCACCACCACCGCGGCGGTGTCCCCGAAGCCCGAGGGGAGGATGGCGTCGTTGCCGGCCGCCACCACCGAGATCACGCCCTGGGCCCAGGCCTCCTCGATGGCGTCGCAGAAGGCGCACCCGAGGGCCGACTGCAGGGCGCCGCCACCGAGCGACAGGTTGATGACGTCGGCGCCGTGGTCCACGGCCCAGCGGATGCCAGCGATCACGTCGGCCGCGGTGCCCTCCGCGTGGCAGCCGTCGGCGCGGCAGCGGTCGGCCAGCACCCGCACGGCCAGCAGCCGCGCCCCGGGCGCCACGCCGGCGATGCCCCGCCCGTTGCCGGCGCGGGCGGCCACGATCCCGGCCACGTGGGTGCCGTGGCCGTTGTCGTCCTGGCCCGAGCCCCGGCAGCGGTCCGGGTCCCCGGCCGCGCCGATGCAGCTCACGTGGTCGACCACCTGGCCGGCCAGGTCCTCGTGGTCGAGGTCGACGCCCGAGTCGATGATGGCGACGGTGATGCCCTCGCCGCGGGTCCGCTCCCAGGCGTCCTCGGCCCCGAGCAGGTCGAGGGCCCACTGCAGCCCCTGCGCCCGCACGGGGTCGTCGCCCGACTGGGCGGCGACGGGCGCGGGCCCGCCCGTCGCCGCGACCGAGGCGACGACGAGCGCGAGCAGGAACAGCGCCGCGCCGCGGCGCGCCAGAGCCATCACCACCCATCATCGCCGATGCTCGGGCCGGGGACCGAGCGGCCGAGGCGGGCCCGCTGGGCCCTCAGGTCACAGGCGGCGCAGGACCGTGACGACCTTGCCGTAGATCCGCACGTCCTCGGGCGCGAACACCATCGGCTCGAGGCGGGCGTTGGCGGGGAGCAGCGTGATCGTGCTCCCGTCGCGCCGGTAGGTCTTGACCGTGGCCTCGTCGCCGGGTATCCCGGCCACCACGATGTCGCCGTTGTCGGCGGTCTGCTGGGCCCGGCACACGACGTAGTCCCCGTCGACGATGGCGGCCTCGATCATCGAGTCCCCCCGCACCCGGAGCATGAAGAGGTCCCCGTCGCCGGTGAAGTCCTGGGGGAGGGGGAGGGTCTCCTCGATGTTCTCCTGGGCCAGCACGTCGGTGCCGGCGGCGACGTCGCCGACCAGGGGCACGTGGCGCACCGGGCGCCGCTCCACGGCCCCGCCGGAGGTGGTGTCGAAGCGGACCTCGATGGCCCGGGGCTTGGTGGGGTCCCGCCGCAGGTAGCCGAGCTTCTCGAGCGTGGCCAGGTGGGCGTGGACGGTGGACGGGGAGGTGAGCCCGACCGCCGCGCCGATCTCGCGCACCGACGGCGGGAAGCCGCGCTCGCGCTGGTGCTGGTCGATCACCTCGAGGATCTCTCGCTGCCGGGGGGTCAGGGTCACTTCAGCCATCGGGCCTCCAGAGCCATACAGGTGTTCGCAACCTACCGCACGGCCTCGAGACAGGCAAACACCCGTTCGGCGCGCAGGTGTTCGATCTCGGGGTTGACGGCGAACGACTGTTCGCTACCATGGCCGAACAGGCGTTCCGGGGAACGACCGTTCGACTCGGCGCCCAGCGCCCTCCGGGGCCGCTGTCACACCCCCTGAGGAGACTGCCCACCATGACCGCCGCAGCGCTCGACCTCCGCTCCGCCCCCCGTGTCCGGCCCACCACGGTCCCGCCCGGTCGCCCGCCCGCCCGCCCCGCCCTGCGGGTCATCGAGGGCGGGCGGGGTCCGGGGGCCCGGGCCCGCCGGGCGCAGTACCGGCGCCGCCGGGTGGTGGCGCTCCTCCTCCTCGTCGCCGTCGTCTCGACGGCCATCCTCCTGGCCAACGCTGTCCTGGCCGGGTCCGCCGGCGGCGGCACCCCCACCTCCGCCGCCGGCTCCTCCGCTCCCGCGGTCCACGTCGTCCAGCCCGGCGACACGCTGTGGTCGATCGCCCGCTCGATCGACCCCGATGGGGACGTGCGCGTCACCGTGGACCGCCTCGCCGCCCTGAACGGGCGCGGCCCCCTCCAGGTGGGGCAGCAGCTCGTGCTGCCCTGAGCCGCCCCGGCCGGTAGCGTGCGGGTGTGCGCTGCCCGGCCTGCGGTTCCTTCGACGACAAGGTCGTCGACTCGCGCCAGGCCGACGACGGCACCTCGATCCGCCGCCGTCGGGCCTGCATCGCCTGCGGTCGCCGCTTCACCACCTTCGAGCGGATCGAGGAGGCACCGCTCGTCGTCGTCAAGCGCAACGGCTCCCGCGAGCCCTTCGAGCGGGAGAAGGTGGCCACCGGCGTGCGCCTCGCCGCCAAGGGGCGCCCGATCGAGGCCGACGGCGGCGACGCGCTCGACGCCCTGATCACGGCGGTGGAGGACGCGCTGCGGGTGGAGGGTCCCGAGGTCACCTCCGAGGCGATCGGCAAGGCCGTCCTCGAGCGGCTGCGGGAGGCCGACCCGGTGGCGGCCATCCGCTTCGCCAGCGTCTACCTCGGCTTCGACGACGTCTCCGACTTCGAGCGCGAGATCACCCTGCTCGCCAAGCGCACCGCCCCCAAGGCGCCGTAGCCGGTCAGCCCCGGCGCCGCAGCCAGCGGCCGAACAGCAGCCCGTCGCCCTCGAGGACCCAGGCCAGCTCGGCCTCGAGCGGCTCCGCCAGCGCGGTGGGGCCGTCCGCGGCCCGCCCGGCCGGCCCGCCCCCGACGAGGAGGGGCGAGATCGTGAGGTTCCACTCGTCGACCAGGTCGGCGGCCAGCAGGTCGCCGTTCAGCGCGGGGCCGCCCTCGCAGCACACCAGCTCGGCGCCGCGGTGGCGCAGCGCACGCAGGGCCGCGGCGAGGTCGACCGACGCCTGGCCGGCCACCAGCACCTCCGCCACCGCCTCCAGGGCGCGCCGCCGCTCGGCCGGCGCGGCCGCGCAGGTCACGACGTAGGGCGGGGCCTCGGCCTCGCGGAACAGCGCGGCGTCCGGATCGAGCGCGAGGGAGCGCGACACCACGGCGAGACGGGGCGCCTCCACCTGCCCCCGGGCCCGGCGCGCGGCGCGGGTGGCCGGCGACGGGCGGGGCGGGCCGTAGCCCTCGGTCCGCACCGTGCCGGCCCCGGCCAGCACGACGTCGGCCACCCCGCGGAGCGCCCCGAGCATCGCTCGGTCGACCGGTCGCCCGAGCCCGCCCGAGCGCCCGTCCACGGCGATCGCCCCGTCGAGCGAGGCGATCATGTTCACGAGCACCCAGGGCCGCTCGAGCGGCGCCGGACGGACGGGGGACGCCACCAGGGCGGCCACGTCGTCGACGGGGGCGGGGTCCGGCCAGATCCGGCGCATCGCGCCGACGCTACCGGCGCCGACGGGGTGGGTCGCCGGCTCGCGCCGATCCGTGCGGCGCGCCCGCGCGTCGGCCAGGCTGGCGCCATGGAGCCGTTCGACCCCGTCGTCGATCCCGCCGCGGACGTCCACGCCGAGCACGGGCACCACCACCTCGAGGACCACCGCAGCGGCCGGGCCGGGTGGCTGCGAGCGGCGGTGCTCGGGGCCAACGACGGGATCCTCTCCACGGCGTCGCTCCTCGCCGGGATGGTGGGCAGCGGGGCGGCCTTCGACGTCGTGCGCACCGCGGGCATCGCCGGGATGGTGGCCGGGGCCACGTCGATGGCGGCGGGGGAGTACGTCTCGGTGTCGTCCCAGCGCGACGTCGAGCAGGCCGACCTCGCCCTCGAGGCCGCGGCGCTCGAGCTGCACCCCCGGGCCGAGCTGGCCGAGCTCACCGAGATCTGGCGGCGCCGGGGACTCGACCCCGACCTGGCCGCCCAGGTGGCCGAGCAGCTCACCGAGGCCGACGCCCTCGCCGCCCACGCCCGCGACGAGCTGGGCATCACCGAGGTGGCCGAGGCGCGGCCCCTGCAGGCGGCGGTCACCTCGTTCCTGGCCTTCTGCCTCGGGGCCCTGCTGCCGATCCTCGCCTACGTGGTGGCCCCCGCCGCCGGCCGCTACGCCGCCGTCACCGGCGGGGCCCTCGTCTTCCTCGCCCTCCTCGGCGCCGTCGGCGCCGCCCTCGGCGGGGCACCCCGGCTCCGGGCGATGGCCCGCGTCGCCATCGGCGGCGCCGTGGCCATGGCCGTCACCACCGGCATCGGCGAGCTCACCGGCGCCGCCCTGGGCTGACCCCGCGCCGCCTGGCAGGATGAGCACCGACCACCGGGGGGAGCCATGACCATCGCCGAACCGACGCCGCACCCGACGGCCGCCGAGCCCGCCACCCGCACCGCCCTGCGCACCTGCCCGCTGTGCGAGGCCGGCTGCGGCCTCGAGATCACGCTGCGGCCCCGGCCCGACGGCACCGAGGAGGTCGTGCGCATCCGGGGCGACCACGAGGACGTGTTCAGCCGCGGCTTCCTGTGCCCCAAGGGCTCCACGCTCAAGCACCTCCACGAGGACCCCGACCGGCTCCGGCGGCCCGTCGTGAAGCGCGACGGCACCTTCGTCGAGGTGAGCTGGGACGAGGCGTTCGCCGAGATCGAGGCTCGGCTCCTGCCGGTCCTCGAGCGCCACGGCCGGGAGGCCTGCGGCGTCTACGTCGGCAACCCCAACGCCCACAACCTCGCCGGGCTGCTCTACAACCGGGCGCTCATCCGAGCCGTCGGGTCGCCGAACGTCTTCTCCGCCTCCACCGTCGACCAGCGCCCCAAGGAGATCGCCTCCGCCCTGATGTTCGGCGGCGGCCTCAACGTGCCGGTGCCCGACGTGGACCGCACCGACTTCCTGCTCGTGCTCGGGGCGAACCCGTTCGCGTCCAACGGGAGCCTGGCCACCGCCCCGGACTGGCCCGGGCGCCTGGAGCGCCTCGTCGAGCGGGGCGGCACGCTCGTCGTCGTGGACCCGCGGCGGACCAGGACCGCCGAGATGGCCACCGAGTGGCTGCCGATCCGCCCGGGGACCGACGCCTATCTGCTCGCCGCGATCGTCTCGGTGCTGGGCGAGGAGTCCCTCGTCGCGCTCGGCCACCTGGCCGAGCTGGTCACCGGCGTCGACGACGTCCTCGCCGCCTGCGCGCCGTTCACCCCGGAGGTGGTGGCGGAGCTCTGCGGCATCCCCGCCGCCGACATCCGGCGCCTGGCCCGATCGCTGGCCGGCGCCCCCACGGCGTGCGTGTACGGCCGCATGGGGACCACGACGGTCGAGTTCGGCACGCTCACGTCTTGGCTGGTGGACGTGGTGAACGTCCTCACCGGCAACCTGGACCGCCCGGGCGGGGCGATGTTCCCCAAGGCGGCGGCGGGCGCGTCGAACACCCGGGGTCGGCCCCGCTACGGCAAGCCGGTCCGCCTCCACCGGCGCCGCAGCCGGGTCCGTGGCCTGCCCGAGACGATGGGCGAGCTCCCGGTGGTGGCGCTGGCCGAGGAGATCGACACCCCCGGCGAGGGCCAGATCCGGGCGCTCATCACGATCGCCGGGAACCCGGTGGTGTCCACCCCCAACAGCGCCCGCCTCGACGCAGCCCTCGCCGGCCTCGAGTGCATGGTGGCGATCGACGTCTACGTCAACGAGACCACCCGCCACGCCGACGTCATCCTCCCCGCCCCCTCAGCGCTGCAGAAGGGGCACTACGACCTCGCGCTCCTGCAGCTCGCGCTGCGCAACGTGGCCAACTACAGCGAGCCGGTCCTGCCCCTCGAGCCCGGCCAGCTCGACGAGTGGGAGGTGTTCGCCCGCCTGGCCCTCCTCCTCCAGGGCATGGGCCCGGACGCGGATCCCGCCGTCCTCGACGACCTGCTCGCCACGTCGATGGTCGAGCACAGCGTGGCTGACGAGACCAGCCCGATCCACGGGCGGTCGGCGGCCGAGATCCTCGCCGCCCTCGAGCCCCGCCGGGGCCCCGAGCGCCTCCTCGACCTGATGCTGCGCACCGGCCCCTACGGGGACGGCTTCGGGCGCGACCCCGACGGGCTGTCGCTCGACAAGCTGCTCGCCCACCCCCACGGCATCGACCTCGGCCCCCTCCAGCCCCGCCTGCCGGAGGTGCTCCGCACGCCCGACGGGATGATCTCGCTCGCCCCCGAGCTGCTCCTCGCCGACGTCGAGCGGCTCCGGGCCGGTCTGTCCGCCCGCCGGGACCACCCCTTCGTGCTCGTCGGCCGGCGGGACCTGCGGTCGAACAACTCGTGGATGCACAACGTCGAGGTCCTCGTGAAGGGCCGGCCCCGGTGCACCCTGCACGTGCACCCCGACGACGCCGCCGCGGTCGGGCTCGTGGACGGCGGCGAGGCCGTCGTGCGCAGCCGCACCGGCGAGGTCCGCATCCCGGTGGAGGTCACCGACGCCATCCGCCCGGGGGTCGTCTCGATCCCCCACGGGTGGGGCCACGACGTCGACGGCGTGCAGCTGTCGGTCGCCCGTCGCCGCCCCGGGGTGAACAGCAACCTGCTGGCCGACGAGACCTGCTACGACCCGATCTCGGGCAACGCCGTCCTGAACGGCATCCCCGTCACCGTCGAGCCGGTCTGACCGCGGGCGGCGGACCTCGGGTCAGGCCGGGGGGGCGTCGACCGGCTCGCTGGCCCGGGCCGCCTCGGGGTTGAACGTGTCGCGCAGGCGGCGCAGGAGCCGGTCCAGCTCGGCCCGCTCGTCGTCGCCGAACCCGGCGAAGAGCTCCTCGAGGTGCGCGACGTGGGCCGGCACGGCGCGGCGGATCGCGTCCTCGCCGTCGGGGGTGAGCGCGGCGTAGGACACCCGGCGGTCGGACGCGCACGCCTCGCGGGTGACGAGCCCGGTCCGCTCGAGCCGGTCCACCGCCCGGGTGAGCCCGCTGGCGGTGAGCGTGGTCTGGGCGGCGAGGTCGGTCATCCGCAGGCGGTGCTCGGGGCTGCGCAGCAGGCGCAGGAGGATCTCGAAGGCCTGGCCCGAGACGTGGCCCTCGGCCTGGAGCCGCTGCTCGGCTGCGGTGACGAGCCCGGCGTGGGCCTCGACGAGCAGCCCCACCGTGGTGAGCAGGGGAGAGGTCTCGTCGACGGCAGCGGGCTCGGCCATGACCGCAGCCTACCGAGATTACTTGCACGCGCAACCAATGGGGCGGCGGGTGGGCCGGTCGGCCCATCAGCTGTGGATCGCCCCTCGTGGCTGTGGACTCCGTGGGGAGAAGTCCCCCCGCAATTCACAGGTTGTTCCCCTAGCGCTCCACAAGCCGGGCTTCGTAGGTTGCTGAGTTGTGCACGGGGCCGCAGCGTGACTGCCCGGAACGGTGGCAGTCGATTCACGTCTGTGGTGGGCTGGACGACTCCTGGGGGTCCTGCGCCGAGGGCGCGCCGCGCGTGGCGCCTTCGACGCCACACCTCCGCCTGGGTGGTCCGCTGCGGCCCCGGCCCCACGCCCGAGCGGGGGATCGGCGGTTGGCCGTTGACACGGGCGTAGTTACAATGCTGTAGTTACCCCTACATCTTGTGTCCGGGGGGCGCCGGGAGGCGAAGCGG
>DATGRC010000207.1:0-36255 GCA_035303865.1 Acidimicrobiales bacterium
GCGCTCAGGCGGTGGGGTCCGCCTCGCCGTCCTCGGACATGCCCTTGGCGATGAGGAAGCCGAGGGCCCGCTCGGTCTTGGGGTAGCGGTGGGCCAGGGCCCAGAAGGCGGGGGAGTGGTCGGCGTGGACGAGGTGGGCCAGCTCGTGGACGATCACCGCGTCGACCACCCAGGCGGGGAAGCCGGCGAGGCGGTCCGAGATGCGGATCTCCCCGGTGCCCGGCGTGCAGGACCCCCAGCGGGAGCGCTGGTTGGCGACCCAGCGGATGCGGACCGGCTCCGGGAGGTCGTAGCGGCGGGCCAGCACCCGGGCCCGTTCGGTGAGGTCTACCCGCTCGGCTCGTCGCTGCCGCTCGAGCCGGGCGACGAGCGCCTCGACGGCTTCGTCCACCTGGGCGTGCGGCAGCCACTGCGGCACCCGCACGACGATGCGCCCGTCCACGATGCGGGCCGAGCTCGACTTCCGCCGACGGGGGGAGCGGACCACCTCGACGGGCAGCGGCGGTGGCGCCTCCTCGCTCGAGTCGGCGACGGGCTCCTCGGCCCGACCGGCCGGCCGCGGCTCGCCCGCCGGCTCGCGCTCGGGGGCAGCCGGCGGCACCGCCGCGGGACCGCCGCGACGGCGCCCGCGGGCCGGGCGGTCCGAGACCGGTTCGGTCCAGCTGCCGATCGAGCCTGACCAGAGCGCGTCCACGGGGGCGACGCTATCGACGCCCGCTGACAGCGGGGCCGACCGCCGGGTCAGATCTGGGTGGGGACGGTGAGCTCGTCGGGGTCCACGAGCACCACCCGCTCGCCGAGCGCCACCGGGCCGTCGGGGCCCAGCTCCACGTAGCGGCCGCCCAGGTTGGGGAGCCGCACGAACTCGGCGCCGAGCGCCCGCTCGATGGCGTAGATCAGCCCGCCGTGGGTGACGACGAGGACGTCGCCGTCGGGCACCGCCTCGTGGACCCGGGCGAGGGCGGCCCGGGCCCGCTCCAGCAGCGCCTCGTCGGACTCCCAGCCCGGCGGGCGGCGCTGCGCGGCGCCGAGCTCGCTGGCCGGCGTGGCGGTGGTGGGCACCTCGTGGCCCTGGCCCTCCACCGGCGGCGGGGGACCGAGGTAGCCCGGCCAGTCCCGCTCGATCTCGGCGCGGGTGAGGCCCTGCCACTCGCCGGCGTGGCGCTCCCGCAGGTCGGGGTCGACGACCACCGGACCCACCCCGTGCTGCTCGGAGATGATCATCGCCGTGGTCAGCGCCCGGTCGAGGTCGGAGGCGAAGATCGCGTCGACGGCGCCGATCGAGCGGCTGGCGTGCAGTGCCTGGTGGCGGCCCAGCTCGGTGAGGGGCGGGTCGGCCTGGCCCTGCCAGCGGCCGGAGGCGTTCCACTCGGACTGGCCGTGACGGAGGAGCAGGGCGCGCGTCATGGCGAGGCAACCTACCGGCGCCCACCCGCGGGTCCCCACCGAGGGGGCCGCTGAGCGGGGTCGTCGCTACGCTCTGCCCCGATGCGAGACCCCCGACGGACGGAGCGCCGCCCCGCCGCTGTGGCCGGGCCGGCCTGACGCGATGGCGCACCTGCGCCTCTTCGCCGGGGCCCGGGAGGCCGCGGGGACGGCGTCGGCCGAGGTCCCCGGGGCGACGGTGGCCGAGGTCCTCGACGCGGCGCGCGAGCGCTTCGGGCCGGCGTTCGCCGCCACCCTCGAGCGCTGCCAGGTGTGGCGCAACGGCGAGCCGTCCCGCCCCACCGACCCGGTCGGCCCCGACGACGAGGTGGCCGTCCTGCCCCCGGTGTCGGGGGGCGCGGCCTGATGGCCGGCTCCTCACGGACCGCCGCGGGCCGCGCCGCCCGCAGGCCCGTGTGGAAGGAGGTGGAGGAGGACGAGGCCCGGCGGGTCGCCAACCGGGTCCGGGCCGCCCGCAGGGCCCGCCCCACGCGCCGCTACGCCGTCGTCTACGACACGAGCGGCCCGAAGGTGCGCCTCGGGATCCTCTGGTTCCTCGCTGCCCTGGCGGCGATCGCCGTCAGCCCGCTCCTCGTCGCCCTCCTCTACGGCACGACCGCCGCGGTGGCCGCCGGGCAGACGGCTCGGGCGTGGCGCAGGCGCCGGGCCCGCCCGAACGAGCACGTGGCGATGGCGGTGGCCGGCGCGATGGGCCTCGGGGCGGTGCTGGGCGCCGGCGGCTCCGGGCTCGCCCTCCTCGCCGGCACGATCCTCGCCTACGCCGCCGCCACCGGCGACACCCGCTCCAAGCACCCCGCCGTGGCCGACGCGGGCTGGACGCTGCAGTGCGCGATGCCGCCGGGCATCGCCGCGATGTCGATGGTGCTCCTGGCTCGGCTCGACCAGGGCTCGGCGATCGCGCTCCTCCTGCTCGTGTCGGCCTACGAGACCGGCGACTACCTCGTCGGCTCCGGCGCCCGGAACCCCTACGAGGGCCCGGCCGCCGGGGGCTCGGCGATCGTCGTCATCACGTTCATCGTCTCGACGCTGCCGATCTCGGCCCTCGACTTCGGCCAGGCCTGGGCGTTCGGCGGGGCCGTGCTCGTGCTCGCCCCGCTCGGCCAGCTCTTCGCCTCCGCCCTCCTGCCCACCGCCGGCGCACCCGCGTCGGGCCTGCGGCGACTCGACTCGCTGCTCCTCGCCGGCCCGCTGTGGGCCTACGGCGTCGGCTTCATCATCTGAGGCGCCCCGCTCCGGTGCGCCGCACCGGTCGAGCCGCCGCGGCCGCGCCGCCCGCTCCCGGGCGCGCAACGGCGCCGGGCCCGACCGGGCACCGGCGCCGCAGACGTGGTGGTCGGTCGCCGCCGAGGCGCCCGACGCGCACCGGGTCAGACGTTGCGGAGGTTCTCCGCCACGAAGTCCCAGTTGATCAGGTTGTCGATGAACGCGGTCAGGTAGTCGGGCCGGGCGTTGCGGTAGTCGATGTAGTAGGCGTGCTCCCACACGTCGATCGTGAGCAGCGCCTTCTGGCCGTGCTTCATCGGCAGGTCGGCGTCGTGGGTGGAGGTGACCTTCAGCCCCGAGCCGTCGTGGACCAGCCAGGCCCACCCGGAGGCGAAGTGGGTGGCGCCCTCCTGCTTCAGCTGCTCCTTGAAGTCGGCGAAGGAGCCGAAGGCGCTGTTGATGGCGTCGGCCAGCTCCCCGGTGGGCTCACCGCCGCCGTTGGGCTTCATGCACTGCCAGTAGAAGGAGTGGTTCCAGTGCTGGGCCAGCTGGTTGAAGAGCGGGCCGGGCTCGGTCTCGAGGATCAGCTTCTCGAGGTCGTCGTTCGTGAACTCGTTGCTGGTGAGCTCGTTGGCCTTCGTGACGTAGGCGTTGTGGTGCTTGCCGTGGTGGTACTCGAAGGTCTCCGCACTCAGGTGCGGGGCAAGCGCGTCGGGGGCGAACGGGAGGTTGGGAAGGGTGAAAGCCATGGCCTCGACCGTACCCACCGGACCCGGGAGACGTCTACGGGCCGGCGCCGACCTCGAGCGGTACGCTCGCGCGCATGGCCGTCGACCTCGACCACCTGCTCGAGCCTGGCTACCTGGGCGACCTCCGGGCCCGCTCGATGGAGGAGATCCGGCGCATGCGGGCGGAGTGCCAGGAGGTGGAGACCGGCCTGTCGCTGCTGCGCCGCGTCGTCCAGGGGCGCCTCGACATCGTCGGCGTCGAGCTGGCCCGCCGGGCCGAGGGCGGCGACCCCGCAGACCTCCCGGCGCTGATCGCCGCGCTGCCCGACGTCCTGTCGGACCGCACCGGCCCCTCTGGGGCGGGTCGGCTCGTGCAGCTCATGGCTCCGGGCGAGATGCCGGGTGACCTCGAGGCCGAGCTCGACCGCATCGTGTCGCCGGGCCAGATGGCCGACCTGCCCTCCCAGAGCGAGGAGGAGCTGCGCCGGATCGGTCGGGAGCTGGCCGAGCTCGAGCGCCGCGTCTCCGCCCAGCGCCAGCAGCTGTTCGACCGGATCGACGCGCTGCAGGCCGAGATCACCCGCCGCTACCGCGACGGCGAGGCCTCGGTCGACTCCCTCCTCCAGTAGCGCCCCGCCGGGCGGTCGGTGCTCGCGCCCGGTTCCCGACTGCTCGCGGCGGTGGCATACCGTGAGGGCCATGAAGGAGGAGCTCGAGGGTCGCTGGCGCGAGCTCGGGGCGTACATCCGGGAGCAGCGCCGGAGCGGGCACCTCTCCCTGCGGAAGCTCTCCGAGATGGCCGGGATCTCGAACCCGTACCTCAGCCAGATCGAGCGGGGCCTGCGCCGGCCCTCTGCCGAGATCCTCCAGCAGATCGCCCGGGCGCTCCACATCTCCTCGGAGAGCCTCTACGTCCGGGCCGGCATCCTCGAGGAGCGCGACGGCGTCGACCTCGTGGAGGAGATCCGGCGGGACCCGCACCTCACCGAGGCGCAGAAGCGGACGCTCGTCCAGGTGTACCGATCGTTCCGGCACGAGAACGAGCTGGCTGCCGAGCGCGCGGGTGCGCCCGAGCCGGGTCGGGAAGAACTGGTCGACGTGGAGCGTTGACCGCACCGAGCGCCCCCCGATCGCTGATGCGTCGCCTCGCCGTCCTCTCGCTGCACACCTCCCCGCTCGTCCAGCCCGGCCAGGGCGACAGCGGCGGGATGAACGTCTACGTGCGCGAGCTGGTGTCCGCCCTCGCCCAGGCGGGCGTGGCCGCCGACGTGTTCGTGCGCCGCTGGGACGACGCCAGCCCCGAGGTGGTCGAGGTGGAGCCCGGGTTCCGGGTGGTCCACGTCGACGCCGGCCGCCACGACCTGGCCAAGGAGGACCTCCCCGACGTCGTCGACGAGTTCGCCCAGGGCGTGCAGGAGCACCTCGTCGCCCTCGGTGACGTCGATGCCCTCCACGCCAACTACTGGCTGTCCGGGGTGGCCGCGCACCGCCTCAAGCACGAGCTCGGGCTCCCGCTCGTGTCGACCTTCCACACCCTGGCCCGGGTGAAGGCCGTGACCGGCGACCCCGAGCCCGCCCGCCGGGACCGGGCCGAGGCCGACGTCATCCGCTGCTCCGACGCCATCCTCGCCTCCTGCGTGGCCGAGGCCGAGCAGCTCGTCGAGCTCTACGGCGCCGACCCCGAGCGGGTGGAGATCGTCGCCCCCGGCGTGGACCACGCGTTCTTCTCCCCCGGGGACCGCGCCGGGGCCCGGTACGCGCTCCGCCACCTCGGCCTCGGCGAGGGCCCGATGCTCCTCTTCGTGGGCCGGATCCAGGCCCTGAAGGGCGTCGACGTGGCCATCCGCACCCTCGCCGAGCTGGACGACCCCACCGCCACCCTCGTCGTCGTCGGCGGGGCGAGCGGCCCCGACGGCGAGGCCGAGGTGGCCCGGGTCCGCCACCTGGCCACCGCGCTGGGCCTGGCCGACCAGGTCCGCTTCGTGGCCCCGGTGCCGCACCACCTGCTGTCCACCTACTACCGGGCCGCCGACCTGTGCCTCGTGCCCAGCCGGTCCGAGTCCTTCGGGCTCGTCGCCCTCGAGGCCGCGGCCTGCGGGACGCCGGTGGTGGCCTCGAGCGTGGGCGGGCTGCGCACGCTCGTCGAGCACGAGCGCACCGGCTTCCTGGTGGAGGGCCGGGACCCACGGGACTTCGCCCGGTTCGCCCGGGAGATCCTCACCGTCCCCGCGGTGGCCGCCGAGCTCTCCGCGCAGGCCGCCTCCCGGGCCCGGGGCTACACCTGGTCCACGGCCGCCGGGCGCCTGCGCCGGATCTACGGGGACCTCACCGCCGGTGCCCTCGTCGACTGCGCCTGAGCCCGCGCCGCGGCCGCCCGCCGCCGGCCGGGGCGCGCGGTCCCGCCGGTAGCGTCACGCCCATGTCCGACGCGCTGACCCCGGAGGAGCTCGCCGACCTCGAGGCCCGGATCGACGCCTGGGCGGCCCGCCAGCGGGAGGAGAACCCCGTCGTCGCCGCCGTGGAGCGCGACGACACCTCCGGCGAGCGCCGCTGGTTCCTGCGGGTGCGGGGCGAGGAGAAGGACGTCTTCACGATCTGGCTGCACCTGCGCCAGCGGACCCTCCACTACGAGACCTACGTGATGCCGGCCCCCGAGGAGAACGCCGGGGCGCTCTACGAGCACCTGCTGCGCCGCAACCTCAAGCTCTACGGCGCCGCGTTTGCCATCGGGGAGGAGGACGCCGTGTTCCTCGTGGGGCAGCTGGCGGCCGAGCACGTCGACGACGACGAGCTCGACCGGATCCTCGGCTCGCTCTACCAGTGGACCGAGCAGTTCTTCCGGCCCGCCATGCGCATCGGCTTCGCGTCCCGGTTCAAGGGCTGAGGCACCTCGTTGCCTCTCGATGATCTTCAGTCTACCGTGATCGGGTGCGGTGAGGCGTGGTGCTCCGAGCCGTCGGGGAAGCGGTGAGCGAGCCCACGCCTCCACCGCCGGCCAGCCCGGCCCCCACCGCCAGCCCGCCCCCCGGGCTCCTGCCGCTGGTCTTCAGCGTCACGATCACCGGGATCCTCGCCAACACCCTCGTGGTCCCGGCGCTGCCCGACATCCTCGACGCGTTCGACCAGCCCGACGCCAGCGCCGGGCTCTTCGTCGCCGCCGGCACGCTCCCCGGCGTCGTCATGGCCCCCGTGATCGGCGTCCTCGCCGACCGCCACGGCCGCCGGGCCGTGCTCGTCCCCTGCCTCGTCGCCTTCGGGCTCTTCGGGGTGCTCAACGCCTTCGCCCCCACCTGGGAGCTGATGCTGGTCCTGCGCCTCTTGCAGGGAGCCGGCGCGGCGGGGCTCATCAACCTGGCCGTGGTGATCATCAGCGACCACTGGTCGGGGATCGACCGGACCCGCCGGGTCGCCCAGAACTCGGCCGTGCTCACCGTGTCGCTCGCCGTCTTCCCGCCGGTCGGCGGTGGGCTCACCGAGCTTGGGGGCTGGCGCCTCTCCTTCGCCCCCTACGCGCTCGCCCTCGTGACCGCCGCCCTCATCTGGCGGCGCCTCGACCCGGCCCGCCCCGCGGCCCCGCCCCGGATGCGGGACCAGCTGGCCGCCGCCAACGACGCCATCCGCCACCGCGACGTGCTCGGCAGCGTCACGATCGGCGCCGTCGTGTTCCTGCTCATCTTCGGGCTGTTCCTCACCGCCATGCCCGTGCACCTCGAGCGCGAGTTCGGGCTCAGCGCCGGCGCCCGGGGCCTCATCCTCGCCGCCCCGGCGGTCACCTCCACGATCGCCGCGCTGCGCCTCGGGCACTGGCGGGCCCGTCACGGCGCCGTCGCCGTCATCCAGGCCGCGTCGGCGCTCTTCGTCATCAGCTTCGTCTCGATCGGCCTGGCCCCCTCGCTCGTGCTCCTCGTGCTCGGCAGCGCGCTCTACGGGCTCGGCGAGGGGATGTTCATCCCCACCCTCCAAGACGTGGTCGCCTCCGCCGCGCCGCCCGACCAGCGCGGCGCGGTGGTGGCCGTGTGGACCGGCGCCGCCCGCTTCGGCCAGACGATCGGGCCCCTCGTCGTGGGCGGCGTCTACGGCGCCGTCGGCACCGGCCGCACCTTCGTGCTCGGGGCCGTGGCCGCCGGCGGCCTCGTCGCCGCCGAGACCCTCGGCCGCTTCGGCGACGAGCGCACCGCCGTCCCGAGCCCGCGCCCCGGCGCCGCCGGGTCGGCGGCCGTCGCCTCGCCGCCCGCCCCACCCACGGCCGGCGGGCCCCGCCAGCACCCCGAGGACGGGCCGGACTTGTAGCGTCCTGGCCATGGTCGTGCTGCAGGTCATCGGCGGAGGGCGCATGGGGGAGGCGCTGGTGGGCGGGCTCGTGCACGCCGGCACCGTCGCCGCCGCCGACGTGGTCGTCGTCGAGCCCGTGGCCGCCCGCCGCGAGGAGCTCGCCGCTGCGCTCCCCGGCGTGGCGCTGGCCACCGAGCCCACCGAGGCCGAGGGCACGATCATCGCCGTGAAGCCGGCCGACGTCCCGGCCGCCTGCGAGGCGGCCGCCCGGGCCGGCAGCGGGCGGGTCCTGTCCATCGCCGCCGGCGTGACGATCGCCGCGCTCGAGGCGGCGCTCGCCCCCGGCACCCCGGTGGTGCGGGCCATGCCCAACACCCCGTCCCTCGTCGGCAAGGGCGCGGCGGCCATCGCCGCCGGCACCGCCGCCACCGACGACGACCTCGCCTGGGCTGAGACCCTCCTCGGCGCCGTCGGCACGGTCGCGCGGGTCAGCGAACCGCTCCTCGACGCCGTGACCGGCCTCTCCGGGTCGGGTCCGGCGTACGTCTTCCTCGTCGCCGAGGCGCTCATCGACGCCGGGGTCCTCGCCGGCCTGCCCCGACCGGTCAGCCGCGAGCTCGCCATCCAGACCCTCCTCGGCGCCGCCACCCTGCTCGCCGAGTCCGACGAGGGCCCCGAGGCGCTGCGGGCCGCCGTCACCTCCCCGGGCGGCACCACCGCCGCCGGCCTGCGGGTGCTCGAGCAGCGCGGCGTGCGGGCCGCGCTGCTCGACGCCGTGGCCGCCGCCGCCGACCGGGCCCGCCAGCTCGGGTCGTCGCCGCCGGCCCGCCCGCACCACTAGCAACAGCAGCAACAGGCGCCTACGCTTCGGGGATCCCCGCGGAGAAGGGTGCCTTCCATGGCTACGTCCTCAGCGCGCTCGCGCTTTCTCACACCAGCCGAGGTCGCCGAGCTGCTGCGCGTGTCCTCGATGACCGTCTACCGCCTCATCAAGAGCGGTGAGCTGCGCGCCGCCCGCATCGGCAAGTCGTACCGGATCCGAGAGGACGACGTCGACGCCTACCTCCAGGACCGCTTCAGCGACGCCGGCTGACCTCCGGCCGCCGTCAGCCCACGACTGCGGGCCCGCCGACCGGGGCCGGTAGCGTCGCGGGGACCATGGCCCCGCGGTTCGACACGATCACCTTCCTCTCCGACTACGGCACCGGCGACGAGTTCGTCGGCGTCGTCCACTCGGTGATCCGCTCGATCGCCCCCCACGTCACGGTGGTCGACCTCACCCACGAGGTCCCGCCCTACGACGTGCGGGCCGGCAGCCTCACCCTCGGGCGGGCCGCCCAGTACCTCTGCCCCGGGGTGGTGCTCGCCGTCGTCGACCCCGGCGTCGGCACCGCCCGCCGGGCCATCGCCGTGGAGGTCGGCCACGGGCAGAGCTACCTCGTCGGCCCCGACAACGGGCTCCTCGCCTCCGCCGTC
Source organism: Acidimicrobiales bacterium (assembly GCA_035303865.1). GTDB lineage: Bacteria > Actinomycetota > Acidimicrobiia > Acidimicrobiales > VFJN01 > VFJN01. Next base: position 9,126 of record DATGRC010000207.1, read on the forward strand.
GCCATCTGCGGCGGCGCCACCGCCGCTGTCGAGCTCACCAGCGCCGACCACCAGCTGCCCGCCCCCGGCGCCACCTTCGCCGGCCGCGACGTCTTCGCGCCGGCCGCCGCCCACCTCTGCAACGGCGTGCCCCTCCACGAGCTCGGACCCGCCATCGACCCCAACACCCTGCGGCCCGGGCTCCTCCCCCTGCCCCGCGAGGAGGACGGCGCCATCGTGGCCGAGATCCTCTGGGTCGACCGGTACGGCAACTGCCAGCTCAACGTCGACCCCGACGAGGTGGCCCACCTCGGCGAGCGCATCCAGCTGCGGTGGGGCGACGACTCCCGCACCGCCGTCCGCTCCGACACCTTCGAGGGGATCGAGGGCGCCACCGTCGGGCTCGTCACCGACAGCTACGGGCTCCTCGCCATCTGCATGGACCGCCGCAGCGCCGCCGGCGAGCTCGGCCTCGCGGTCGGCACCGAGGTGCGCCTTCTCGAGCCCGGCGACGACGACGGGCCCCGCCCACCCGTCCAACCGGTCACCCTCACCCCCCGGAGCCAGCCATGAGACCCGGCACCACCATCGTCATCGCGATCCTCCTCGCGCTCATCCTCGGCGCCGCCGCGCTCCAGCTGTTCTTCCTGGCCCGCTGATCTCGTCGGGCTCGAACCAGAGGTTCGAGCCCGAGTGCTCGCTCGGCTTCGCCTCGGCCGGTGGCGAACCGGAGGTTCGCCACCGAGGGCTTCGGTGCTCGCCTTCGGGGTCAGACGCGGGCGGCGAGGCGGTCTCGGGTGAAGCGCTTCATGCCGCCGCGGACGAGGACGAGGGCCAGGGCCCAGACGGCGGCGCCGATGGCGAGCGCCACGGGGAGGGTCACGAGGAGGATGCCGCTGGCCTGGCCGACCGACAGGAAGATGAGCGGGAGGATCACCGCCCCGCCCAGCTGGTTCGCCTCCTGGGCCGTCTTGGTGCGGGCCGACACCCGCACCATCACGGCCAGGCCGAGCATGGCCACCGCGGGGCCGAGCCAGAAGATCATCACCAGCCACAGCTGCGTGGGCACGAACACCCGGTGCATCACCGGCCACGCCACCCCGTTGGCCACGAGGCAGAAGGCCGCGAAGCCGATCCACGACACGGCCACCGCGGGCAGGAACGCGGTGAGCAGCTTGGCCACGAACAGGTCCCGGTCCGGGATCGGCAGGTGCAGGAGCGACTCCAGCGTCTTGCGCTCCTTCTCGCCGGCGAACGCGTCGGCGGCCAGCACCGCCGACACCATGAGCGGGACGATGAGGAAGAGCGGGGCCAGCAGGTAGCCGTTCACGAGCACCACCAGCTGCTCGTGCTGGGGCAGCGACAGGATCGGCTCGGCCAGGTCCCCCGGCATCGAGTCGAGGATGCGGCGCAGGTCGGTGCCGCCGTCCTGCCCCCGGGCCGCCAGGCCCACGCCGAAGGGCAGCACCACCATGAGGAGCACCGGAACGGCGAGCATCGGGATGACCACCGCCTTGGCCCGGCGCACGGCGATCAGGTCCTTGGCCACGATCGCCCGGATCACCGCCCACCGGGCCCGGCGGACGCGGGCCGGCTCCGGTGGGCGCGCCGCCGCCGGGGCGGCGGGGTCCGCGGTGGTCATCGGGCCGCCTCCGGTGCCGCCCTCGGCGCGGTCGGCGAGGCCACGGCCGTCTCCTGGGCGGCGATGCGAGCCTCCACCGCGAAGTAGACGTCCTCGAGCGAGGGCGGGCGAGCGTCGGCCCCGTAGACCGGGACGCCCCGCTCCACGAGCACCCGGACGAGGCGAGGGAGCACCTCCCGGTCGGCCACCCGCACCATCGCCCCCTCGGGCAGCGGGGCCAGCCCCGACACCCCGGGGACCTCCCGCAGCGCCCGAGCGGCGTCGTCGCCCAGCGGCCCGCCCACGTCCAGGCGGGCGTCGAGCCCGTCCCACAGCTCGGCGGCGATGTCCTCCGGCCGGCCGAACGCGTGGAGCACGCCGCGGTGCAGCACCGCCATCCGGTCGGCCAGCCGGCCGGCCTCCCCGAGGAAGTGGGTGCACAGCACGACGGTGCGCCCGTGCTCGGCGGCCAGCGAGCCGATCAGCTCGATGACGTCGCGGGTGGCGGCCGGGTCGAGCCCGGAGGTGGGCTCGTCGAGGAACAGCACGTCGGGGTCGTGGAGCAGCGCCCGGGCCAGGGCCAGGCGCTTGCGCTGCCCCGTGGAGGTGCCCTGCACCGCGACGTCGGCCCGGTCCGCCATCCCGAACCGCTCCAGCAGCTCGGTGCTGCGTCGGGCGGCGGCCGCCCGGTCGATCCCCCGCATCCGAGCCGTCAGCTCGAGGTTCTCCCGGGCGGTGAGCCGCTCGTCGAGGCCGGCGTGCTCGGTCAGCACCCCGGTGCGGCGCCGCACGGCGTCACCGTCCACGGCCGGGTCGACGCCCAGCACGCGGGCCCGCCCCCGGTCGGGCCGGAGGATGCCGTTGAGCAGGCGCACCGTGGTGGTCTTGCCCGCCCCGTTCGGGCCCAGCAGGGCCAGGACCTCGCCGCGGTCGACCGACAGGGTCAGGCCGTCGAGGGCCACCCCGCTCGGGAACGACCGCGTGAGCTCGACGGCCTCGATGGCGGCGGACACCGCCCCATGCTGGCCGATGGCGCCCCACCAGCAGCGCCAGCCCCGACCACCGGTGCCCGACACCGCCCCGACCCCGCCGCCCGAAGACCTCCGAGCGCGGACCGGCACCTGCAGTGCGCCGGAACCCGCGCCCCTCAGGTGCGAGCGGGCCGACGGGGGTGGTCCGGGGGAGGGGCGGCGGCTTAGCGCGGCCGGAGCAGGCGGCGGCGAGTCCGGTCGCGCCGGCGCCGCCACCGCGCCGGGTGCCGGCCGGTCGTCTCGTCGTACAGCCGCCGCGGCGCGGTCCGGGCGACCAGGTACATCGGGTCCATGGGTCCTCCTCGTGGGTCTCGGCCGCCGGAGGGCGGCTCGGGTCGTCCCCGACACGGTGCTCCCGGGGACCCGAAGGAGGCTTGGAGGGGACGTGGAGCGATCTTGGAGATCCGCCGCTCCGCGGCCGGCGGTCACTCCTCGAGGGAGCGGAGCGGATCGAGCACCGCCGCCACCCGCTCCGGGGTCGGCTCAGGGCGGGGCGGCTCGGTGGTCGTCGTGGTCGGCTCCGGCGCCGGCGGGGCCGTCGCGGGCGCGGTGCCCCCCGGCGGCGGGCCCGGGGCCGTGGTCGGCGGCGGTGGGGGAGGCGGCGGAGGCGGCGGGGGCGCACCGCCGGGCAGCGCCATGAAGTTGTGGGTCGTGTAGATCGTCCCGTCGCCGAGCACCCGCACCCCGACGCCCACGTGGGTCCAGGCCGGGTCGACGAGGTTGCGGTAGTGGCTCGGGCTGTTGATGAACGCCTGCATCAGCCCGTCGACGTCGTAGCCCACGCCCACGTTCTCGCCGAGCTTCGTCCACGCCCCACCCACCTGGGAGCCCAGGTTCGGGTTGTGGGAGATCTGCCCGGCCGCCACCATCTGATCCGTCCACCGGCGAGCCACGCCCGTGAGCTCCCCCGACACCGTGAGCTGGCTCAGGCCCTGCCCGGCCCGGAGGCTGTTGATGCGGGCCACGAACTGGGACTCGATCGCGGGCGACGCCGCCACGGCCGGCGCCACCACCGCCGGCGGGGCCGCTGGGACCGGTGCCGAGGCGCCCCCGGCCGGGGCGGCCACCCCGACGGCCGCCAGGGCGAGCGCCACCGCGGCACGGCGCGCGACGGCGGCACGGCGGGGCACGGGCATCACCTCCATGATCGGGGCCCCCAGCGTCGCGCTTGAGCGACGGCGGCGCTCGGATCGGGCCCCGGCCCCGGCGGGCGGGCGAGCCGGGCGGGCCGACCTGTGGTGGACTACCCGCCGATGAACCTGGCCTCGATGATCGATCCCCACCCGGACGACGCCGTCGCGCTGATCTCCCGGGGGCGACCCACCACCTACGGCCAGCTGCGCGACCAGGTGGCGCACCTGCGAGGCGGGCTGGTCGGCCTGGGCCTCGCGCCGGGCGATCGGGTGGCCATCGTCGCCGCCAACAACTGGTACTTCGTGGCGGCCTACCTGGCGGCGCTCGGGGCCGGGTGCGTGGCCGTGCCGCTCAACCCCACCAGCCCCGCCCGCGAGCTCCAGGCGGAGCTGGCCACCGTGGGCGCCCGCGCCGTGGTCGTCGGCCCCACCGGCCGGGCCACGATCGCCCAGCTGGACCGCGGCGCCCTGCCCGAGCTCGAGCACGTCGTCTGCTCCGACGGCACCGGCCTGCCCGACGGCGTGCTGCTCGACGACCTCCTGGCCGCCGAGCCGGTCCCGGTGGTGGAGCGGGGCGACGACGACCTCGCCGTCCTCGCCTTCACCAGCGGCACCGCCGGGTCGGCCAAGGCGGCGATGCTCACCCACGGCAACCTCCGGGCCAACCTCGAGCAGACCCAGGCCGTCCCGGACCGGGCCCAGCGAGCCGACGACGTCGTCCTCGGCGTCCTGCCGTTCTTCCACATCTTCGGGCTCAACGTGGTCCTGAACCTCACGCTCATGACCGGCTCGTCGGTCGTGCTCGTCGAGCGCTTCGACCCGCAGACGGCGCTGGAGAGCATCGCCAACCACGGGGTGACCGTCGTGAGCGGCGCGCCGACGATGTGGGGCGCGTGGACCACGCTGCCGGGCACCCGCCCCGGGGCCTTCGCCTCCGTGCGGATCGCGGTGTCGGGCGCCGCCCGGCTGGACCCGCAGATCCAGCGCACGATGGCCGAGCGCTTCGGGATCCAGCTCATCGAGGGCTACGGGCTCACCGAGGCCAGCCCGGTCGTCACCAGCGGCAGCGGCCTCCACGAGGCCCCGGAGGGCAGCATCGGCAAGCCCCTGCCGGGCGTCCACGTCCGCCTCGTGGACGTCGACGGCCAGGACGCGCTCGTCGGCGACCCCGGTGAGATCTGGGTGCGGGGCCCGAACGTGTTCGCCGGCTACTGGGGCGACCCGGAGGCCACCGCACGCGCCCTCGACGACGACGGGTGGCTCCACACCGGCGACATCGCCGTCGTGGACGACGACGGGCACCTCTACCTCGTCGACCGGGTCAAGGACCTCATCATCGTGGCCGGCTTCAACGTGTTCCCCGCCGAGGTCGAGGAGGTCCTCCTCGAGCACCCCGGCGTCGAGCAGGCCGCCGTGGTCGGCGTGGCCCACCCCCACTCGGGGGAGGCGGTGAAGGCGTTCGTCGTCGTCGCCCCCGGCAGCTCGGTGGAGGAGGACGACCTCGTCGCCCACTGCGAGGCCCGGCTGGCCCGCTACAAGTGCCCCCAGAAGGTCGTCTTCGTCGACGAGATCCCCCAGGCGGCCACCGGCAAGATTCTCCGCGCCGCGCTGCGCTGACCCCCGGGATCCCCCGGCCGACGGGGTTCGTGAGCTCGTGAACGAGCGGCAGTAGGATGGCGGCCACCATGCCGTCGACGCCTTCCGCCCCGCCGCCCAGCGGTCCGGCCCGACCTCGTCGGAAGATCCCGGAGGCCACCGTCGCCCGGCTGCCCCTCTACCTGCGCAGCCTCTTCGAGAGCCAGCAGGCCGGGCTCACCACGATCTCGTCGGAGCGGCTGGCCGAGCTGGCCGGCGTGAACGCGGCGAAGGTCCGCAAGGACCTGTCCTACCTCGGCTCCTACGGCACCCGCGGCGTGGGGTACGACGTCGAGTACCTGCTCTTCCAGATGAGCCGCGAGCTCGGCCTCACCCAGGACTGGCCGGTGGCCATCGTGGGCCTCGGCAACCTCGGCCAGGCGCTCGCCAACTACGGCGGCTTCGGAGACCGGGGCTACCCGATCGTCGCGCTCTTCGACGCCGACGAGGGCGTCGTCGGCGCCCGCGTCAACGGCGTCGAGGTGCGCCACGTGGACGACCTCCCGGCCGTGGCCGCCGAGCGGGGCCTGGCCATCGGGATCATCGCCACGCCGGCCGCCGCGGCCCAGGACGTGGCCGACCGGCTCGTCGCCGCCGGCATCCGGTCGATCCTCAACTTCGCCCCCGCCGTCATCTCCGTGCCCGACGACGTGTCGCTGCGCAAGGTCGACCTCGCCGTCGAGCTGCAGATCCTCAGCTTCTACCAGCAGCGCCGCAGCGGGAGCCCGGTGCGCTCCGACCTCACCGCCGCCGACTGAGCGAGGGCACCGTGCCGGTCCACCCGCGCCCGTACCCGGTCAACCTCCTCCTCGAGGGCCGGCCGGTCCTCGTGGTCGGTGGCGGCACCGTCGCCCTCGACAAGGTCAGGGGCCTCCTCGCCGCTGGCGCCGAGGTCACCGTCGTGGCCCCCCACGTGGTCGACGACCTCGCCGCGCTGCCGGTGGCGGTCGAGCGCCGACCCTACGAGCGGGGCGACGTCGAGGGGTACCGGCTCGTGGTCGCCTGCACCGACGACCCCGCCGTCAACCAGGCCGTCCACGACGACGCGGAGGCCCACGCCATCTGGGTCAACGCCGCCGACGACCCCGAGCGCTGCACCTACACGCTGCCGGCTCGGCTCGACCGCGGCCCGCTCCTCGTCACCGTCTCCACCGCCGGTCGCAGCCCCGCGCTCGCGGCCTGGCTGCGCGACCAGCTGGCCGAGGCGATCGGCCCCGAGCACGAGCAGCTCCTCGACCTCCTGGCCGAGCACCGCGCCGCCCTGGCCGCCGCCGGGGTCCGCGCCCCGGCGGCGAGTTGGCGGCAGGCCCTCGACTCGGGAATGCTGGAGCTGATCCGGGACGGCCGCCTGACCGAGGCCAGGGCGCTGCTCGACAGCGTCGTGGGCCCCGCCAGCACCGGCCCGGGCAGCCGCGAAGGAGCCCCAACGCCTTGTCCGTCGTCGTCATCGGACTGAACCACCGGAGCACGCCGCTCGACCTGCTCGAGCGGGTGACGATCGGCGACGGTGCGCTGCCCAAGGCCCTGCACGACCTGATCTCCCGCCACGACGTGTCCGAGGCGGTCGTGCTGTCCACCTGCAACCGCACGGAGATCTACGCGGTCGCCGAGCGGTTCCACGGCGCCTACCAGGACATCCGGGACTTCTTGGCCGAGACGGCCTTCCTCGCGCCCGAGGACCTCGCCGACCACCTCTACACGCACTACGACGCGCCGGCCGTCGCCCACCTGTTCTCGGTCACCGCCGGGCTCGACTCCGCCGTCCTCGGCGAGAGCGAGATCCTCGGCCAGGTGAAGCAGGCCTGGGAGCTGGCCCGCGAGGAGGGCGCGGCCGGGCCCACGCTCAACCTGCTGTTCCGCCACGCCATCGAGGCCGGCAAGCGGGCCCGCACCGACACCGCCATCGGGCGGCACACCACCTCGGTGTCGCAGGCCGCGGTGGCCCTCGCCGCCGACCGCCTCGGCGACCTGCGGGGCCGTCGGGTCCTCGTCCTCGGGGCGGGCGAGATGGGCGAGGCCATGGCCCTCGGGCTCGTGAAGGCCGGCGTGGCCGACATCTCCGTCGCCAACCGCACCCACGAGCGGGCCGTCGACCTGGCCGCCGCCGTCGGGGGACGCCCGGTCGAGCTGGGCGACCTCGTCGAGGCGCTCGCCGACGTCGACGTGCTGCTGTCCTCCACCGGCGCCACCACCCCGATCCTCGACGCCGACGGGGCCCGGGCCGTCATGGCCCGCCGCCCGGACCGGCCGCTGCTCATCGTGGACATCGCGGTGCCCCGCGACGTCGACCACGAGGTCGGCACGCTGCCCGGCGTCACCCTCCTCGACATGGACGACCTCCGGGCCTTCGCCGACGCCGGCGCCCAGGCCCGGCGGGGCGAGGTCGCCTTCGTGCAGGCGCTGCTCGACGAGGAGCTCGACCGCTACCTCGTCGCCACCTCCGCCCGCGAGGTCGCCCCGATGATCGTCGCGCTGCGGTCCCGGGCCGAGGCCCTCCGCGCCGCCGAGCTCGAGCGCCACGCCAAGCGCCTCGCCGAGCTCACCGACGAGCAGCGGGCCGCCGTCGACGCCCTCACCAAGGGCCTCGTCGCCAAGCTGCTCCACGAGCCCACGGTGGCGCTCAAGGAGGCAGCCGGCACCGCCCGCGGCGAGCGCCTCCTCACCAGCCTGCGCGACCTCTTCGGCGTCGAGTGACCGCGCCGCTGCGCGCGCCTGCGCCGTGACGGCCCCCGACCGCACCGACCCGTCGACGCTCATCCGGATCGCCACCCGGGGATCGGCCCTCGCTCGCTGGCAGGCGGAGCACGTGGCCTCGTTGCTGCGGGCCGCCGACCCGTCCGTGGCCGTCGAGCTCGTCATCGTCGACACCCAGGGCGACCGACAGCTCGACCGCCCGATCTGGGAGATCGGCGGCAAGGGCGTGTTCGCCAAGGAGGTGCAGGCCGCCGTGCTCGATGGGCGGGCCGACCTCGCCGTGCACTCCGCCAAGGACCTGCCGTCGACCACCGTGCCCGGCCTCGTCATCGCCGCCGTGCCCGAGCGGGGCGAGGTCCGCGACGCGCTCGTCGGGAGCACCCTCGCCGACCTGCCCGAGGGCGCCGAGGTGGCCACCGGGTCGCTGCGCCGCCAGGCCCAGCTGGCCGCCCTCCGCCCGGACCTGCGCTTCGTCGGGCTGCGGGGGAACATGCAGACCCGGCTGGCCAAGGCCGCCGACCACGACGCGATCGTGGTCGCCGTCGTCGCCTTCGAGCGCCTCGGCCTCGCCGACCAGCTCACCGAGGTGCTCAGCACCGACGAGGTGCTGCCCCAGGTGGCCCAAGGGGCGCTGGCCGTCGAGTGCCGGGACGACGACGCGGCGCTCCGGGCCCGCCTGGCCGCCATCGAGCACGCCGACAGCCGGCGCTGCGTGGACGCCGAGCGGGCGTTCCTGCGCGAGCTGGGCGGGGACTGCTCCCTGCCGGCCGCCGCCCACGCCACGATCGTCGACGGCGAGGTGCGGGTGCGGGGGATGCTCGCCGCCGCGGACGGGTCCACCGTGCTGCGCCACGAGGGCCCCGACGGCGGCGCCGTGGCCCGCCACCTCCTCGACCACGGCGGCGCCGAGCTGCTCCGGCGGTGACCGGCCGGCCGCCGCCGGCGCGCCGCGCCCGGGCCCGTAACCTCGCCCCATGACCGTGTACCTGGTGGGAGCGGGGCCGGGCGACCCGGGGCTGCTCACCGTGCGGGCCGCCGAGGTGCTCGCACGAGCCGACGTCGTGGTCTACGACCGGCTCTCCGTCGAGACGCTGCTCGACCTCGCCCCCGCCGACGCCGAGCGCATCTCCGTCGGCAAGGCCCCGGGCCGGGTCACGATGCGCCAGGAGGCGATCAACGACCTGCTCGTGGCCAAGGGCCGCGCCGGCGGCACCGTCGTGCGCCTGAAGGGCGGCGACCCGTTCGTGTTCGCCCGCGGCGGCGAGGAGGCGGCCGCGCTGGCCGCGGCGGGCGTGGACTTCGAGGTCGTCCCCGGCATCACCTCCGCCATCGCCGTCCCCGCCTACGCCGGCATCCCGGTCACCCTGCGCCACAGCTCCACCTCCTTCACCGTCGTCACCGGCCACGAGGACCCGGCGGTGGGGGACGACGGCACCGTCGACTGGGACGCGGTGGCCCGCGTCGGCGGCACGGTCGTCATCCTCATGGGCGTGGCCCGCATCCGGCGGATCGCCGAGCGGCTCATCGCCGCCGGGCGCTCCCCGGACACCCCCGCCGCCGCGGTCCGGTGGGGGACCCGCCCGCAGCAGCACACGATCCGCGCCACCCTCGGCACGATCGCCGACCAGCCGCTCGAGGCGCCGTCGGTCATCGTGGTCGGCGAGGTGGCCGGCGTGGACCTCCGCTGGTTCGAGGACCGTCCGCTGCTCGGCCGGCGCGTCCTGGTCACCCGCACCCGCAGCCAGGCCTCCGCGCTGGCCGCCGGGCTGCGCCAGCTCGGCGCCGAGCCGATCGAGGTGCCGGTCATCGAGGTCGTCGACCCCGCCGACGGCGGCGACGCCCTGCGGACCGCGGCCCGCCGCCTCGGCACCTACGACTGGGTCGCCGTCACCTCCCCCAACGGCGCCGGGCGGCTCCTCGCCGCCATCGCCGACACCGGCGGCGACGCCCGCGCCTTCGGTGCCGCCCGGGTCGCCGCCATCGGCCCGGGGACCGCCGCCGCGCTCGCCGCCCGCGGCATCGTCGCCGACCTCGTCCCCGAGCGGTACGTGGCCGAGTCACTCCTCGACGCGCTCACCGCCGCCCGGCCCGAGGGCGGGCGCCTCCTCCTCGCCCGGGCCGCCGTCGCCCGAGACGTCCTGCCCGACGGCCTGCGGGCCGCCGGCTGGGAGGTGGACGTCGTCGAGGCGTACCGCACCGTGCCGGCCGCGATCGACGGCGAGCAGCGGGCCGCCGCGGCCGCCGCCGACGTGGTCACGTTCACCTCGTCGTCCACCGTGGAGCGCTTCGTCGAGGCGCTCGGGCGCGACGCGGTGCCGCCGGTCGTCGCCTGCATCGGTCCGATCACGGCGGCCACCGCCCGCCGGCTGGGCCTCACCGTCGACGTGGAGGCCGCCGAGCACACGATCGACGGGCTCCTCGCCGCCCTCGCCGCGTGGGGCGAGACCGGTCCCCGGTCGTGATCGGTGCGGCCGCCCGGCATGATGGTGGGCCAGTGACCGCGCCGACCCCCCGCTCGCGATGAGCTCGCCGCTCGACGCCGTCGTCTTCGACTTCGACGGGCTCGTCATCGACAGCGAGCTCGTGATCTACGAGATGGCGGCCGGCGCCTTCGCCGCCCACGGCCACGAGCTCACCATGGAGGCCTGGGCGGCCGGGGTGGGGGTGAGCGGCGAGGAGGCCGACGCCTGGTGGCCGGCCATCTGCGAGGCGGCCGGCGCCGAGGGCTTCTCGCTCGAGGACTTCGAGGCCGCCTACCGGGCCCAGGCCCGGGACCTCGACGCCATCCCGCTCATGCCGGGCGTCACCGAGCTGCTCAAGGCCCTCCACTACGAGGGGGTCCCCTGCGGGGTGGCCTCCTCGTCGAACCGGGACTGGCTCGTGCGCCACACGAAGCGCTTCGGCCTGACCCCGTACTTCCGCACGCTGGTCGGCGCCGACGTGGTCGGCGGGCGGGGCAAGCCGGCCCCCGCCGTCTACCTGCGGGCCCTCGAGGACCTCGGCGCCGACCCCGCCCGCAGCGTGGCCCTCGAGGACTCCGCCCACGGCGCCGCCGCCGCGAAAGCGGCCGGCATGGCCGTGGTCGCCGTGCCGAGCGAGCTGACCCGCCACAACGACTTCAGCCACGTCGACCTCGTCGTCCCCACCCTGCTCGAGGTCCACGTCGAGCTGCTCGAGTCGCTCGTCGCCGCCCGCGACTGAGCCCCGCCGACACCGCCCCCGTACGCTGGCCCCATGGGCTTCCCCCAGCGTCGCCTCCGCCGCCTCCGCCGCACCCCGGCCCTGCGCCGGCTCGTCGCCGAGACCCAGCTGTCGGTCGACGACCTCGTCGCCCCGCTCTTCGTGCGCGAGGGGATCGCCGAGCCGCAGCCCATCGCCAGCCTCCCCGGCGTCGTGCAGCACACCCGCGACAGCCTCCGCAAGGAGGTCGCCGAGCTGGCCGGCCTCGGGATCCCCGCCGTGATCCTCTTCGGCGTGCCCGCCACCAAGGACCCCCAGGGCTCCGGCGCCTGGGACCCCGAGGGGATCGTGCAGCTGGCGCTCGCCGACCTGCGGGCCGAGGTCGGCGACGACGTCGTCCTCATCGCCGACCTGTGCGTGGACGAGTACACCGACCACGGCCACTGCGGGATCGTCGGGCCCGACGGCGACGTCGACAACGACGCCACGCTCGAGCTCTACCGCAAGGCGGCCGTCGCCCAGGCCGACGCGGGCGCCGACGTCGTGGCCCCCAGCGGGATGATGGACGGCCAGGTGGCCGCCATCCGCGACGCCCTCGACGAGGCCGGGCACCACGCCACGGCGATCCTCGCCTACGCGGCCAAGTACGCGTCCGCCCTCTACGGCCCCTTCCGCGACGCCGTCGACGTCACGATCGCCGGCGGCGGCGACCGCAAGGGCTACCAGCAGGACCCCGCCAACCTCCGCGAGGCGATGGAGGAGATCCACGCCGACGTCGCCGAGGGCGCCGACCTCGTCATGGTGAAGCCGGCCCTCGCCTACCTCGACGTGATCGCCGCCGCCCGAGCCGAGGTGGACCTGCCCCTCGCCGCCTACCACGTGTCCGGCGAGTACTCGATGATCAAGGCGGCCGCCGAGCGAGGCTGGATCGACGGCGACGAGGTCGCCCTCGAGCACATCACCGCCATCAAGCGGGCCGGGGCCGACCTCATCCTCACCTACCTCGCCCGCGAGCTGGCCGAGCGCCTCGGCCGCTGACACCCCGCCACTGGAGGCACCGATGACCACCAACGAGGAGCTCTTCGCCCGCGCCCAGGCCGTCATCCCCGGCGGCGTCAACAGCCCCGTCCGGGCCTTCGGCAGCGTGGGCGGCACCCCCTACTTCGTCGCCCGGGCCGAGGGCGCCCACGTGTGGGACGTCGAGGGCCGCCGCTACGTCGACCTCGTGCAGTCCTACGGGGCGATCATCGCCGGCCACGCCCACCCCGCCATCGTCGAGGCCGTGCAGCGGGCGGCGGTGGACGGCACCTCCTACGGCGCCCCCACCGAGCGGGAGGTGCTCCTCGCCGAGGCCATCGCCGAGCGGGTCCCGTCGATCGAGCTCGTGCGGCTCGTGTCCTCCGGCACCGAGGCCACGATGTCCGCGATCCGCGTCGCCCGCGGCTTCACCGGCCGCGACGTCGTCGTGAAGTTCGCCGGCAACTACCACGGCCACGGCGACCTGCTCCTCGCCGAGGCCGGCAGCGGCCTCGCCGCCCTCGGGCTGCCCGGCTCCGCCGGCGTCACCGCCGCCGCCGTGAAGGACACCCGCGTCGTCCCCTACAACGTCGTGCCCGACCTCGACGACACCGTGGCCTGCGTCATCGTCGAGCCGGTCGCCGCCAACATGGGCCTCGTCCCGCCCGCCCCCGGGTTCCTCGAGGGGCTGCGGGCCGAGTGCGACCGGGTCGGCGCGCTCCTCGTCTTCGACGAGGTCATCACCGGCTTCCGGGTCGCCCGCGGCGGGGCCCAGGAGCGCACCGGCGTGCGGCCCGACCTCACCACCTTCGGCAAGGTGATCGGCGGCGGCCTCAACATCGGCGCCTACGGCGGCCGCCGCGACGTCATGCGCCAGGTGGCGCCGCTCGGGCCCGTCTACCAGGCCGGCACCCTGTCGGGGAACCCGCTCGCCACCGCGGCGGGGCTCGCCGCGCTCGAGCTGCTCACCCCCGCCGCCTACGAGCAGCTCGCCGCCACCGCCACCCGGCTGGCCGCCGGGCTGCGAGCGGCCCTGGCCGACGCCGGCATCCCCGCCGTCGTCCCCCAGGAGGCCACGCTCGTCGGGCTCTTCCTCGGCCCCGAGGCGCCCACCGACTACGCCAGCGCCCAGAGCACCGACACCGCCACCTACGCCCGGCTCTTCCACGCCCTCCTCGAGCGGGGCGTGGCGATCGCCCCCGGCGCCTACGAGGTGCTGTTCCCCGGGCTGGCCCACACCGACGAGGTGGTCGACGAGGTCGTCGCCGCCGCCCGGGAGGCTGCGGCCGCCGTCGCGGCCTGAACCGCCGGGATGCGGGGCCGTCGACGTGGGAAGGTGGACGGGCCATGACGCTGCCGCCTGACGCCATCGCCGCCCTCGGACCGCTCGGCGACGAGGCCGACGCCGTCGCCGCGGACCTCGTCGCCCGAGACGCCGTGGCCGGCACGTTCGCCGGTGACCACACGCTCTGGCGCGAGGACCCCACCGAGCTGGCCGACCGCCTCGGCTGGATCCCCGTCGTCGAGGAGATGGTCGCCTCCCTCGGCGAGCTGCGGGACCGCTGCTCCCGGCTCCTGGCCGCCGCCCCCGTGGAGCACGTGCTCGTCATGGGCATGGGCGGCTCCAGCCTCTTCCCCGAGGTGCTGGCCCAGACGTTCGGGCCTCACGAGGGCTGCCCGTCGCTCCACGTGCTCGACAGCACCGACCCGGTGGCGGTGGCCCGGATCGACCGGACCTGCCCGCCCGAGCGGACCCTCCACGTCGCCTCCTCCAAGTCGGGCTCCACGATCGAGACCCGCAGCCACCTCGAGTGGGCCTGGGCCCGCAGCGGCGACCCGTCCCGCTTCGCCGTCATCACCGACCCGGGGTCCGAGCTCGCGGCCCTGGCGCGCGAGCGGGGCTTCGCCGAGGTGTTCGAGAACCGGCCGGACATCGGGGGCCGGTACTCGGCCCTGTCGTGCTTCGGGCTCGTCCCCGCCCTGCTGGCCGGGGTGGACGTCGACGCGCTGCTCGACGGCGCCCGCCGCGCCCTGCGCGAGTGCGGCCCCGAGGTCGATCCCGCCGCCAACCCGGCCCTCGCCGTCGCCGCCGCCCTGGCCGCCGGCGTCCGGCGGGGGCGGGACAAGGCCACCTTCGTGCTGGCGCCGGCCGTCGACGCGTTCGGCCTGTGGGTCGAGCAGCTCGTCGCCGAGTCGCTGGGCAAGGACGGCACCGGGGTGGTGCCGATCGTGGGGGAGCCGCTCGGGCTCGGCACCTACGGCGCCGACCGGCTCTTCGTCGCCGGGTGCCGACCCGACGAGGTCCCCGACGACGTCCCCGAGGACGCCCGGGGCACGGTGGCCGGCGCCGCCGCCCAGCTCCTCGCCGCGGGGCTCCCCGTCACCTGGCTGCCGGTCGACGCCGGCGCCGCCTCGCTCGGCCACGCCGTCGTCGTGGCCGAGCTGGCCACCGCCTGGGCCGGGGCCGCCCTCGGCCTGCAGCCCTTCGACCAGCCCGACGTCGCCGCGGCGAAGGCCGCCACCGCCGAGGTGCTGGCTGAGGGGGACGCCTCCGTCGAGGAGGTCCCCCTCGACGACCTGCTGGCCCAGGTCCGCCCCGGCGACCACCTCGCCATCCAGGCCTTCCTCGACCCGGAGAGCCCGATGGCCACCGAGCTGCAGGCGGTCCGCACCCGCCTGCGCGACGAGCTGCAGGTGGCCGTGTCGCTCGGGTTCGGGCCCCGCTTCCTGCACTCCACCGGCCAGCTCCACAAGGGCGGCCCGCCCAGCATCGTCTGCGTCCAGGTCTCCCCGCCGGACCCCTACGAGATCCCGATCCCGGGCCGGGACTTCGGCTTCGGGCACCTCAAGCAGGCCCAGGCCACCGGCGACCTGCGCACGCTCCAGGCCCGCGGCATCCGGGCCGGCCGGGTCTCCCTCGACGAGCTGCTGGCCCGATGAGCGACGGCGACGAGGAGGTCCGCACGTGAAGGTCGGGATGGTCGGGCTCGGGCGCATGGGCGGCAACATGGCCGCCCGCCTGCGCGACAAGGGCCACGAGGTCGTCGGCTACGACCCCTTCAGCGCCGACGCCGACGTCGACTCCCTGGAGGCGCTCGTCGCCGCCCTCGACCCGCCGCGGGTGGTGTGGGTGATGGTGCCGGCCGGCCAGCCCACCGAGGACACCGTGGTCGGGCTCGGCGGTCTGCTCGCCGCCGGCGACGTGGTCGTCGAGGGCGGCAACTCGAACTGGCGCGACAGCGTCCGCCGGGCCGAGCACCTCGGCCAGCACGGCATCGGCTACGTCGACGCCGGCACGAGCGGCGGCATCTGGGGCCGCACCGAGGGGTACTGCCTCATGGTCGGTGGCGCCGACGAGCACGTCGCGCTGGCCCAACCCGTCTTCGACGCCCTCGCCCCCGAGGGCGGCTTCGTCCACACCGGCCAGGTCGGCACCGGCCACTTCACGAAGATGGTCCACAACGGCATCGAGTACGGGCTGATGCAGGCCTACGCCGAGGGCTACGACCTGCTCGCCCGCTCCGGGCTTGACATCGACGCCAAGGGCGCGCTCAGCGCCTGGCGGCACGGCAGCGTCGTGCGCTCCTGGCTGCTCGACCTCTTCGTCCGGGCGCTCGAGCAGCGACCCGGCCTGACCGGTCTGGCCCCCGTCGCCCAGGACTCGGGGGAGGGCCGCTGGACGGTGCAGGAGGCCGTCGAGCGGGGCGTCCCGGTGCCCGTGATCAGCGCCGCGCTCTACGCCCGCTTCACCAGCCAGGACACCGAGGGCGCGGCGATGCGGGCCATCGCCGCGCTGCGCGAGCAGTTCGGCGGGCACGCCGTCCTGCCCGAGGACGCCCCCGGCGAGGGCCAGCCCCCCGTCACACGCACCGACGAGGCCGCCACGTGACCGACGAGCTCCCGCCCTCCGACGCCCTGGTGCTCTTCGGCGCTACCGGCGACCTGGCCAAGAAGAAGATCTTCCCGGCCGTCTACGAGATGGCCCGTGCCGGCGAGCACCAGGTCCCGGTCATCGGCTTCGCCTCCTCCGACTGGGACACCGAGCGCCTCCGCCAGCACGCCCGCGAGGCGGTCGAGGCCGGCGGCGACGTGGACGAGGCCGTGTGGGACGAGCTGGCGGCGCGCATCTGCTACGTCCGGGGCGACTACCGCGACCCGGCGTCGTTCGACGCGCTGCGGGCCGCGCTCGACGAGCGCGACGCCCACCACCCCCTCTTCTACCTGGCCGTCCCGCCCGAGCTCTTCGACGACGTCGTCGTCGGCCTCGCCGCCAAGGACCTGAACCGCGAGGCTCGGGTGGTCGTGGAGAAGCCCTTCGGGCGGGACCTGCAGTCGTCGCGCGAGCTCAACGAGATCCTCCACCGCGCCTTCGACGAGGAGCGGATCTACCGGATCGACCACTACCTCGGGAAGGAGTCGGTCGAGAACCTCCTCGTGTTCCGGTTCGCCAACTCGATGCTCGAGCCGATCTGGAACCGCAGCTTCGTGTCGAGCGTGCAGATCACCCTGGCCGAGCGCTTCGGCGTGGAGGGGCGAGGTCGCTTCTACGAGAGCGTCGGCGCCCTGCGCGACGTCGTCCAGAACCACCTCCTCCAGGTGGTCGCCCTCCTGGCCATGGAGCCGCCGGTGGACAGCGACGCCGACAGCCTGCGCGACGAGCGCACCAAGCTCTTCCGCCAGATCCGCACCGTCGACCCGCAGCTCGTGGTCCGGGGCCAGTACCGCGGCTACCGGGAGGAGGAGGGCGTGGCCCCCGACTCCGACGTGGAGACGTTCGTGGCGCTGCGGCTCGAGATCGACTCCTGGCGCTGGGCCGGCGTGCCGTGGCTGATCCGCACCGGCAAGTGCCTCCCGGTCACCGCCACCGAGGCGGTCGTGGAGTTCCAGGCCCCGCCCCAGCACCTCTTCACCCCGAAGGGCCGCCGGGCCCCGCACCCCAACCACCTGCGGTTCCGGCTCGGCAAGGAGGACGGCGTGATGCTCCACCTCCAGACCAAGGCCCCGGGCGACGAGCTGCACACCCGCCCCGTCGACCTCGAGGTCGACTTCGGCGAGGTCCTCGGGGAGCGGGAGGAGGCCTACCAGCGCCTTCTCGGCGACGCCATGGACGGCGACGCCCGCCGCTTCGGGCGGGCCGACGCCCTCGACGAGCAGTGGCGGATCTTCGAGGACGCCCTCGCCGACCCGCACCCCGTCAGCCTCTACCACAAGGGCACCTGGGGCCCGAGCGCCGCCGAGACCCTCGCCTCCGGCGTGGGCGGCTGGCACGAGCCCCTGTAGCGCCGCGCCAGGCCCCGCCCCCGTCCGGCGACTGTCGGGGGACGGATCGGACATGGGAGCATGGCCCCCGTGCTCCTGGCTGAGATCCCGTACACGACCTTCCCGTCCCTCGACCTCGGGATCCTCGAACTGCGGACCTTCGGGCTCATGGTGGCCCTCGGCGTGCTCGTCGGCGCCTGGGTGGCGGCTCGCTACGGCGAGGAGCACGGGATCCCCCGCGACACCACCTACAGCCTGGCCATGCGCATGGTGCTCGCCGGGGTCATCGGGTCGCGGGTCACCTGGGTGCTCACCCACCTCGACGACCTCGACACGCCCTGGCAGGCCTTCGCCATCTGGGAGGGGGGCCTGCAGTTCTCCGGCGGGTTCATCGCCGCCGTGATCTTCGGGTACCCGGTGTTCCGGCACTGGAACCGGATCACCCGGTGGAACAGCCTCGACGGGCTGGCCATGGGGCTGTCGATCGGCCTCGCCATCGGTCGGGTGGGCTGCTACGCGGTGGGGGAGCACTTCGGCAAGGCGTCCGACTTCTTCCTCGCCACCCGCTACGAGGGCGGCTCGGTGCGGGAGGGCTTCATCGGCGACGAGCCCCTCGTGCCCGGCATGAGCTTCCACAACCTGTCGCTCTACGAGATCCTCTACATGCTCGTGATCTTCGTCGTGCTGGTGGGGGTGCTCTACCCGCCGGCGCGGCGGGCCCGGCCGGGCACCGCCATGGCGATCTTCTGCGCCCTCTACGGGGTGTTCCGCTTCGCCGCCGACGCGGTGCGGGTCAACGACGAGCGGGTGCTCGGCCTCACCGGCGCCCAGTACCTCTGCATCGTCCTCGTCGGCGTGGCGGTCTGGGTGTGGACCTCGGTGCGGCCCCGGCTCCAGGCCGACCTGGCCGAGGGCATGGTCAGCGGCACCGAGCCGCCGGTCGTGGACGCCCCCACCGACGCCTCCACCCCCGAGGCCTGACCCGCCGGCCTCGACGTCGCACGACCACGCTCCGTGGCCGTCCGACCGGATCTCGTGGGGGCATCGACCCCTCCGGCCACGCAGTGTGGTACCGCTTGTGCGGACCGTCGCCTCGTCGTACCGTGACCGCCATGCAGGGCGAGGGCGGCGGGCGGCGCGGGCGACCAGCAGCGCTGCTGGCGACCCTGCGCAACCGGCACTTCCGCCACCTGTGGGTGGCGGACATGGTGTCGCTGCTCGGCGACTGGGCCGCCCGCCTCGCGCTGACCGTCATCGTCCTCGAGCGCACCGGGTCGCCGGCGTGGGCGGCCGGGGTGACCGCCGTGTCGCTGGCCGGCTACGTCGGGCTCGGCCAGGTGCTCGCCACGCTCGCCGACAAGCGGGGACGCATCTCCGTGATGCTCGTGGCCGACATCGTCCGGGCCGCCATGTTCGGCCTCATGCTCATCCCGGGCACCCCCGTCGGCGCCATGCTGGTCCTGGCCTTCGTGGCCGGCCTCGCCACCCCGCCCTTCGAGGCCGCCCGCTCCGCCGCCATCCCCGACCTCGTCCCCGAGGAGGACTACGGCGACGCCCTCGCCTTCGCCGGCATCTCCGTGCAGGCCGCGGTGGTGGTCGGCAGCGTGATGGGCGGCGGGATGCTCGTCTGGCTCGGCGCCAACACCGCCCTCGCCCTCAACGCCGCGTCGTTCCTCGTCTCCGCGCTCATCGTACTGCAGCTGCGGGGCACCCCGGCGGCCGCACCCTCCGCCGAGGGCGCCGGGATCGGCGGGTCGCTGCGCGACGGCTACCGCAACCTCGTCGACGACCGCATGGTGCGCCGGGCCCTCGTGCTCATCACGATCACCGGGGCGCTCGGCACCGTCGACGAGGCCCTCGTCGTCCCCTACGCCAAGGTCGTGGGCATCCCCGACGGCATGCTCGGGGTGCTGCAGGCCGCCGTCCCCATCGGCACGATCCTCGTCACCGCGATCATCCCCACCAGCGGCGACCACCGCCGGCTCCTCCTCGGCTCGTCGTGGTGCGCCGCGATCACCGCCGCGCTCGCCGCGCCGCTCTTCTTCCTCCAGGTCGGCACCTGGGGCGCCATCGTCGCCTGCCTCATCTCGGGGGGCATGTTCGCCATCTCGATCCCCACGAACGTGGTGATCGGCACCCGCCTGCGACGCGAGTCCCGGGCCTCGGCCATGGGCATCGCCGTCGGCGTCCTCATGGGCAGCCAGGCCCTCGGCGCCGCCATCGGCGGCGTGGCCGCCTCGGTGATGGGCCCGCCCGCCGCCATCGGCACCGCCCTCAGCCTCGCCTGCCTCTTCTCCCTCTGGGCCGTGGCCACCAACCCCTACGACGCCAAGCACCTGGCGCCCCGCCGCCGGCCCGCCCCCGCCCCGAGCGACGAGGTCGACGTGATCATCGACCTCACCGACCCGGCCCCCTCGCCGCGGCCGGCGCCGGCCACCGAGCACGCCTCCACCCGCGCCACGCCCGTCGCCGTCTGAGCCCGACCCCCGGCGGGGTTGCGCCCCCGCCCGAACGGCGCGTTGATGACCGGGTGGGGGGACGCGACCGCACCGGACCCGCCCCGCGCCGCCGAGCGGCGACCGGGCTCGCCTCGCTGGCCGTCGCCGGCCTGCTCCTCGCCGCCTGCGGCGACGACGGCGACACCGAGGCCTCCGGCCCGTCACCCACCGCCGAGGACGCCGGCAGCGACGCCGCCGCCGAGCCGGGCACGATCGTCGCCGCCGACTTCGCGCTCAGCTCGGCCACCGTCGCGCCCGGCGCCGAGGTCACCGTGCGCAACGACGACTCCGTGGCCCACACCGTCACCGCCGACGACGGCAGCTTCGACACCGGCACCGTGGCCGCCGGGGAGGCCACCACCTTCACCGCGCCGAGCGAACCCGGCGAGGTCCCCTACCACTGCGAGATCCACCCCGGCATGACCGGCACGCTCACCATCGGGTAGGTCGTCCTCGGACGCCTGCGGCGAGGCAGGGGTGCGGCGGCCTGCGGCCGCCGCGCTGAGGGCTCGTCGGGGTCGACCGGCGGAGCCGGATCGACCCCGGGGTGGGGGCTCCGGCGGAGCCTCTGCCCCCACGCCCCCGCCGGCGGCTTGCGGTGCGCCGCCTCCGTGCTGCTGCACCGGCTCGGTCCTTTCGGTGCCCGCCGCTCGGGGCGTGGCGGGGTGGGTGGAATCGCTGGAGGGGGGTGGGGGCGGCGACAATGGGGGGGTGAGCCCTGCGGAGCGCGTCGACCTGGCGGTCATCGGTGGAGGGCCGGCCGGCGCGGCGGCCGCCATGCGGGCGGCACGGGGCGGGGCGCGGGTCGTCGTCTTCGAGAAGGGGCGCTTCGGGCGGGACAAGGTCTGCGGCGACGGGCTGACCCCGCGCGCCGTCGGCGCGCTGCGCGAGCTCGACGTGTCGGTCGACGACGCCCACCGCATCGACGGCCTGCGCATGATCGCCGGGCGGCAGCGCCGCGAGCTGCCCTGGCCCCAGCACGGGCGCTTCCCATCCCACGGGGCGGTGTGGCCCCGCCGTCGCCTCGACGCCCACCTGATCGAGCTGGCGGAGAAGGCCGGGGCCGAGGTCGTCTACGAGACCGAGGCCCTCCCGGTGCTCGACGGCGACCGGGTCGTCGGCGTCGAGGCCGGCGGACGGCGATTCGACGCCGCCATGACCGTGATCGCCGCCGGCGCCCAGGGCCAGGCCGCCGCCCGGGTGGGCGCCGAGCGCGACCCCGACGAGCCCTTCGGGCTGGCCATCCGCACCTACATCGAGTCCCCCCGCCACGCCGACCGCCACCTGGAGGCCACGCTCACCCTGCGGACCCAGGACGGCACCCCGGTCCCCGGCTACGGCTGGATGTTCCCCTGCGGCGACGGGACCGTGAACATCGGCGTCGGGGCGCTGTCCACGATGCGCCGCTTCACCGACCTGAACCTCAACCGGCTCCTCGCCGACTACCACGCCATGGTCCGCGACGAGTGGGGGCTCGGCCCGATCGAGGAGCGGCCCCGGGCCTGGCGCCTGCCGATGAGCTCCCTGCGCCGTCACGGCCCCGGCTGGGTGGCCGTGGGCGACGCGGCCGGGCTCATCAACCCGATGAACGGCGAGGGCATCGACTACGGCCTCGAGTCCGGCACCCTCGCCGCCGACCGGTTCCTCGAGGACCCCTCGACCGCCCCCGACCGCTACGACGCGGCGCTGGGGGAGCGCTTCGACGGGTTCCTGCGCACCGGCCGCCGCTTCTCGTTCCTCATCGGCCACCCCTGGATCCTGCGCAACGGGCTCCGGGTGGCCGTCGGCACCCAGGCGGTCGCCAACATCACCCTGGCCGTGATGGGCAACCTCGTCGACAACGAGACGCCGGGCGCCGCCGGCCGGGTCCTGCGGATCGCCGACCGGGCTCTGGCCGCCGCCGACCCGCTCCTGCGCCGCACCCGGGCGCGGCAGTAGCGACCGCGAGCGCGGTCGCTGCCGGAGGTCCCTCGGCCCGGCCGGGCCGGACCCGGGTCAGCCGCCCAGCTCGGACTCGGGGACGCCCGCGGCCTCGGACAGCTCGCCCAGGCCCGCCTCGGCGAAGGTCATCTCGCCGGTGGCGATCGCCTCGAGCTCGAGGTACTCCTCGCTGCCCTCCTCGAGCCCGCCGAAGGCGGCCCGCTCGTAGAGCACCACCTGGGCCAGCTCCTGGTCGGTGAGCTGGGGGTGCGCGGGCATGGCGCCGCCCTGGCTGAGGAGCGGGACCTCGTTGGCGCCGTAGGTGGGGGCCGGCCAGCCGTTCGAGCCGAGCTTCACCCACATCATGTGGTCGCGGTAGTCCGGCCAGTTCTCGAGCACGCCGGTGAGGGCCGGGCCGGCACCGCCGCCGCCGCCGGCGCCGTGGCAGGCGGCGCAGCCGCCGTAGACCGCCTGGCCGAGCGCGAACGGGGTGCTGGCATCGGCGGGCGGGGGCTCGAGCGTCCCCTGGTAGGCGTAGGCCCACAGGGGGAGGGCGAGCAGCACCGGCAGGGCCCAGAACGGGATCTTCTTGCGGCGCATCGCCGCGGCCACCTCGGGGCGCACCGGCTTCGGCTTCGGCTTCTCCTCGACCGGGGCGGGGGTGGCGGCGGCTGCGGCCGGCGCGGGGGTCGCCGCCGCCTCGGCGGGGGCGGGGGTGGCCGCGGCAGGAGCGTCGCTGGCCGGAGCGGACTCGCCGCCGATGGCGGCGCGGCGCTCCTTGGAGCGCTTCAGCAGGTGCTCGGGGATCTCGGTCACGCGTCTGGGTCCTCCGCAGCGCAGGGGCGTGGTGCGCCGAACCTAGGTCAGCGGCCGGTCCCCATCCAAGCCAAGCGGGGCCCCGCGATCGCCCATCCAGCCCTGTGGCCTGGGGCGGATCGCCGGATGTGATGGCCGGTGAGGGCGCGTGCTAGACCGGTCGGCGTCCGCCGGGTGGTCCCAACAAGCCCCCGGGCCATTGTGAGAGATTTCACGAGAGGGAGCCGCGAGTGATCGCGTTCGCCACATCCCTGATCTTGTCCCTCCTGGGAAACCTCGCCGTCGTCCTCTACAGCAAGCGCCGCAAGCCGGGCACGCCGCTGAGCTGGGGCGAGGCGATGGCCGCGGCCACGTTCGCCTTCCTGCTGTTCAACCTCTGGTACGGCGTCGTGCCCCACCAGTGGATCACCCTGGCCGACAACGAGTGGAACTGGCGGGCCGACCGCATCTTCGTGGGCCCCGGCGGCATCTTCGAGGCCAACCGCTTCCAGCCGCTCACGATCTCCTACGCGGCGCTGCGCGACCTCGTCGTGCTCCTGATCTACGGCGTCGCCCTCGGCCTCCACATCTTCCACTGGGCCCAGTGGCAGGACCGGGCCAAGCCCAAGGCGGAGGTGGTGCCCACCACCACCTACGGTCGTCCCCTCGCACGGAAGAGCTGACCGATGGCCCGCACCGACGCCAACCCGCCCATGCCCGAGTTCCGGGACGACTACGTCCTCCAGGAGGTCGACGCCGCCTGGCTCGGCAAGGCGGTCAAGCCGAAGCAGTTCATCCACATCGACCAGTCCGAGTGCATCATGTGCGAGGGCTGCGTCGACATCTGCCCGTGGAAGTGCATCCACATGGTCCGCCCGGACGCCATCGAGGAGGCTGTCGACGTCGACAAGCCCGGCCTCGATCCGAGCGACCACGTGGTGTTCCTGATCGACGACGACGTGTGCACCCGCTGCGCCCTCTGCGTCGATCGCTGCCCCACGGGCGTCATCATCCTGGGCAAGGTCGGCGACCCGGCACCGGGCGGCGACCTCCATCAGCGCACCAACACCCACGGCTACGGCTACGGCATGAGGCTGGGGTAGGAGAACAGACACGTGGCAGACACGATGGACGGCAAGAGCGCCGGGCAGCGCCTCGGCGACTCGCTGAAGAAGCTCCCGGAGACCATCCAGAGCAGCCAGGCCTGGAACTCGATCTTCCGGCCCGGGTCGATCTTCCGGAACGGCTACACGGACTCACCGCGTAACCGCTCCTACGTGATCATGAACTCGGTGCTGTACCACCTGCACCCGGTGAAGGTGAAGCGCCACGCCGTCAAGGTGAGCTACACGCTCTGCCTGGGCGGCCTGTCGTTCTTCCTCTTCATCCTGCTGACGGTGACGGGCATCTTCCTGATGTTCTTCTACCGGCCCACCGCCGCCCAGGCCTGGGACGACATCTACACGCTGCAGACGTCGGTCACCTTCGGCCTGCTGGTGCGGAACATGCACCGATGGGCGGCCCACCTCATGGTGCTGTCCGTGTTCCTGCACATGGCGCGGGTCTTCTACCACGGCGCCTACAAGCCGCCCCGGGAGTTCAACTGGGTGATCGGCGTGGTGCTGCTGCTGCTCACCCTGCTGCTCAGCTTCACCGGCTACCTGCTCCCCTGGGACCAGCTGGCCCTGTGGGCGGTCACGGTGGGCACGAACATGATGGGCTACACCCCGGTCTTCGGGAACGAGGTGCGCTTCGTGCTCCTCGGCGGCGTGGAGATCGGCACCGACACCCTGTTGCGCTGGTACGTCCTGCACGTCCTGATGCTCCCGTTCACGATCGTCATCTTCATGGCGATCCACTTCTGGCGGGTCCGCAAGGACGGCGGCATCTCCGGACCGCTGTGATCGAGGGCTGACGACGACATGACCGAGATCCCCGAGCACCTTCGCAAGCGAGCCGAGGAGGCTCGCAAGAAGGCCGCCGCCAAGGGCGAGGCCGCCTCCGGCGACGCGCCAGCCGGCGGCGACGCCCCCAAGAGCGAAGCGGCGAGCAAGATCCCCGCCCACCTCCTCGAGCGGTCCAAGGCGGCCAAGGCCAAGGCGGCCGGCGGCGGCGACGCCCCCTCCACCGAGGTGGCGGCCACCGGCGGCGCAGCCGCCACCCCGCCCGCGGCGGCGGCCGGCGTGCCCGTGGGCGCCGGTCCCGGCGGCCACACCCAGCGGCTGCTCACCGTCGTCAAGAGCGGCTCGATCCAGGACGTCAAGGCCACCCCCCAGGACAAGGTCCACGTGTGGCCCCACCTGCTCGTGGTCGAGTTCGTGGCCGCCCTCGCCGTCACCGCGTTCCTGCTCGTCTTCTCGACATTCGTGAACGCCCCGCTCCTCGAGCTGGCGAACTACAACCTCACCCCCAACCCGTCGAAGGCGCCCTGGTACTTCCTCGGGCTGCAGGAGCTGCTCAAGTGGTTCCACCCGATGGTGGCCGGCGTGCTGCTTCCCGGCATGGCCCTCGTCGCGCTGATCCTGGCGCCGTACACGGACCGGAACCCGTCGAACAAGCCCGAGGACCGCAAGTTCGCCCTCTCGCTGTTCACGCTGTTCCTCATGTACTGGGCGGTGCTCGTGATCATCGGCACCTTCTTCCGGGGCCCGGGCTTCAACTTCATCTTCCCGTGGAACGACGGGCTCTTCGTCGAGCTGTGAGGCAACCATGACGACCACCACCGCACTGCTCATCGCCATCCCGGTCCTCGTCGTCCTCGCCGGCGTCCTCCTCGTGGCGTCCGCCCGGCGCCGCGACACCGGCGAGGTCATCGGGGAGCTGGCTCGCGAGACCCGCAAGCGCGACCGCGGCCGCATCACCCCGTCGGCCCCCGAGGCCGCGCCGGTGTCGGGCCGCGAGGTCGAGGCGGCCGCCGCCATCGAGCTGCGGCAGGCGTCGAAGGGCGTGGCCACCCTCGAGGCCAAGCCGCCGGCGCCGTGGGTGCCGCCGGACCCCGAGGTCCTCGGCGTCACCCGCCGGCAGTTCTTCAACCGGGGCATCATCACGTTCTTCGCCCTCGGTCTGTCCGGCTTCGGCGCCGCCGTGATCGCCTTCCTGTGGCCCAAGCTGGGCGGCGGGTTCGGCTCGGTGATCAGCATCGGCAGCACCACCTCGATCGACGCCAAGATCGCCGAGGGCCAGGGCTTCGCCTACTACCCCGAGGGCC
This sequence comes from Acidimicrobiales bacterium, assembly GCA_035303865.1. Classification (GTDB taxonomy): domain Bacteria; phylum Actinomycetota; class Acidimicrobiia; order Acidimicrobiales; family VFJN01; genus VFJN01. Next base: position 35,096 of record DATGRC010000207.1, read on the forward strand.
GGATGTGGGTCACCCACTACCCGGCGTCCGCCCTGCCGGCCGCCCGGGCCGTCTACGGCGCCGAGCTGCCCGGCATGGAGGCCGGGTACGTGGCCCTCTACCAGAAGTGCCCGCACCTCGGCTGCCGCGTGCCCGAGTGCGTCAGCTCCCAGTGGTTCGAGTGCCAGTGCCACGGCTCGCAGTACAACCGGGTCGGTGAGAAGAAGGGCGGCCCCGCCCCCCGCGGCCTCGACCGCTTCCCGATCCAGGTCAGCGGCAGCAACATCGCCGTGGACACCGGCATGATCATCCAGGGCCCGCCGATCGGCACCAACACCACCGGACAAGAGGCCGAAGGGCCGAACTGCGTCAGCGCAGGAGGGGGTCACTAGCAACCATGGTCGACCTGCAGGCCTCCGTGCTGGCTGCCAGCACGGTCAAGTCCATCGGCGCGGTCATCGCGGTCATCACGGTCATCGGCTTCGTCTGGTACGTCGCCGTCAACATCCGGGCCGGCCGCGACGAGCTCGGCTCCGAGATCGAGCTGGCCCCCAACCGCAAGCCCTACTACGACGACGAGACCCTCGAGGGGCCCCGCCTCACCCGGGTGCTCTCCACCGGCCTCGTCCTCCTCGGCGTCATCGCCGTGGGCCTGCCGCTCTACTGGCTCAACGAGCCGGGCCGGCAGTCGGGCGCCGTCGAGATGTTCGAGCAGACCTTCATCAACCGCGGCGCGGCGCTCTTCGCGCCCACGGCGGAGGGCGGCTACGACTGCGCCGGCTGCCACGGCGCCAACGGCGTGGGCGGCGTGGCGGCGTTCACGCTGAACGACAAGGACAACAACTTCGTCGCCAACGTCTCCTGGCAGGCCCCGGCGCTCAACACCGTCCTCCTGCGCTTCAGCGAAGACGAGGTGCGCGAGATCCTCGTCTACGGCCGGCCCGGCACCCCGATGCCGGCGTGGGGCGAGGCCGGCGGCGGCCCCCTCACCTCCCAGCAGATCGACGAGCTGATCGCCTACATGTGGTCGATCCAGATCACCTCCGACGAGGCCAAGGCCGAGGTCGAGGCCCAGCTCCGCAAGGAGCTCGGGCTGAGCGAGAGCGCCTCGATCGACTGGGAGGACCCGGTCGTGGGCGAGACACTCTTCAACCTCGGCATCGAGGACGGCTTCGCCGGCG